>BNXR01000298.1 GCA_025999735.1 Bacteroidia bacterium | reverse complement strand
TCTTATCGGTCTATTGTCTATTATGGTGATTAGCGGGCCTAGTAATTCTTTTTTTTTTCAAGCAGAAGACGGCATACGAGTTTTCTGCCTGTCTCGTGGGCTCGGTCTTAAAGGATCCCGGATTTGCCAAAGATCCAAACCTACCGCCTTTCCCCAGGACAACCAACGCCTGGTACACCTAACCTTCTCCGTCCCTCCATCGCACTTACGCGAGGTGCAGGAATATTAACCTGCTTCCCATCGACTACGACTTTCGTCCTCGCCTTAGGGGCCGACTCACCCTGCGCCGATTAACGTTGCGCAAGGAAACCTTGGGCTTTCGGCGTGCGGGTTTTTCACCCGCATTATCGTTACTCATGTCAGCATTCGCACTTCCGATACCTCCAGCAGACTTCTCAATCCACCTTCAACGGCTTACGGAACGCTCCTCTACCGCGCATAACAAAGTTATGCACCCCAAGCTTCGGTTCACTGCTTAGCCCCGTTAAATCTTCCCCGCAGACCGACTCGACCAGTGAGCTATTACGCTTTCTTTAAAGGGTGGCTGCTTCTAAGCCAACCTCCTGGCTGTCTGTGCCTTTCCTCATGGTTTTCCACTTAGCAGTGAATTTGGGACCTTAGCTGTGGGTCTGGGTTGTTTTCCTTTTCACGACGGACGTTAGCACCCGCCGTGTGTCTCCCATACAGTCCGTCTCGGTATTCGGAGTTTGCAATGGTTTGGTAAGTCGCGATGACCCCCTAGCCATAACAGTGCTCTACCCCCGAGAGGATACATATGAGGCGCTACCTAAATAGCTTTCGAGGAGAACCAGCTATCTCCGGGTTCGATTAGCTTTTCACTCCTAATCACACCTCATCCCCTACCTTTGCAACGGGAGTGGGTTCGGGCCTCCAGTGCGTGTTACCGCACCTTCACCCTGGGCATGACTAGATCACCCGGTTTCGGGTCTACTGCCCGCGACTATGCGCCCTTATCAGTCTCGGTTTCCCTTCGCCTCCCCT
>BNXR01000297.1 GCA_025999735.1 Bacteroidia bacterium | reverse complement strand
CGGGCGCATTCTCACCCTCTTTCCGTTCGTAGCGTCCTAACCATTTGAGATACAACTCCATTTGTCCTTTGTATTGTGGCTTGAATTTACCTGTCTTCAATTCGACAGCAACCAAACGCCGCAAATCGCGGTGAAAAAACAGCAAATCAATTTTGAAATCATCGCCGTCAATAATAATGCGTTTTTGCCGTTCCATAAACGCAAAACCGCTGCCAAATTCGAGTATGAATTTTTCGAGTTCAACCAAAATTGCATTTTCCAAATCTGCCTCTAAAAAATTGTCTTTCAGTCCTAAAACATCTAACAGATAAGGGTCTTTGAACACATTAAACGGAACGAGCGAATTTTCGGTAAGTTGCGTATTTGCAATTTCCTGCCGTTCAAAAGGTTTGCGGGCAATTTGTCGGCGCAGGTCGCGAATGCCGAGTTGCCGCTGTACCGCATCTTTGGCGTAAAACTGTCGCGCTTGTTTGTCTTTTATACGCATAATTTCGCAAAAATGCGACCAACTCAAAAACGGCATAACGTCTGCAATCTCATTTATATCGCTGAAAACAGTTGCAAAACGTTTCATTCTGTATAAATTGGCTTCGACAAAGGAATTGCCGTATTCAGCCGTCAATTTTGTCGACACTGTCGACAAAATCTTTTTGCCGTATTCAGCCCGACTAAATTCCAAAATAACAGAATTGATATATTTCCCGATTTCCCAAAACATCAAAATAGCCTGACTGTTAGCAGCCGAAACAGCATTGAATTTGCGACTTTCAATGATTTTGGCGACATTCGAGAAAATGATATTTTCCCGCTCAACGTCAGTGAGTTGAATTTTATTTTCCTGTTTTTTGAGTCCTTTACTCATAAGTTTTCCTCCTTATTGCTCTTTCGGGCGGTTAATTATTTATTTTTTACACACTGATAACGCGGATTTAAGGGATTTGCGCAGATTCTGCTAATTCTTTCAGTTTCAAATTCATTGCTTCAAAACCATTTTTCGTTTTTTTCGTT
>BNXR01000296.1 GCA_025999735.1 Bacteroidia bacterium | reverse complement strand
CGGCGCGTGCCATCAACGACTTGCTGGCGCGCCGCGATGATATTGACACCGAGGGCGACCTCACCTTTGAGGACGGTATGATTGCCTGTTGCGCGCTTCAACTGGGACTATTCGCGTTGTGGCAGGATTGGGCAGCCATGTAACAGTGTCCCACATCCGCGCCAAGTCGTGCTCAAAGCGCTTGATGAGCACCCTATCCTTCGCCTTGTCAGGGAAGTACTTGGTGCCGATGAAGGCGGTATAGTAGCCATAGTACTGTTCGCACGATAAACCAATGATAGGCGGGTAGTTGAACACGTGGTCTCTGGCGTTCTTCAGGTACCACGACCAGCTTTCCCGCACATTGACCAGCGCCTCACTGGTTTTCGCACCGACAGTCAAGCGTATCGTATAGACCCCTTTGCCGTCCTTGAACGAGATAGGGTTCCCCGACACAGGTAGCACTTTACCTGATGGAGTGAGCATCTCGACTTTGCTATTCTTAGTGTCGCAGTCGAACAGCTCGTACGTAATCGCTTCTCCCTCTGCAACCGTATAGCGACTACATTCTATGAACGGATTACTGCCCCACGAGGCTAAGGTGGGCTTCACGTTGTCCAGCTTGTCTATCTCCCCCAGGTGGATGGTCCACTGCTTTTTCTCACCGGGACGCAGTGACACCATGTCTTGCGGATGACGGGCAGGCAAAGGTAACCTGTGCAACAAGTCCAGGCTTGCCGTTTTAATCTGATGCCCGAACGACCACTCCATATTGCCTTCCTGTATGTAATTCAGGTTGTACGACGCCACAGGCTCGGATGTACAGATACCCAATATCCGCTGCGTGGGCGACATGAAGTAGCCCCACAAGTGCGTCTTCTCGCAGCGCAGCATGGTGGGGAAGAACTTGTTGTTCCAATCCGGGAAGGTCCTCATCTCGGCGTTCACACCGACGATGAGGCGGGCAGCCAAAGGGGCAAAGGCAACTTGTGAGTGGTTGGCTATTTCGGCTTTGAGCGCAAGGTGGCCA
>BNXR01000295.1 GCA_025999735.1 Bacteroidia bacterium | reverse complement strand
AATCGCCGTCATTGTTAACTCCATTATCCGGGGTAAAGCTGTCACCGAGGTTGAATTGATTCCCCGATCCTCCGAAACCCGGCGGAACACCCCTGACAGCGTAGCAGGACGTCACCGCGCCGCCATTGAGCCCCCCATTCGGCTCCGCTATCAGGCTGCGGGCTTGGCTACCGTTCGGCTTGACTGCGTTGTAACAGCTGATGATATTGCCGCCAGACCAGATCGCCGCCACGCCGCCGGCAAAGTTGCCGCTCACCGTGCCTGCATTGTAACAGGCGGTGATATTGCCGCCGGATATGTTCCCCACCACGCCGCCGGCATAATAGCCCTGTACGGTCACCGTGCCTGTGTTGTAAGAGGCGGTGATTTTGCCATTCTCCATGCTCCCCGTCACGCCGCCGGCATTGCTGCCGGTTCCGGTCACCGCGGCGTTGTTGTAACAGGCGAAAATGGTGCCCTCGTTTGTCCCCGCTATGCCGCCCACATTGCCCCCGCCCTTCACCGTGCCGTTAAGGATACCGAGGTTCTTGACGTCTCCTTCCATAAAGCCGAAGAGCCCCACATTCGCCGCACTGGACTTGTCTATGAAGAGGTTCTCGAGTGTCTTTCTATCGCCGTCAAAGGTACCGGCAAACTTGGCGCCGGCCTTCCCCACGGGCTCCCAAGGCACGTCCATCAGGTCCAGGTCGGCCTCCAGTTTGTAGTTGTCCATAAGTGTCACCGCATCTTTGCTTATCAGCTGGAACTCCGCGTAACTGCCTATGAGGCTGCCGCCGGGCGTCGGGCGGAAGTTCAGTGCCCCTTTGATATCCAGGTGGAGCTTGATTTCATTAGAGGGGCTGAGAGGATAGCGGCCTATCAGGATTTCCTTGTCGCCGCCCACCAACGACGGCTCCGTCAGGGTGAGGCTCTTAACGGCCCCCGTGGGCAAAGTCAGAGAAGGGTCGTACTCCAGCTCACCGGCGGCGTTAATATTTACGACCAGGGTCCCGGTAACCGTTACAGGAAGA
>BNXR01000294.1 GCA_025999735.1 Bacteroidia bacterium | reverse complement strand
CCATCCGTAAGATGCCAATGAAAGACATTCATTTTTAATTGAGACATATTATCCAACAGTCTGAACACAGCCTCTTTCCCTTGAAAATAGCGGGATTCGTCCAACATAAAGGCTCGCCATGGGAATTGCGGATAATCCGAGATTGTGCCGCATTGTAGAGACGGGGCATGCCCCGTCTCTACGTGGTGGTATGCTGCCCCGAGCAATTGCCGCAAGGTTTGTATGCCGTGCAAAATACCAGCAGGCGCATTGGCTTTAATAGTAATTCGCTTCTTTTTGATGTCTAAAACATATCCCTCCGCATTTTCAGGCAGAACGGAATATTCCTGAACCATTTCTTCTTTGCAGGCATAAAAATTAAAAATGCCTGACAAAATACAAACTGCTAAAAAAAACTTCCATCCTGATTCCATTTTTGTTATTTATTTACTAAGGTTTCGCAAAAGTACAAAATATATTCAACAATATACTATATTCAAATGGAAAGAATTTGAAAGTTGAGAAAATTATAGTACGTTTGACCAACTAGTTTGTATGAGGTAGATTCCTCCCTTTGGTCGGAATGACATGCGCGTGGTGGTTGTATGAGTGTATGTAGTGGCGGCAAAGCCGCCACTACATACACTCTCTCCAACAAAAGCCGACCGTCATTCTGAGCGTAGCGAAGAATCTGCTACAGCCCGCACACGATTAAAACTCCACTCTACTTTATCCACAGCCGACCGTCATTCTGAGCGTAGCGAAGAATCTGCTACAGCCCGCACACGATTAAAACTCCACTCTACTTTATCCACAGCCGACCGTCATTCTGAGCGTAGCGAAGAATCTGCTACAACCCGCACACGATTAAAACTCCACTCTACTTTATCCACAGCCGACCGTCATTCTGAGCATAGCGAAGAATCTGCTACAACCCGCACACGATTAAAACTCCACTCATTTGTTGCCAAAATAGCCTTCAGCTTACCCGCAATGATATTCGCCTTTTTGCCAAACAAGTCCTCCTACGGAATAG
>BNXR01000293.1 GCA_025999735.1 Bacteroidia bacterium | reverse complement strand
TTATCGAATTTAGAAAACCACCGGAATACATCATAGACCTGAATCTAAAAACGGATTATGGGCGCTTGCAAAGACTGATTCAGAACGAAGGCAACCGCGAAACACTCATTCGCATCGTGAAAGAAGAAGGCGTTAATGCGGAAGTCATGCAAAAGTTCTCCATGGATATGCTTAGCAGCGATGCCTATTTTATTTCCCTGTTGTTCTATATGGGTTTGCTTACCATCAAAGAACCGGTAATGGGCAAGATGCACTTAGGCATTCCCAATTATTCCATCAAGACTTTGTATTGGGAATATCTCATGCTGATGACAAACCAGACATCGCCTGATATGAACATCGAATCGCAACCACTGACCGAGGCAATTGTAGCACTTGCTATGGAAGGTGATGCGGAACGTTTCATCGCCTACATATCAGAACATGCTTTCAGTAAATTGTCCGTTCATGACCTTCAGCGTTTCGATGAAAAGTATATTAAGGTATTGCTATTGGCGTATTTGTTCATGAGCCGGATATATGTCCCGATGAGCGAATACGAGGCTGTGCCAGGCAGAGCGGACATCTACCTGCAACGTAGTCCGCTATTGCCGCAGGTCAAATACGAATGGGTCTTGGAGTTGAAATACTGCAAGACAGATACCAAAGAATCTGAAATAGCAGCCAAACGCGATGAAGGTATAGAACAGATACGTCAATACCTCGCATCAGACCGCTTGAAAGACCGCTCCGACCTAAAAGCTGCCGTCATCGTCTTTATAGGAAAAAATAAATACAGGATAAAACAATGCGAATGAAATTGAGAAATGTAGTAATTAATTTCTAAATAAACAAGGATAGCAAGGAAAAAGCCGCAAGGCAATCCTCAATTTTATGTAAATTTGTGGTTTAAAACAAAAATCGATGGACACAAAGAAATTTAAGCGGTTACCTTACGGCATGAGTAATTACAAGAGCATAAGGACAGAAAACTATGCCTACGTGGATAAGACCATGTACATAGAGATGATGGAGAATGATACCAACA
>BNXR01000292.1 GCA_025999735.1 Bacteroidia bacterium | reverse complement strand
AATCAACTCAAAAATACGGGTGGTTTAATAACCTCGTGAGAAAAAATGAAATTTTAGAAGTCCCCTAAATAGTTGAAATGATGAAAGTACCTGAACAGACAGCCGACATATTTAAAATTTTGAGCAAAGGGCAATTTATAAGTTCCAACAGTTCAAACAAAACGAACAGCGACTTGTACAATACCATTGACAGCGAAATTGATGGCGAAGACAATTTTAAAAATTTGCGTGAATACTTCAAGCAAATTAATTTCATTTTGGAACGAGGTGACGAATATTTTTATTTCAGCCGCAATGAAACAAAGATTGACCTCGAAAATAAAATTGAAAGGGCTTATAAATGGATTGACATGGTAGATTTTTTGAAAACTTTTAATAATTCTTTCAGTTCGGGTTATCGTTTTTCGCCGTCAGAAATTTTGGTTAAAATAAAACTTGATGCAGAGCTCGAAACGAAATTAGATACGTTGAGTAAAAACGCTGAACCACAACAAGATACTTTAGACCGAATATTGAAAACCTTGACAGACGACAGCTTTATAGAACTTGAAAACGAGCGAACAGGGCAGTACAAAGTGTTGGCAGCGTTCAAATACATTGAACAACTGATATTAACCATTAACATTTCGGAGGAGGTGCAAAATGAAATACCTGAGTAGTAAAGTTTGAAAATATGAACCGTCCTTTGGGCATAAACAATAGAAAATGGATATAAAAACATGGTGGAAATACAGCGGAATTTTGTTGATTATAACGGCAATTCTGCACACTCTCATAGCATTGGTTATGATATGGAGAAATGGCCTTTTTGCGGAAATTGTTCGCAATGGCGTTTTTAATTCTATTGGCACCGACTTCAAACTGGGGATGGCATTTTGGTTTTTTGTTTGCGGTATTGCACTTTGGATTCTTGGACAAGTTTTGCATTATTATATCAAACGCGAACAACAGCCTGCACCAAAGTTTTTGGGTTGGTTTTTGTTACTATTCAGTATTATCGGTGTGTGTTTTGTTCCATTATCGGGCTT
>BNXR01000291.1 GCA_025999735.1 Bacteroidia bacterium | reverse complement strand
CAGTTGGAGGTGTGACTCCGTTGTCCTTTGGTTGTGTGTGTACAAATAGATGGACTCCATCCTCGTAGCCTTCTGTTCAGGGGCACTTACGGTGTAAAACAGTGTCATAGATTGCTCTCTACTCCGCAGGCGGGCGGTATTGTACGATACAAAGCCGTTCTTATCTGTTGTCAGGCTAACGATTTTAGAATACATCTTGGCTGTATAGTTGGCATTGTCGTACAACGAAATCGTGACACCTGCTTGCGGCTCACCACTGACAGCATCCCTGACGACAAAATCAACCGCTGTATCCCTTTGTAGAGCGGCTGTACGGTAGGGGGTACTAACAAGCAAGCTCTTGGAGGTATTGCGCCCCTCTTTCGGTATCACTTCATAAAAGCCGACCTCCGGTACTGAGATGCGCACAGTGGTATCTAAGGCACGCAGGGTCTTTGGCAACTGTATCGAGATATGTCTCCCTGCTTGCCGTTTGATAGTACTCTTTGCAGCCACCTTGCGGTAATAGTCCACAATATCCTCGTCCACCTTCACGATGTCAAACTCAAACTGTGCGGTGTTGTAGTATTCGATTCGCAGTTCCTGCACCTTTTGTCCTTTATCGGGATAGATACAACTCTCGAACGTTAAGTTGGCAAACGGGTGCTCAATGTTGTTAATACTTTCAGCCAATTCCTTGCGACGACGGGCGTTAGGGAAGTCCTTTAAGATTTGCTTCCCCAGTGTCAAGGCTTTGAGGTGGTAGTCATTCGCTTTATCGTGAATATTGGCGAACTGCACATAGTAGTAGAACTCCTCTATATAGACATCCTCTACGTTGGATACCCCCTTGTCAAGCCGATAGCGTGATTTAAGTTCGTTCAGTCTATCAATATAGACGGGCTTGGCATCTGTTTCAACGTGTGTATATATAATGGTGCTCGCATATTTCAGGCGACTCAAATCTGCTGCTAACAGGGCATTGCGGTTCTTCTCATCCTTCATCCTATACGCTAAGAGTTGCTGATAGGTGTGAAGAATGGTATGGTACATC
>BNXR01000290.1 GCA_025999735.1 Bacteroidia bacterium | reverse complement strand
ACGGCTGCCACCTACTTCATCAAATTCAAAATAGCGTTGAAATCCGCCTACCGCTTCGGCTACCTTCCGAAGGACATAAACCGTGATTTAAAAAGTATCAAAGAAGTTGAAAGTCACCGTGAATTTCTAAGCATGGAAGAATTGCAGTCATTGGTAGTTACGAATTGCACTAATAACCAACTCAAGCGGGCAGCCTTATTCTCAGCCTTAACAGGATTGCGCCATTCTGACATTATAAAAATGCAGTGGGGCGAAATATCCGACATCAACGGACAATTCACTTTGAAATACACCATCCAAAAAACAAAAAAATATCAAGAATTACCCATTTCAGCCCAAGCCGTACAACTTTGCGGAGAGAGAAAAGACCCCGAAACAACGATTTTTGATGGTTTAGTATATTCTGCCTACGCCAACAAAGCATTAGCGCAATGGATGGGAGCGGCGGGCATCACTCGAAACGTGACTTTCCACAGTTTCCGGCACACCTTCGCAACCCTTCAATTGGCAAGTGGAACACAAATTACAACCATTCAAAAAATGCTGGGACATAAGAACTTAGAAACGACATTAGTATATGCTAAGACACTGGAAGAGGCTAAGAGAGAGGCATCTGATAAAATCAAATTGAAATTATAATCCTAATACTAACTTTAAACAAACCAACTATGGAGAAGAGTATGAATAATGACGACATCCATAATTTGGTTGACGCCGGAGTTTCTGGAGATGAAGTACTGATAACCAATGGAATGACAATACCTATCACAAAGAACAAAATACATCGGTTTATTGATATGCAAAACATATCTCCCTCAGAAGATTCTGATATAGATGAGGTTAAGCAGCAATATGTACAACATGAAAGGGAACTATATAATCCTGCAACAACAGAGAATGTTGTATCGAAAAGCAAAATACATCTATCTGAAGATTTCAATAAAACCGATTATCTGAGAATCTGTGAGTCCTTTTTTAACTTGGGCATGTTTGTGGACAGCAACGGGAAAAAAGCAACGAAAAAAGACATCTT
>BNXR01000289.1 GCA_025999735.1 Bacteroidia bacterium | reverse complement strand
CTGATAGCTGGCAATCTCCGTCTCACTATACTTGTAATCATATTCAATGAGGTGGCGGTTCAAGGAGGCATCGGTTTTGAGGGCCTTAGTCAGTCCATAATCAAGGTAAACGCCTGTGTAAAGGGACATTTTATTCGGTAAAGGCCATTTCCGACCGGCTTCGGCGGCTAATAGAAACGATGGTTTCAATGCGATATCACCGGAACGACCAAGCTGTTCGGGACTCAGTGCATTGGGGAAAGTCCCGAAGCCCATTGAGTTGGGGTCGTCAGGACTGAAGTTCCCATCTGCATAATAGGGAGTTACTTCCAATTCGTTCAATTTATTTTCGTAGCTGCTATTCAAGGGTATCCCAATTTTTCCACCCAACGCAACATACCATTTGTTTATTTCAAAATGCGCCATAACAGGAATATTGAGCAGGAAGGCACGCTGAGTTTCTTTGTATCCGTTGGCTGTATAACGATATTCAAATTCTCCTGCATTGTATCCATCCGTCGCCTTATAAGATTCTGAAAAAGAGGATGATTCAAATTTGCTGTTAAATAAGGCTACGCTCAAACCGGTAGAGATGCCCCATTGGGGATTAAAGAAAAAAGTGTAGCCAGCACCGAAATTTACGCCCAGACCGAGTTTATGAGCGCCCGCCGTAGGGGTATAACTCAGAGTAGATAATCCTCCACCACCTCATTGAATATGATTACAAGTATAGTGAGACGGAGATTGCCAGCTATCAGCCAAACAGCATTTTGACGGCCAAGACCACACGGAAAGAGAGCGATGGCTCTTTCACAGACAAGCCGTTTGTTGACAAGGTGAAGCCACTATCCGCAGGCATCAGGCTCACATGGGTGTTCGGAAGGATTGATGGTAAGGCGCAAGACGGTAGTGCTTATAGTGATCAGAGTGAGCGACCGAAAAAGGGAAAACAAAGACGAATCAAGAAAATCAAAGTGGATGAACCCCGCGTTGCCGACCTTGACCATCAGGCTAGAACGGACTCTCTACTTGCAGCAATGTGGCGCTTAGACGAAGAA
>BNXR01000288.1 GCA_025999735.1 Bacteroidia bacterium | reverse complement strand
TGCTCGTAAAGGACGTAGAAATTTATGGTGGTTTCCCAACCAATGCTACCGGAAATTCCCTTGCCGGTAATGCTACGATGGCAGACCGAAACCATAAAGTGCACGTAACGACCCTATCGGGCGATTTAAACGGCGATGACCAGCCTAACTTTGTCAATAATGGCGAAAATGCCTACCACGTAGTGATTTCAACCGATGACGTAGGCACAGCCCTGCTTGACGGTTTCACTATCACCGGCGGGAACGCTAACGGTAGCGGCAATATTAGCGTAAACACACAACTGATTTATCGAAGCTACGGCGGCGGGATGTATAACCATACTTCCTCGCCTACGCTGACCAATGTAACCATCAGCGGAAATAGCGCAAGTCCCTCCGGCGGCGGGATGTATAACAGGAATTCCTCTCCCACGCTCACCAACACTACCATCAGCGGAAACTACGCATTTTACGGCGGCGGGATGTATAACCATACTTCCTCGCCCACGCTAACCAACTGTATCATCAGTGGAAACAGCGCAGCTGGCACCGGCGGCGGGATGGATAACCTTAGTTCTTCGCCTACGCTCACTAACGTTACCATCAGCGGAAACAGAGCAAGCGACTACGGCGGCGGGATGTATAACAATGGTTCCTCGCCTAAGCTCACCAACTGTATCGTTTGGGGAAATACGGCAGGCACCAGCCCTAACGTTCACAACGCCACCAGCACCAGCAACCCTACCTACGACTATTCATTGATAGAAGGCAGCGGCGGAAGCAGCAGCGGCAGTTGGAGCAATTTTGGTGACGACAACGGCGGTAATATTGCCGGCGACCCGCTCTTTGTGGCTCCCGAACCGGCAAGCGCCGCACCCACCACTGCCGGCGACTATAACTTAAAGGTATGCAGTCCCGCCGTCAATGCCGGTGATACGGCTCGCTATATGACAACACGTGTCATTTCTACTACTGCCGGTGAAACCGATGTGTCGGCAGCACCGCGTGTTATCGGCTCGAACATCGACATGGGTGCATTTGAGCGGCAAGTGCTGGATCCCAAACCTACCATTACGT
>BNXR01000287.1 GCA_025999735.1 Bacteroidia bacterium | reverse complement strand
GCTGTCAACGGCTTCACAGAAAAACAGCGAGCCTTCTACCTCACGGTTCCGATTATGGCTCATTTTGAAAAGAGCAGGTATTATGGCTCTCTTGGCGGGAAAATTGGGCTTCCGTTCTCAAGCAAATATAGCAATAAAATGGACGAGCTGAAAGGCGAAGGTCTCTTCCGTGATGGTTATGACTGGGTTGACCAACCCAAATATATGGACTTAGGCACATTCCCAAACCTTAGCAATAGTGGTGCGCTAAAAATGGAACCCGCTTTTTTCATTTCTGCTGAGGCGGGTCTGAAATGGGTTTTCAGCACATTTTCGGACAGCGACTGGGGACAGAACCAAAAATGGGTGTTATATACAGGCATTTACTTGGATTATGGCTTGAACGATGTCTTTAAAGGCGACGATGAATTATTTGTTGCTTACAATGCCAATTACGTGACAGGACAAGATGCTGATCCCCGTCCCAGCAGTGCGTTTGTGGGCACGGTGAACGCTCAACGACTACTAGACAAAGTAGTTCCTTTATCGGCGGGCATTCGCGTGACATTCGCATTTAATCAAGGTATCCACAAACCTAAAAGTAGCTTGGGGAAAGTGACAAAGAAGCGTGAGTGGCGTCTGTTTAGAAAGAGAGATAAAACGCCAAAAGCAATCGAGGACAGACCCGCTATCGTCGCTCCTAAAGAAGAACCCGCTCCTAAGTCTTTGGGAAAAGGACGGACTCGCGAGCAGTTAGGAATACCTATTCTATGCTTCGGTTTAGCCCGGACGACCTTAAATGAGGAAGAGAAAAAAGTGCTTGACGAAAAAATAGCCATCCTTCAAACGTACCCTGATATCAGGTTCAAAATTGTTGGCCATACGTGCAATATTGGTCAAGAGAACGAAAACCTGAGGCTCACGAAACAACATACCGAAACGGTCAAAAGATATCTGATAGACAATGGCATCTCTGCGAACAGAATTACCGGAACGGTAGGAAAAGGTTCATCAGAACCGCGTTTGCCAAATACAAGTGAAAAAAATCGTATCCAAAACCGACGGGTTGTATTGCTTATC
>BNXR01000286.1 GCA_025999735.1 Bacteroidia bacterium | reverse complement strand
AAATTATATGTCTAAATTATATCTAATTTGTATCCGATACCATAAACATTCTCTATGACAATATCGACAGCACTGTCTTTTAGTTTTTTCCGCAGATTTTTCATCTGCGAATAGACAAAATCGAGGTTGTCGGCGGCATCGGTATTGTCGCCCCAAACGTGTTCGGCAAGTACTTCTTTGGTAATTAAGCGGTTAGTGTTTGTGGCAAAAAACGAGAGCATATCAAATTCTTTTCTATTCAGCTTCAACTCTTCCTCACCGACAAAGACAAGGCGGTTCTTGAAGTCCAGCGACAGATTCCCGAAGCGAAGAACTTCCTTTCCGTCCAACTGTTTTCTTCGTATCACGGCTTTGATACGGGGCAATTAAAGGAATTAGTGGAATGTTTCAACTCCTTTTCTTCCTTCACTATCATGGGATAGAATATGCGATTTACACCCTTTTCTATCAGAGCTAAAATATGTCCATGCACTAATTTTGCAGGGAAACAAATATTGTCGGACATCACGCTACCAACACCTTTCTGATACAGCGAAAAGTTGGATTCTGGCGATAAAACAACCTCAAATCCGCACCTTGTAAATAAGGTATGCCAAAACGGATAATTCTCAAACATATTCAAAACTCTCGGAATACCGATTGTTACTGTGGTACTGCCCCCACCCGGACGATGGTCAAATAAAATTTCGTTTTTTCTTTCGAAGGCATTGAATCCTTTTTTCGGTGCTGTGCTTTTGTTGTAGAATATTTTCTCGCACTTATTTCCGGCATAGCAGGTGTTGCCATTGTCGAATTGGAAACGCAAAACGGCACATTTATTAGTGCAACCATTACATTGTAACTCCTTTGTGTTAATAGAAGTGACGTCAGGCAGTGGTTCGCTCCCTGTGAATCGGGTCGCTTCATGGGAAAGGCTACACATTCGCTTAGCGTGCATTTGTTTAGAATACAAAGCAGCACCCAACGCTCCCATCAGTTCAGGGTAATCCGTGGAACTCACCGACTTACCGGACAAGATTTCCAAAGCACGGAACACGGCATCGTTGCGAAACGTGCCACCCTGC
>BNXR01000285.1 GCA_025999735.1 Bacteroidia bacterium | reverse complement strand
CCGGATGGATGGTAACGTCCGATGCTGTTAATTTATTTGCAACCAAAACAGCATTGAGTGCACTTGGAGACTTGGTGTCAGAAGATCATGCCGAATTAGTGATACAATCCACTCAAATCCAATCAAAGGTAAGCCAAGCAACTTTCGATGAATTAGGATACAGAGTTGGCAAAACTGAAAGTTCAATCACTCAACAAGCCGACCAGATACAGTCAAAGGTGAGCAAAAATGAAGTTGTTTCTGAAATCAACCAGTCAGCCGAAGAGATAAAAATACAAGCATCTAAAATCACCTTGGAAGGGATTGTGACGGCTAATAATTATTTTAAAATCTTACAAGACGGAAGCATGGAGGCTACAAATGGAACGTTTAATGGGAAAATTGTAAGCCAATCAGTCATTCCGATGTGGAATGGAACTACCTACGCTAATGTAAACCAAACAATAACAATCGACCCTTCATCTGGAAAGATGTCGATTTCGATAGAAAATAGTGAATACGCAAATTTCTCTGCAAATGGGATAGAACTTGCTTTTGCAGGGAAAGTATTTACAAGCGAGTTTCAAGGATACCAATACGCGAGCGGAATGGCTGCAATGATTAGTAAAATTGCAAGTAATTGGTCAGGAAATATTGCTGCTTATTTTGGAAGCATAGGACTATACACCCAAAATAAATTTGGCGGATGGTTTGATATCCTAAAAATTTGCGGAATGGTAATAAATGCAGTTATTGTAGACAGCAATACTGACGACAATAACAAGGGATACCAGATAAGAATGATAGATTGTTTTGTTTCGTGTTATGGCAGTCGTACAATAACAGTTTTATTGCCTATGTATCCCAACACCATCAATATTTATTGATGTTCTCTCGGTGTCGTTGTTGTACATAGGGATGCCGTCATCGCTTTTATTATTTTTTATAGTCACTGCTCCGTTACCCCCTCTTCTTATTTCGACTTTATGACCAATATTGGGATACATAGGCAATAAAACTGTTATTGTACGACTGCCATAACACGAAACAAAACAATCTATCATTCTTATCTGGTATCCCTTGTTATTGTCGTCAGTATTGCTGTCTACAATAAC
>BNXR01000284.1 GCA_025999735.1 Bacteroidia bacterium | reverse complement strand
TAGCAATTCCACCAATGGCAGGATTACAAGACATTTGAGCTATCTTGTTCATATCCAAAGTAATAAGTAGGGTTCGTGAACCTAAGCGGGCAGCAATAGACGCCGCCTCACAACCGGCATGACCGGCACCAACCACTATTACATCATATTCAGGCAAAAGGGACTTCATCATGGGCCTAATTTAGTATGCGACCGTTTTTAGGCAATCCGCTGGATAAATTTTTAAACAGTTCCAAACATTTTTCTTCGTTCTCACGCATCACGGCACTATCAGCATCTGTTTTATCTTTGAAACCAATTAAATGAAGAAGAGAATGACAAAGCACCCTGTGAAATTCTTCCTCAAAATCAGTATGATATTCTTCGGAATTAGATAAAACCGTGTCCAAGCTAATAAAAATATCCCCCGATAACACTTCCTTTTCCGTATAATCGAAGGTAATCACGTCCGTATAGTAATCATGACTAAGATATTGGTTGTTTATTTCCAAGATATATTCATCCGTACAAAAAATAAAAGACAATTCGCCAAGTTTCACGTGAAACACAGAAGCAATTTGAGCAAACCATTTTAATACAACCGCTTCTGCAAAAAACGCAGGCATTTCAATATCTTCTGCAAAAAATGATACTTTTTTAATCTGTCCCATTTCTTTTTTTCTCAATAAGTGCGAGAGGTATTATATATGCAACTATTTAATATTTACTATATTTTTATCAATTTTAAAATACGTAAACAAAATACAAACCTACAACCTATAGAGGAATTCCGGTGCCATATCTGCTCCATTTTTCCACGCAACAGACCAACCAGAGACAGAAAACTTTTTGAAATTTTCAATGTCTTTCAAGGGTTCAAAAATTTTTCCACAAAGATGTGCTTTCAAATCAATTATTTTTTTTAGATCGTCGTTAAATGTGACTGATATTCTATAACCGTCCACATATTTTGCGTCAGTAACCCAAATAAGTTGTTTTTCCATAAAAATCATTTTAGGGGTGTTTTTAACGGCAATCTAAAATTACGCCCAAAAGTAATCCTTTTCCCTCACAAAAACAAGTGTCCCGCAATTGTGTTAATAATCTATCATTTTC
>BNXR01000283.1 GCA_025999735.1 Bacteroidia bacterium | reverse complement strand
GAAAGAAAAGATTTGTTTTCGTGCAATTCGTCAATGGAGAATTTGAGCGTTATGTCCGAAAGAATAGTGTCGTCTTGGGCTATCTTCAGCAATGTGGCACTATTTTGCTCGTCCGAAACTAAACGCCGCAACCGTCCGTAGTCCATTTTCAAATTTTCGTCAATGATATATTCGGGGTTATTTTTATTGCTTGCTATCTGGTCAAAAAAATATAAAATCATGGAGGGATTATACACCTTGTTTTCACCGTTAGCATGAAAAAGGTAGCCATTGTAAAGAAACTCCATATCCACTTCAATCAAACTTTTATCAACACCGGTAGCCTCCATCAGCCACTCTACCTCATTCGGTGTGAACCCCAGCATTTCATTGTATCTTTCTTTGAGCGATAGGCTGTTGGCAATGTTGAAACCACTGGTCAGGTCATCCAGCATAATGGGCGTGATACCGGTGAGCAGGATGCGGTCAATCACTGTTTCACTGCCCTCTTTCAAGGTCTCGTAAAAATCGCGGACCAAACCATTGGCGCGGATGATTTTACGATAAACATCATCGCCCGAACTTGTCCCCAAGGCTATCAGGTTATTGGCAAAATGGTCATACTCGTCAATGATGACAAAAACTTTGCGGTCAATGGATTGCGCAGCCCTGAATGCTACATTCAACATTTCTACAATAGAAGAATGTTCTTCGCATTTTTTTATAAAATCAACTGCATCGGGGATGAAATCTTTATGATTTTCTAAACAGATTAGTACTGCTTGACGTATTTTGCCGATGAACGAGATTTTAAAATCTTCTTCGCTGGGTAGCTTGTTACAAAGCAAGTTGTATTTACCCATTACAGAAATGGAAGTGTCGCAAGGCTACACGGACATCTGGCTAAAGCGCAGTCATTTGTTTCCTGAAATTCCCTGTGAATGGGTGTGGGAGCTGAAATACATCAAAAAAGAAGATGCCGAAAATGAGGTTCTTTTGCAGGAAAAGCGCGATGAAGCACGTACTCAATTGTCCAATTACCGCAACTCGCATCTCTTTGCAGGACGGTCTGATGTACGTTATCTGTCGGCAATATTTATCGGCAAAGACAAATATG
>BNXR01000282.1 GCA_025999735.1 Bacteroidia bacterium | reverse complement strand
TCATCGGGATTGGTTTCAAACGGTTTGGCGTAGCCTTTTTCTTCTATTTGGGCGAGTGCCCCATCGACCGTACCGCCAGAACATACTTTAAATTCAAAGATGTAGGTATTAGCATCCGTTTTGATGATGGCATCCGCTCGTCCAATGTTTCCGCGTTCCTCAGCGAATGTAAACTTACCAAGTAGAGTCATCAGTACATAGAACGCATATTGATAATCTTTCTCGTTGGTGGTATCGTTATGCAAATCGTAAGGTAGGGCAGCAAAGAAGGATATGAGGCGGTCGAAAAAAGCATGGAGGTCTTTGTTGTATAAATCATCATCAAACTTTGTATAAGCATAACTTGACTTCGCCTGTGTACGTTGAAAGTAAGCAGTAAGCAATGATTCGGAAAATCCGCGTTTAACTTCTCCATTCGGGAAGCCCAAAATATAGGAATTGGATGCTTCTCGAAACCCTTTGATGGTTAAGTATCCGGTTTGAAAAAGCATGGGGGTTAAATTCCCACTTTCACGGCGATAGTCATTGATTTCATTAGCTGATATGGCGACACCCTTTTCAAAATCTAGAATATCAAACTTGTTCTGCACCAATTCGTCTACTAAGAGCGTGGGGGTGCCTGTTTCGTACCAATAATCGCCAAATTCTCCTTTTGATAAGACGTTTACCGTACTATATGGATTATATACGCTTGTTCCTCTTCTATGAAAGAGGTAGCCATTGTATTCCTCTTTCATCCTTTCAAGCGTTTCCTCGTATGAAAGTCCCGTTGCCTGTGCTAAGTTTTCAAGTTCTGGCTTAAAGTTAGTCTCCAATTCTTCTTGTGTAATGCCGCAGATGGCATCATATTTTTGTAATAATGAAATGTCACTCAACTGGTTGAGGTCGGAAAATATACTCACTTTTGAAAACTTAGTCACTCCTGTCAACAGTGCAAAGCGGATGTATTTGTCTTGCCCTTTGAGGACAGAGAAAAAACCTTTTAGCGTTTCTCTCATTTGCCTATTCAGTTCGGGATTGTACATGGTTTGGGTCAAAGCACGGTCGTACTCGTCAATCAGGATGACTACATTCTTACCGGTTTTGGCTACTGCCCGATCTATTAATCCTGC
>BNXR01000281.1 GCA_025999735.1 Bacteroidia bacterium | reverse complement strand
TAGTGAGGGATACCTTGCTCGTCATAAGGTCTGGGACTGGCACCGCAAAGATTACCGCAATGCAAGCGGGCGACAACAACTATAATCCAGTCACAGGAAAGGAAGGTACTAACTCTGTTAGTGGCATGAAAACCATAACAGCCGCCAAAGTCGCCCAGACAATCAATTGGGAACAACGACTAAAATCAACGTATGGTGATACGACACTTCTGAGAGCAAGCGTAAATAGCGGCTTGCCGATTAAGTTTACTTCCAGTCATCCGACCATAGCCCAAATAGTAAAGACTAAAAGAGGAGATGTACTGACTATCAAATCCGGCACCGGCACCGCCCATATCGAAGCCTCTCAGTCCGGCAATCGTAACTACGGTGCTGCCGGTGAGGTAACATATTCAGTAACAGCCGCCAAGAAACATCAAAGCATCTACTTTATCAATCCCTCACCGGCGACGATGCTTTATTCGGATACACTTAGCTTTATCAACACGGCACAGGGCGGGAAGAGTGGAAGTCCAATATACTATATTATTACCGATAGTGTCGGGACGACTGAAATAGATGAGCTGACAGGCAGGCTGACCCGTATATCCGCAGGCACCATCAATGTGGAAGCTATAAAAGAAGCGGATGAAGATTACTATGAAGCTACGGCAAATTACTCGCTGACGGTCGAGAAAATCGACCAGACTTTCCTTACATTTGAGGTTCCCATCCCTGATGTTCAAACCCATTCGGACACGTTTCGCTTTATCAACAAGGCTCATGGAGGGAATGGTACAGGGGACATCACTTATACCATCATCGGAGGTACGAGCAAAGCTGTGATAGATACGCTGACAGGCGAAATAAGCAATGCTACCGTTGGTACTGTCCGAGTGTGTGCCGTCAAAGCGGAGGATATGAACTACTATGCAACAGAGGCAACTTATACACTGATTATTGCCAAATCAAGTACTGACACAACAGATGTACGTAGAAATGACCTGCTAAAGATTTCCAATCCATCGGCCATAGAAACCTTATCCTCTCCTACCCTTTCGGCATTACACACGTTGGAAGCTCGAGAGCGTGAGCAGGCAATCGCCTTGCTACAGCAACCGATGCAAGAATCCGT
>BNXR01000280.1 GCA_025999735.1 Bacteroidia bacterium | reverse complement strand
GACGAAGCCCATCCCGAATTGAGCAGGGGGAGTTATTATGATCAATGGACCGTGGGCGTTTACAATATGTATGTGTGGACCGGTGCCGGAGACCCGAGTCTATCGCCATGGAAATGGGACGAGACCGGATGGGAACTTATCAGGCGACATACAATTCCTATTCCGGTAGGGAACGATGCCGAACTCTCCCGACAGGGACATGCGGGAGATGAAGCTATCATGTACCCTGATGACCCGCACTATACACAACCGACCCGTTGGTTCAGGTACGAGGCGATCGCCGATTTCCGCGGGGGTAATACACATGATTGTCTTTCGGAAATAACCCTGTATGGTATAAAACAGTGAGTATATAAAGTATAAACAATATTAAAAATAAAAGAACATGAAACGAATAGCATTTTTTGTTTTGGGAGCCCTGTTATTAGGCTCGTGTAGCGATATGGGCGACTCTCTTAAAGATTTCGTCACAGAAGAAACCATATATCCGGCAAAATTCGATAAAGCGGACGCATATACCGGTTACGAGAACGTAGTAATAGACTTGTTGAACAACGTGGGACGAGACGTTCCTGCGAGCCAAATACATCTGGCTCGAGCAACGAAAACAGTTGTTGAATATGGCGATGGACCACCATTGGTGATTGACAGCGTCTGCTCGTCGGTAAAAATCACCGGTCTTACGCAACCCGCCATCTACAAGTTCATCATCTATACCATGGATGATGACAAAAACAAGTCTTTGCCGGTGGAAGTGTCTCGGGCACCTTTTACCGCCGCCGACAAGGAACTTTTGCTTATTCCGGCGCCGGTCATAGAGCATCTCGGTGGTGACGTAAAGGTAGAATGGCAGCAGAATATAACGTCCATTTTGCTGACCTATCGCGACAGATTGATTTATTCCTATACACCGGTAGGCAGCGGTACGGCGGTAAGAGACACTATTTCTACTGCGTCACGGCCCTCCTTCATAGTAACGAATATTGCAGTCGGCGCTACTCTACATATACAGTACCGCGTGAAACCGAAAGTAAGCAATGTGGAGATATTAGACGAGATATGGTTAGAACGACCATTGGTAATTCCTGCACCGTAAATGTATGGGGCGCACGATGAT
>BNXR01000279.1 GCA_025999735.1 Bacteroidia bacterium | reverse complement strand
AATCTCGCAGGTGAACCGAACAATACGACTTCTGACCTCTTTCATTACAGCCTCGTGCAGGGGACTTGCGGTTTTACGAATTTAGACGGCTGTGAGCCCACCAATGAACCTCGCTTTGTAGCTCCACTTTCATTTAACAATGCCCCCACTACGGCCGGTGATTACCGCTTGCAGGCATGCAGTCCCGCCATTAATACCGGTAACAATGACCTTTACCGCAGTATTTCGGACTATGACCGGGATATAGTCGGAGAGCCTCGTATTTTCGGTACGCACATTGATGTAGGTGCATCTGAACGGCAAATTACCGATTCTACACCAACCATTACAAGCACAGCCTTATCTGATGGAGTGTATGGTCAAGAATATACCGATACACTGACTGCTTTTTCCTCTATTATGCCTGTAAAGTGGACTGTCACAGGCGGGAACCTGCCCGACGGTTTGCGTTTGGACGAGGATAGCGGTATCTTGTCTGGAAGGTCACTGGAGACCTCCTCTTTTACCGTTACAGCCTCCAATTGTGTCGGCGGTGACAGTAAATCATTTCACATTCATGTCGATAGAGTTTATCTAGTTCTACTCACTGACAGGGGCGATACTGTCCCATTGTCACCGAAATTTGTGCCAGAACATTTTAATTACACCGCCCAATTACCATGTAATGTGAATGTCTGTAGATTAGTTACTACACCGATGCACGGTGATGAAATGCGATATGAGCCGGCAGACGGTGTCCTGACATTCGATAAAACCGACATAAAGGTGCTCAACAGTAGTTCTGTGAAAACTGCGGCAACGTACAAAATCACGGTGGTACGTCCATTTGAAAAAACTGTCCTTCATCCCTACTGGGACGATGTATTGGCAGTAAACTTGAATCCTGCCACGAACGGACATTACACATTTCTTACCTGCCAATGGTACAGGAATAAGTTGCAAGTGGACGGCGCGGGCAAAATAAATTCCTACCTTTATTTACATACCCCACCACCAATAGAAACGGAGTTCAATGTATCCCTCACCACAGACTACCTGTCA
This sequence comes from Bacteroidia bacterium, assembly GCA_025999735.1. GTDB lineage: Bacteria > Bacteroidota > Bacteroidia > Bacteroidales > Marinifilaceae > JAISHE01. Next base: position 77 of record BNXR01000279.1, on the reverse strand, counting down.
ATGCCGGTTTTATCGAATGTCAGGACACCGTCTGCCGGCTCATATCGCATTTCATCACCGTGCATCGGTGTAGTAAC
>BNXR01000278.1 GCA_025999735.1 Bacteroidia bacterium | reverse complement strand
TTGGTGTTGGATTACGGTAGTTTTGATTGGCAACACTCACTGAAATTAAGTCCCCTCGTACCACTGACACCAAAAGGACAATCTGCTTTTTCGATGAAAATGCGTAAAGAAATTCACCGCAATTTGGGTGCTTGTATGACCCCCGAAACGGCTCATCTGCAGACCCTCGGTTTGGAAACTCTATCCGTTCGCTACGAGCGCGTTGTCAAGACCTGCAAGGAATTGGCAGAAAGACTGACGAACGTGCAGGGCGTCGTATCTGTCAACTATCCGGGGTTGAAGGAACATCCCTTTTATAACGTCAGCAGTCGGCAATTCGGCGAGTATCCAGGCGCCATGTTTACGTTCGACTTAGCTTCGCGGGAAGCAGCTTTTCGTTTCATAGATAGCCTGAAACTCATCCGCAGGGCAACTAACCTCTTCGATAACAAGTCGTTAGCCATCCATCCTGCCACCACCATCTTTGGCACCTTCACCGAAGAACTCCGCCAAAAGATGAATATCAGCCAAAAAACGATACGCATATCGGTAGGACTGGAAGACGTGAATGACCTATTTGAAGATATGGTGCAAGCGATATACCTTATAAAAGAGGTCGCTTTCGAGTAATCTTTTTTATAATGAAGAGGTGTCGCAGATATTTTTATGCGTTGTGTGTACTTTGAAATTTAATGTTACCTTTGCAGACGATTTAACTCATTAAAATGTAAACTTATGGCAACAACAGAAGGAAAGATGACGAATGAATCAGGGCAACCTCAGATGGGCTTAACCTTTGAGCAAGTGTGGGAAATGTTTCGGGAAACAGACAAGCGAATGGAAAAGTCTCGCGAAGACTGGGAACGGCAACTGAAAGAGTCTAGCGAAAAGGCGGAACAGGAAAGGACAAAGTCTCGCGAAGACTGGGAACGGCAACTGAAAGAGTCCAGCGAAAAGGCGGAACAGGAAAGGAAAAAGTCTCGCGAAGACTGGAAACAGGAACTGAAAGAGTCTAGCGAAAAGGTGGAACAGGAACGGAAAAAGTCGCGCGAAGAGTGGGAACAGAAACTGAAAGAGTCTAGCGAAAAGGTGGAACAGGAACTGAAAAAGTCCAGCGAAAAGGCGGAACAGGAAAGGAAAAA
>BNXR01000277.1 GCA_025999735.1 Bacteroidia bacterium | reverse complement strand
GGTTATATTCAGTTTGTTATATTATTTATTCTTGCATAAAGACGCAACAAGGCACATCTCTACGTATAGGGTGCAAAGTTAGATGTAAATTTCGATATTTCCAAACGCGACAGTGAAAAATAGTAAAAATGAATAAAAAAACAGTTTTTTACAGAGGAAAGTTAAAATGACCTTACGGGTTGAAAATAAAAGATGTAAAAATTAGGTATTCTCATTATTCCTATTAAGCATAAGACCTTGCTTAGCATTAAGAGGGGTGACCACTTTTTTCCCTGTTTTTACTTCCAATTCAAGTCGCGCATTGCGTGCCACTTCTCCACCTTGTTGGGCAACTTGTGAATGTTCACTGAATGATTCTGGATTGTTTGCTTCCGAGATTTGTTTCGTGGAAAGTTCGGCAAGCATACTCAATACTAATTCGGTATTGGTCATGTTGTCTCGCAGACTTTCCTTTTTAAGCCCTTTGAATTTTTTGTACTCCTTGGCTGTTTTATCTGACCATGTCTGATAGATAATGTCCGTTAAAGTGGCAAACTGAACACCTTCCTGTAAGCCTTTTGTCTTCCACTCATCGGTCAGTTCTTTGCGGATTTCAATGCTTTTCAAACGTTGATTAATCCAATTGTCGGAATATCCTAAACGTTTATAATCGGCCATTGCTTGCTCAATCGACAATTCAGGGTCTTGCAGCTGGTCTAAACGTTCTTTGGCGACTTTGGCAATCCATAGTTTAAATGGTTCTGCTTTTGGTGAAGGCACGGACTGGATAAGACGAAAAAGTTCCTCTGTATCAGCCACATCCGTAAGTCGCATTTTGCCATCAGGTGCAAGCATTTTCAAGTGGTGACAATTTGTCACCAGTTCATTTCCTTCCTCTCTAAGTCTTTGTTTCAGCTTATTCCAATATTTCCTACCATCAGCACTTTCTGTTAATATAGAAACGACATCTACAATGGAAAAATACCATTCTTCTCTTTCTTCGTCCCATGCGGTACGAACTTTTTTTTCTTCAAATATTTTTATGCTTGCTTTCATCTCTTTCTATTTAATTTCGTACTAATAAAATATGTATCTTACAATAATTCTGCAAATAAAACTCACAGCAATAGTAATAAAAGTAGCCAATTTC
>BNXR01000276.1 GCA_025999735.1 Bacteroidia bacterium | reverse complement strand
GCACGCCGTGTCGAATAGTTGTATGGTGCACCCACAAAAATAGCTTTTATGGGGGGCTGGGAAACTTTAGTTTTGTTGTTTTGTAAAAAAAACGTACTTTTGGACGGCTTTTTTAATGCTCTGAGAAATTTGAATGAGGATAACGAGGATAACGAGGATAACGAGGATAACGAGTATAAAAAACGTATTCTATGTGTGATAGGAAATTGAGGATATATTTGCTGCTGTGGGGAATACTGACGTGTTTACCGGGGATTTGTATAGCACAAGATACCGATACATCAACCCTCATTATTATTGAGCAGGCGGACCAATTTATGCCTGGTATGGCTACTCATAAAAACATTCTTAGGGGGGATGTGAGGCTCCGGCACGACGAGGTAGTCATCACCTGTGACAGTTTGGAACAGGCCACCGAGCGCAATTATGCCGAAATGTTCGGACATGTGCATCTCATCCAAAGTGACACTCTTCATCTTTGGGGCGATTATATGTCGTATGATGGTGATAGTCTGTGGGCTATCGTTAGACAAAATGTACTTATGGATGATGGAAATATGACCCTGAATACTCACTTTCTGGATTATGATGTGGCTAATCGAATAGGCAATTATTTCAATCATGGTGTGCTGCGAGATTCTATTAATACGCTAAAAAGCAGTCAGGGGTACTATTATGCTAATAGCCAAAATCTGTTTTTTAAGGACAGCGTGAAGGTTTATACGCCGGATTATACGATGTTCTCTGATACCTTGGTTTATAACACAGTAACCAAGGTAATTGAGATAGCCGGTCCTACCCATATATATGGTGACAAGCAAACTTTGTATTCTGAAAAAGGCTGGTATAATTCCTTCACTTCTCATGCGGAATTGTATAAAAATAACCACATTACCTATGGTGAATACACCGGTATTGCTGATACAATACTTTTAGATAGTGTGAGGGGCACAGTTGTCATGCAGCGAAATATTCATTTACACGACACCGTCAACAATATGATTGTCGAAGGGCACTACGGCAAAGCGTTTCGAGACAACAATTACACCTTTGTTACAGAGCGGGCACTTCTAATTATGGCCAGTAAAAATGATTCGTTGTTTGTTCACGGTGATACGATCAGTTTACGACAGGATAG
>BNXR01000275.1 GCA_025999735.1 Bacteroidia bacterium | reverse complement strand
AGTGCAGAAGTGGATTTGATGACGACGATGGGTTAATGACAAGTTAATAACAAAATAAATAAGAAAGGAAATGTCAAAAATTAAAGTTGGAATTAACGGATTCGGACGCATAGGTCGTTTGGTATTCCGTGCGGCAGTAAGCAGAGACGATATTGAAATCGTAGGTATCAATGACTTGATAGATGTAGATTACATGGTTTACATGTTAAAATACGATTCTATTCACGGTCAATTTAAGGGAACAGCTGAAGCGAAAGACGGCAAATTGGTAGTAAATGGGCAAGCCATCCGTGTGACAGCGGAGAGAAGTCCTGAAAATTTGAAATGGAATGAAGTAGGTGCAGAGTACGTTGTTGAATCAACGGGATTATTCTTGACCAAGGAAACGGCAGAAGCTCACATCAAAGCCGGTGCCAAGCGTGTTGTGATGTCAGCTCCTTCAAAAGATGACACTCCGATGTTTGTTGTCGGCGTGAATGATAAAACCTATAAAGGTCAGGCAATTGTATCGAATGCTTCTTGTACGACGAACTGTTTAGCTCCGTTGGCAAAGGTCATCAACGACAAATTCGGTATCATCGAAGGTTTGATGACCACCGTACACTCGACCACTGCAACCCAGAAAACAGTGGACGGTCCTTCAGCCAAAGATTGGCGAGGTGGACGCGCTGCTGCGGGCAACATCATTCCCTCTTCTACCGGTGCTGCGAAAGCTGTAGGCAAAGTAATTCCCGAATTGAACGGTAAATTAACCGGTATGTCAATGCGGGTACCGACATTGGACGTATCCGTAGTGGATGCTACTTTCCGTTTGGCAAAACCTGCCAGCTACGATGCCATCAAAGCCGCTCTGAAAGCCGCTTCTGAGGGAGAATTGAAAGGGATACTAGGTTATACGGAAGATGAAGTAGTTTCGTCTGATTTTATCGGCGATGCCCGCACTTCCATCTTTGACGCAAAAGCCGGTATCGCATTGAGCGACACATTTGTAAAATTAATTTCATGGTATGATAATGAATGGGGCTATTCTAACAAAGTGCTCGAATTGATTGTCAGCATGAACAAGGTAAGCTAGTTATAGTTTTTTTTTTTTTGTGAGGGCGGGTTTACACCCGCCCTTGTTGTTTATTAGGTATATGTAGAGACGGGG
>BNXR01000274.1 GCA_025999735.1 Bacteroidia bacterium | reverse complement strand
TTATTATTGTTATTATTTAGTCACCGTTTTATCAAAAACTGTGCCATAACTTTATGAATATTTCCTTTGCCACCATGTCTTCAACCTTTCCACAATCTTTATCTCTTGCACATTAGCCTGTGGCCGATAAAAAATGTCCTCTTTTATTTCTTCCGGCAAGTACTCCTGCTCTACAAAGTGACCCGGAAAATCATGTGCATATTTATAATCTTTCCCATAATCCAAATCCTTCATCAACTTTGTTGGTGCATTGCGTAAATACAAGGGTATCGGCAAATTGCCCGTTTCATGAACTCTTGCAAGTGCACTGTCAACCGCCAAATAGGCGGAATTACTTTTCGGCGATGTCGCTAAGTATATCACACATTCTGACAGTGGGATACGAGCTTCCGGCATCCCTATTTTATGCACAATATCAAAACAAGCGTTGGCTATCAACATCGCATTCGGGTTTGCCAGTCCAATGTCTTCCGATGCCAAGACGAGCAAGCGTCGTGCAATAAATTTCGGGTCTTCGCCACCTACTAACATCCGCGCCATATAGTACAAAGCGGCGTTCGGGTCGCTCCCCCGTACCGATTTTATCATTGCCGATATGATGTCATAATGCTGCTCGCCATCCTTGTCATACATCAATGGATTTTCTTGTAACTCCTTGCGAACGGTCTCATTATCAATGACAACATCCGCTCCCTTCTGTGCACTTACCACCAATTCCAGTATGTTCAGCAACTTTCGGGCATCCCCTCCGCAGAATGAAATCAAGGCTTCCCGCTCTTTGAGAATAATATTCCTTTCTTTCAGGTAGTAATCTTGGGTCAGTGCATAGGTCAGTAACTCGTCCAAATCTTCCTTTTCCAAGGCTTTCAAGACATACACCTGACAACGTGATAGCAAGGGGGAAATCACTTCAAAAGAAGGATTTTCCGTCGTGGCACCGATTAATGTCACCGTTCCCTTTTCTACTGCCGCTAACAGCGAATCTTGCTGTGCCTTAGAAAAACGATGGATTTCGTCAATGAACAAGATAGGGTTTGGAGTTACAAGAAAATCCATTGATGTATGACAAGGATGGCGAGCAGCATTATGACATCATATCGGCAATGATAAAATCGGTACGGGGGAGCGACCCGAACGCCGCTTTGTACTATATG
>BNXR01000273.1 GCA_025999735.1 Bacteroidia bacterium | reverse complement strand
AGAACGAATTGGTTGTTAACAGCGATATAATTGACGTTGAAAGTGGTGAAATCATGAACTCCGATTTTATAGCCCTTCTTGACCGTACAGATAGAAATGATGTAATGGAACAGTGTCAAACGCTTGCATACGCATTATTGGGAGCAAGCCACAGTGATGGGAATGTAAAACAGCCGATTGCCAAACCAAATGCCGGTAATAAGCAAAGCGGCAAGACAGGCGACAAAAACAATGGCTCTATTTATAGTCCCGATGGCATTGACATGGTATATGTGGAGGGCACGGGTAGCGGTCTTATGGCAAAGCCTGGCTTCTATATCGGTAAATATGAAGTGACACAAAGTCAGTGGAAAGTTGTGATGGGTAGTAATCCTTCTAAATTTAAAGCACCCAACAATCCTGTGGAAACGGTTAGCTGGGACGATGTAAAAACATTTATCAGCAAATTAAACGCTATGACTAATAGAAATTATCGGTTGCCTACCGAAAGTGAATGGGTTTATGCCGCTCAGGAAGGCAATAAAAATAGTTCTTATGAATATTCTGGCAGTAATACTCTCGGCGACGTGGCGTGGTACGATGGCAACAGCGGTCAAACCACCCATCCCGTTGGGCAAAAACAGCCTAATGCCTTGGGTATTTTCGATATGACAGGGAATGTCTGGGAGTGGTGTGAGGACTGTTACGATAGTAGTTGTTCGAGCCGCGTGAATCGCGGCGGCAGCTGGCGCAATGGTGCGACGAGCAGCCGCGTGTCAAATCGCTACTTCGACGCGCCCAGCAACCGCTTCAGCTACTTAGGCTTCCGCCTAGTGCTTCCGCTGTGAGTTCTGTTTGTCGATACCGCGAAGCGGGTTTAGTCTTGAACCACGATTTTGTCAAGATTTATAGGATTAGCACGATGAAAAAATAATCATAGTAATCTTGAAAATCTTATGAAAATCATGGTTCAGACAAAAAAAAGATAAAAACGACGTTCTTTGACATATTGTTCACACAAAAACTGAAAATGTCTTGTTGATAGGTCAAATAGCAACTATTTTGGCTATTTTTGTGCCGTTAATAATTAAAAATTATCATTATGGCATTACCAATAAAGCGAGGAGGTCCTATTTTGTGGGGCAAAGCAGCGCGAGATTTTTACAAGACATGGGAAAATA
>BNXR01000272.1 GCA_025999735.1 Bacteroidia bacterium | reverse complement strand
CATAGAGTTCCAATGGCGCAATGGCTAACAGGCGCAAAATAAACAAATAGAGTTCCAAACGAATTTGCAAAGGGTAGTTACGCCTTCCACCTTTGCAGAGGGTTAATAATAACAGGAGGGCACAATAGATTAAATTAGTATAATATGAACAAACATTATTTATCAGTAGCCCTAATGGGCACAGTGATTATGGCTGCCGTCGCATTGGATGGTTGCAAAAAAGACGAAGATGGAGTGGATTTGAATAATCCGAAAACCCTCGAACAAGTATCACCCCGCGTGCAAAATGGGGTGTATGGCAACGTAAGCAAGGTTGTAGAGACAAACTACAACTTAAATGCTGACGGGGCTTATACGCTCAATAGTGATACTACTAATTTTACGTTAGGAAGTAGTGCTAAAAAGTCTTACGAATCCACAACAGGGTACAACCCAGCAGGCTACGTTACGCTTGAGGGTAATGCCTCCTACGATTCAGAGGGAACTAAAAACTATGAGAGCAAAACTGAGTACACACTTGACAGTAGAAACCGTCCGCTGAAGCGAACGCAAAGTCAGACTTCTGGTGGTAGTACCTCTACTACTACGTCAACCTGTGTTTACGATGATGCTGCCAAAACAGCAACCGTTACTGTTACAGACGGTAGCGGAGAGGAACTCAGTAAAACAGTGTATGATTTGGATGAGAATGGGAATGTAGACGAGGGTAATTACGTGAGTTATCGTCCTGCTGCCTTTGAACAAACTCCAGATGAAGTACGCAAAACCGTAACCGTAAAAGACGGGCACGGCAATGTGACAGAGAGGAAACAAATCAGCAAATACTCTTGGGGCGTTTCTGTTTCATACACCAAAACTGACTATACCGACTAAATACACGCAGGTATTGTAGCCAAAAAGCGCAGTCGTGAGGCTGCGCTTTTTGTTTGGTGGTGGTTGTGGAATGGGAAAAAAAGGATTACCTTTGCGGGGTAAAAGTAAGTCCAAATGTACCGAATATATTTAGATAATTGTTGCTTTAATCGTCCGTATGACGATCAAAGTCTGCTGAAAATTCAATTAGAAACAGAAGCAAAACTGTTTATTCAGCAAAGCATAATATTACGAAAATATGAACTTGTTTATATTAAAATAGTAAATCCAATAACATTTATCAATGATGA
>BNXR01000271.1 GCA_025999735.1 Bacteroidia bacterium | reverse complement strand
ATATATGACAGAAAAAGAAAAATACACGCTGTTTCTCCTGGAAAGATTCAGAGCCAAACAAAACATTTCAGCAAAAGAAGCGTTTGATTTCTTTGCCCAAAATAATGTGTTCGACTATATAGACGAAACTTACGATGCTATTCATACCGAAGATAGCGATTTTGTGGTGTCGCAATTGGTAGATTTTACAAAAACAAAAAAAAATTGCTAACATTCAAAAGCAAATAGGAAAGTTCAATCAAGGAACAAATAAAGAACTTACCACAATTTGAAGAAGTATCGCGAGAACTTGGACGGCATTTTAGAAAAATGTTCAAAAAGTATAAAAAAAATGGGCTTACGCACAACATGTGGTTTGGGCCCAAGCTGATGTTGCAAAAAACTTGTAAAATTATATCATGGACAAAGCAAATTTAGAAAATATTGTATTAGATTTAGGAGATGCTGCCTTATTTCGATTAACAGACGACCTGTTATTGAAAGCAGAAGCAATAAAATATTCTATTCTTCCCAAATTAAATGTTCTATTGGAAGAAACATTATCACGTATTAGAAAAATATATAATATTGAAGTTTTTAATGAGAACTCAATTATACATTCTGCACCGAATTTCAGAGAAAAAAGGGATAATACTTTAAAAATTAACTATGACTATGCTTTTATTGGACTTGGTGGTTCACGGTTGCCGATTTGGGACGGATTTAAACGGCAAGATGGTAAACCGACAACAATTATTCCGTATATTATTGGATATGCTTTTGACAAAGATGGATTAATGCTCCTTTTCGATCCGATTAGATACCTTATGAAGTACGCTAAAGCGTCATTTGACCAATATTTTGATTTTTTGTTAGAGCATATTCAGTATATACAAACAATACAAGCTATTACCAAAATATCGCCATCTTTTTATGTCGATGAAAATAGCAAAAAAATTAGACCTTTTTCAGAAATACTGAGGGACTGTAAAAAGAATTATCCTTACTACCGACTTTTCTTTAAAAAAGTAATTAAATTTCCCTTGGGCTATAATGATCTAAATTCTCTTGTGAATTCATTTGTTGTATTTTTCCCAATTTATTATTCATTATTACTGCTGTTGCGTTAATATTTAACCGAATTTAACATTCAAATAAATTTAGTTGTTCTTCGATATTTTGATT
>BNXR01000270.1 GCA_025999735.1 Bacteroidia bacterium | reverse complement strand
GCACTAGGTGAGGTTACAGCAATATAGCCATTGCCGTCGGCGTTCCCGCCGGTGATGGTGAAACCGTCGAGCAGGGCTGTGCCTACGGAATCTGCTGAAATCACTACGTGGTATGTATTTTCGCCATTATTGACAAAGTTAGGCTGGTCATCGCCGTTTAAATCGCCCGATAGGGTCGTTACGTGCACGCTAGGATTTCGATTTGCCATCGTGGCATTACCGGAAATGGAATGCCCTGTAGCATTGGCCGGAAAGCCACCATACACTTTTATGCTATCCACGAGCACAAAAGCATAATCTCGAAGAACACCCGAAGAGAGACCGTCAGCCGGATGCTCCGGCTTGTACGTCCCCGCGGCGACCCAAATTTGTTTAATGGTGTGATCTTGTCGCGCCTCGTACAGTGGGGTAGCAAGATTTGGATACGCATTATCCCACGAATCGCCATTACCATTGCCACCATTACATCCGTTTTTCACGTACACAATACCGTTGGCATCGGGGGACGGTAACTGCGGTTTATATTCGTAGGCTCCCAAGCTCATGTTCGTACCGTCCAGGCGACCGTTTCCAGCCAAGTCAAGGTCAGAGGATCCGGGAAGAGTAATGCCGATAGCATCCTCATAATACGTATTATCTCCGGCATCTGTAGGTCCACATACAGATAAACGGTAGTCGCCGTTTGCAGGGTCAACAAAAATACTGTTTCCGTTAGTTAATACCAGTGAATTGTGTATGTCTGTGTCATGTGTACTAACAGTATTCCCCACAAAGATACAGTTATATGCGTTTATTAGACCGGTACCGCTGTGGTACAACCCAACTCCGGCGCTTCCATCTGTCCTTGTATTATCCACAACAGTACAGTTGGTTAAAGTGAAGGACAGATTATTCACGTAAACGCCAGCTCCATTATTACCTGCTACATTATTGCTGATAAGAGAATTGGCAATCATAGTGTTTGTAGAGTAAGACCACACCCCTCCACCATCCTGGTTGGCCGTATTATCTCGGATTATCAGATTGGTAAATTTGCTATCCCCACCCGCCCCCCGAACACACATACCACCTCCGTTTATTGCATAATTTTTCTCGATGATAAGATTGCTAAACGTCATCCCGGCAGAATAGACTGCAAACCCTCCGCCATAGGTTCTATATACCCC
>BNXR01000269.1 GCA_025999735.1 Bacteroidia bacterium | reverse complement strand
GAAAGTAACCACTCCCAACAAAAAACGTATAAAAACGAACAAATCGTTGTAAACAATGGTAAAGCATTGAATTACAACGACAAATAACGGTGCGTTATTGCTCACATGTATGCAATAGTAAAGCATACAAAGAGGCAAAACGAAAAGAGGTACTTCAACTTACAAACGGATTAGTAGCGCATAAGCGCAAAGAGCGGGTAACGATTGATATTTCAGGAAAAGAATATCTGAGTATCTCAGAAGCAGCAGAAGTTATAGGGGTAAGCCGTTGGACGATTTCAAGAGAAAAGCAACCAATAATAGATTGGTATTCAATAAATGACATCACAGAGAAATACGGAATATTGAAAAACCAAATACGAATAATCGTCAACGCCGAAAAGATACCGGAAACAAAAGACGGAACACGCACATTGATAGCAAAACAGCAAATAGACAACTACTTCAAAAAGAAAGGTTTTGATACTTCTGTAGCAAAGTTGGCTGAGTGGTACACGGTCAAAGAAATAACAGCAAAATATGGAATGACGGAATCTGCGGTGCGTTGTTTCGTTGTATTTGGATTACTATCCACCAATCATAGACCCCGAAACAGGCAGATTGTCAAGGCGTGAATCCTTGGGGATGTACGTGTTCCCAATGAAGAATCGGCATGGAGTGTTTGTGACCGATAAAAATGAGAAATACAAATACAATGTTGCTGATACAGAAACCATTCGCTTAGCAGAAATCATTCGTAATAACAGACAAAATGAATTGAACAAAGCGAATATATACACTATTGCCGAATCGGAACTATTGAAAGCCCAAGAGCGCAGTCATGGCGACTTCATTCAATATTTCAGGCAATTAGCTGACGAAAGGAAAAAATCTAACCGTGATAATTGGAAATCAGCCTTGCTACACTTGAAAAAGTACACCCAAAAATCGGACAAATCCGATACCATGCGTTTTTCAGACATCACATTACAATGGTGTGAGGGCTTTAAGAACTACCTTTTGACGGTCGAAAAACACGATGAAACAAAATTAGCTACCAATACGGCTGCCACCTACTTCATCAAATTCAAAATAGCGTTGAAATCCGCCTACCGCTTCGGCTACCTTCCGAAGGACATAAACCGTGATTTAAAAAGTATCAAAGAAGTTGAAAGTCACCGTGAATTTC
>BNXR01000268.1 GCA_025999735.1 Bacteroidia bacterium | reverse complement strand
GTTCAAAAGCAGTGCCACAAAACGCCCCAGTTCGTAGTAAACAATATCGTTCGATGGATTATTAACCTGTTCCGTATAGTGCAAACCGAAAAATTCTCGTTTAGGTAAAGCAAAAATGCCTCTTATATCCGTATCTGATTGCGGCGTATCTAAGCCATACGCCTTGCTACCACTGATACATTGCAACAGCAAATAGGATTGATTATTATGGATTTGTTCAAAGTTCATAAATTTTTTTATGAGTTCTTTCCTTATGTTAAAAATAGGTGTACTAACGAATTTCTATTTATTTCTGCGAAAGTAATCCTTCATTTCGGCATTTCAAAATAATATTTGCTCATGGTCAGTGCCATTTGATTTGAACTCCAACCATTGCTGTGCTCGCGGTTGAGAACATAATATATATGTATTTGTTAAATAAGTATTTGGCGTAATAAACCCAAGTTTCCCATCTGACTTTAATAACTTTGCATTATTTGGTCATCGCAGTTGCTTTTTTAATAATTTCAAGTGCATTATATTTGCATTTTGGCAAGCAATCCCCGCAACCCTCGCATCTGTTGGGATATTTCACCACCACGTACTTGCCCTGTTCATCGCTTACCATCTCCAACACCTTGTGTTTACACCTTTTTATGCAAGCTCCGCAACCTGTACAGTTACCCTCTACAAGGCGGACAATCTTATTTTTATTCTGGAAATGACGGTAAATATTGCCAATCACCCAAAGCGCAAGTATTGCGACTACAATGTACAGAGCTGTATGCATTTTGTTTCAATTTTAGTTTTAATTCTGTTTTACTTCCGTTTGAATATGATTTCCAGTACCTATCCCTATATGGATAAATGATAGTAGAGACACAAGATTTTGTGTCTCTACTGTGTTCCTTTGCGGTCCGGACGAGACTCGAACTCGCGACCTCCGCCGTGACAGGGCGGCATTCTAACCAACTGAACTACCGAACCAAAATATATATTTGAGAAAATATTCGCATTAGCGACCGCAAATGTAACCCCTTTTTTTTGAAATAAAAAATAGTGCTACCTATTTTTTGAAAAATACTTGAAAAATATTTTTTGTTTCAATAACCGATAATCCATTTAAAAAAACTATTTTTGTGGAAATATAATTCAGAAATAATTTAAAATGATTAAAAAATAAAAGCCATGGCTACAAA
>BNXR01000267.1 GCA_025999735.1 Bacteroidia bacterium | reverse complement strand
AAATTCCAAAACTTGTGAGAAAACATATTTACCCGAATGCATACTTTTTGCTTTTTTGAGCAAAAGTACGTCAATTCAAATCGAAAAATCAAATAAGGCTTATATGTATTTGTATGTCAGTGTTTTATAACAAAATATTAAAAATTAACGCAACAGCAGTAATTTGCTTACAAAAGTTTCCCACCTTATGACCACCACTTATTGTAGCTGCTTGATGACCATCTTTTCTAATAAATTCAAGGCTTTATCCACTCCACTACTATCTGTACCACCTGCCATTGCAAAGAACGGTTGACCACCACCACCACCTTTTATGACGGCAGCAGCTTCTTTCACCATAAGTCCTGCATGCAAGCCGTTTTCTGCGACTACCTTTTCGCTAATGGCGACTGTCAGGCTCGGTTTCCCATCAAATACACCACCAAAAATGACGATGATATTTTCAATATCACCCCTCAATTGGGTAGCGAGTTCTTTGATACGGGCAGGCTCGATGTCATCTACTCTTTTAATAATCAAATTTATGCCTGCGACCGTCCGCACTTCCTTTTTCAGGGCATCTTTCACAATTTTCAAACTGTCGGCAGTGAATTTTTTCAAGTCTTCTCTGAGTTCCTCATTTTCCTTCAATAAGGATATGATATGCTCCATGATACCCTTTTTTGTTTTGAACATTTTGGTAATTTCGGCGGCAGTATTGAAATGGTTTACAATGTAATCTTCCGCTTTATCGGCAGAAATCGCCTCTATTCTCCTCACACCGGCTGAAACGGAACTCTCGCTTATCATCTTGAAAAATCCGATTTGACCGGTTGCGCGTGCGTGGATACCTCCGCATAATTCGATGGAATCTCCAAATTTCACTACCCGCACTAAATCACCGTACTTCTCACCGAAAAGAGCGAGGGCACCCATTTTCTGTGCCTTCCCCATCGGAATGGAACGATGCTCTTCCAAGGGGATATTTTCCCGTATCAAGCGATTTACAATGGCTGCCACCTTTTGCAGTTCCTCGTCCGTCACTTTCTGAAAATGCGAAAAATCAAACCGTAAATATTCATCACTCACATACGAGCCTTTCTGTTCCACATGAGCACCCAACACTTCTCGCAGCGCATAATCCAAAAGATGTGTAGCCGTATGATTATTGGAAATCAACCGCCGCCGATGGGCATCCACAC
>BNXR01000266.1 GCA_025999735.1 Bacteroidia bacterium | reverse complement strand
CCATTGAGAATATTGCGCCCTATCAAAAGCGGTTAAACAAGATTTTAAACAATTTCTTGGCGACAGAAACTGATTTTAGTTCCGATTATGCTGCCGTTAGGCCCTTGAAGAGAGTGGCTATTGTCGTTTTTTCTTCCAATACCAGCCTCTGTGGTGCTTTCAATTCCAATGTGATAAAAAGGCTGAAGGAGGTCGTCGAAGAATATAAAGAGTTAGGGGAGCAAAATGTGGTTGTCTATCCTATTGGACGCAAGGTGTCTGAGGCGGTCAAGCGACTACAATTTACCTTAGGCGGTACGTTGGACGGCGAGCGTCACGTTTTAGCGGATAAGCCTAATTTCGATGCCATGACACAAGTCACCAATACCGTGATGGACAAGTTCTTGAACAAGGAATTTGACAAAGTCATTGTCATCTACCACCATCTAAAGAGTACGGCGGTACAAAAACTTTTTACCGAAACCTTCCTACCCCTACAACTCAGCGGTCAAGAGGACCAAGTAAATCAAGTGAACCAAGGGGACAAGGCTCAAAAAGAGGACAAAGTGGCGGTTGCAGGCGACTATATCGTGGAGCCTGGGAAACAGGAAGTACTGCAAGTACTGCTACCAAAAGCGTTGCGCATGAAGCTATACTCTTGTCTATTGGACTCTCATGCCTCTGAGCACGGTGCCCGCACGGTGGCCATGCAAATAGCTACCGACAATGCCGATGGACTTATTAAAGAACTCAGCGTTCTCTACAACAAAACCCGCCAGCAGACGATTACCAGCGAACTGTTGGATATCGTCAGCGGGGTGGCAGCCCTGCAAGGCAGTCATTAATAGCCATTGTGGGGACATATTTTACCTACCTACCCTCTGTAAAAAACTGTTTTTTTATTCATTTTCATTTGCACGCTTGGAAATCTTGGGATTTTCATGTAGTTTTGTAACTTCGTGTTTTGAATTATGCCGCGGACAAAACCAAGGTCCTTTGACAGAGCAGCAGAAAGAAATTGTTAGATAAATTGTTGTAAATGGAACTTATACGAATGATAGATTTGAGGAAGAGAATATTATGTGAGGAGTTTTTGGGGAGCGTTGGGTTGATTTATATTAACAGCATAGTCATTTACGAATAAAAAAAATGAACCATTAGAGTTAGGAATATGGAAAAAGAATTAACATGGAAAGAAGCAAT
>BNXR01000265.1 GCA_025999735.1 Bacteroidia bacterium | reverse complement strand
GCAAATGATAAAAAATGCGACCGCGCGAGCTGGGGGGAAGGGGAGTACCTTATAATTGATACGGCGTAGCCTTAACAAAATTTAGTCCTATCTAAGGTTTGGCGCGCGTTTTTGACCCTTCTTTATGCTCAAATTATTATGATGTTTTTTGAAAACCGTGCCAAACCGTTTAGCGCATAGCCAAAGGCGGAACGCTTTTATGAAAATTTAGTCCCATTAAGGGCGGGTGGGTGGATTAGATAAAATTTAGTCCATTGATTTTTGTAGCGATTTGATTAGCAATTTTCGCGTGTGCAAGCCTCAATGGGTGGCTGAGCGGAATTTGCTCTGCCATGACGATACTCGTGGCTATGAGGTATTTGCAATCTTCGCTGATTTTTTTTGAACGCTTTTTCTTTCAATAAAAAATTCAGCGATGGTTGCTCTGCGGGCGACAGCTAAATATTTCCTAAATTTTCGCAATTAATCTCTCTCGCACAACCTTCCACGCCTCCATCGGCTCAAAATCCAAACTCGGACGAAGCAACCCCTGCGTATCATTCAAAAAGATTTCTTCTTGCATTTTTGCTTCCATATTCGCGAGGTATACCGCTTTTGAGGGCGATTCTCCATCGGAAAAAGAAATATAATCGCGATAACATTTTACCACATTGTCCGGATTCAAATTCGGATTTTCCAAAGCCTTTTGCAAATCAAACAAATCACGTCCCTTTTTCCGCTGATACAAGGCACGTAATTTTGTGCCAACCAACTCGTCTAATTGATAGGTTGTTATCTCGCAATCGCCTGTAAACCATTGATTATTGACGGAAAATGGAATTTTGACCAATCCCAAGACATTAAAATGCTCTTTGCAATTTATTTCTACCTTTAACCGAATGGATGTAACCGGTGGAAAAGTCGAGTCCACCCGAAAAACCATCGTGTTGTTGTTTTTCTTCTGTTTTACAATAGGTTTTCCAAGAAAGGATAAAACCTCACGCAACTTGTTAAGGATAGCACCTACATTTTCGGGCATGATTTGTACTAAATCAATATCCTCACTGTATCGCGGTTGTGGTTGTAAATACAGTTTGTGTAAAGCCGTTCCGCCACGAAAAGCCAATCGGGAAGCCAAAAAATCATCACCGTAAATGGCTACTAAGGCACGGCAGATAATCAAATCTTGCTCAACATTGTTAATATCAATCCAAGGAACTATATT
>BNXR01000264.1 GCA_025999735.1 Bacteroidia bacterium | reverse complement strand
AAAAGAAAGTTTTTTTAACGGATTATCTGGAACTTGCTCATTGGGAAGGTATTCTAAACTTTTAATAAAATGTCCCTTCTGTAAGGGCAACAAGGCATTCAAAAAACTGATAAGAATCTTCGGATGCGCACCAAAGACACGCTTAAAAATAACGTCATTTGTAGGGTCTAAATACTTTGCCATAATCTTTTTTTCTTGTGAATCTTGTGAGAATCGTGGTTCAGAACATTTCGGCAAAGGTACACCTTTATTTGAAATAAACAAGAAAAATCGAAAAGTTCGGCTAATTATTTACATTTGCACCCACTTTGTCCTATTTGCCTTTGTTCATTGTCATTATTTTTCCAGTATCATTTTCACTTGGTCAATAGTCAGTCCCGAAATTTGAGCTATTTTTTTTAGCGGAATGCCGACACGATGGCTGTTTAACACCACCTCTATCTCTTTTTCTGTCCTGCCCTCTGCTTTCCCTTCTTTCTTGGCATCAGAAATGAAAGCCCTCTTAGTCATAATAACATCGCGTACCCTGTCGTATGTATATAAGTCCTCCACCTTATATGCAGCGCGTTCTGTATATTTTATGGCTTTACAGATATTTTTATCAACTTTAAAATCTGCCGAAACACTATCTACACCACCATCTACCTCTGTCAGAAAGCGAAGCCACAGTACTTGGAGCTTCTTTTCGGACATACTTTGAGCTTTAAACTTTTGTAGTTCCACAAATATAAACTCTAAGCCCTGAATTTGCTTCTCGGTATCGTGGATGTTCACAATTTGGTAGTGATGGTAGTAGCCGGGAGTATCAAACTGATACGTTTGGTTTACAAAATTTAGAGAATATACGGGCTGCAAAAAATCGTAGTCCTCACCTGCATCCAACTGTTTGATGTACGCCTTGGAGGCATTGAGCAACACACGCGACTGAAAACTGTTGGTCCAAAGCATCTGCATCTCCACGATGAACTGTCTTCCTCTGTCATCCTCACACCTGACATCCACGATAGAATCTTTAAGGAACGGTATCTCCGGAAGCAATTCCCCAGTTTGGTATTCAATGGAAATAATTGGATGCTCCAATGGCAAAAGACTGTTTAACAAGCTAATACAGAGTTCTTTATGCTCACCAAAGATTCGTTTAAAAATCAAATCGTTCTTAGGATCTAAATAACGTGACATCGTTTTTTTTTCTTGACGCCGCAAA
>BNXR01000263.1 GCA_025999735.1 Bacteroidia bacterium | reverse complement strand
GAGCGTAAAGCCAAAGTGTTCCCCCCGAAATCCCCGAAACCGGAATACAAGATTGACCACATTCTTCCGGCAGATCCTGCCCAGCCCTACGATGTACGTGAAATTATCATGGCGGTAGTGGATGATTCCGATTTCATGGAAGTGCAGCAGTATTTTGCCGAAAATATAGTTGTCGGATTTGGACGTATAGGCGGTGGAACTGTCGGTTTTGTTGCCAATCAACCCTTAGTGTTAGCGGGTGTGCTGGATTGTGATTCTTCGGATAAGTCGGCGCGTTTCATACGCTTTTGTGATGCTTTTAACATTCCCATTGTGACCTTTGAGGATATGCCGGGTTATCTGCCGGGCGTAGAGCAGGAGTATATGGGTGTCATCCGCCATGGTGCGAAAGTACTGTATGCGTATAGTGAGGCTACGGTTCCAAAGATTACAGTCATCCTGCGCAAAGCTTATGGCGGTGGTTATATTGCCATGAACTCCCGACATTTGCAAGCTGATTTCATGTTTGCTTGGCCAACGGCAGAGATTGCTGTCATGGGACCGGAAGGAGCTGCCAATATCATTTTCAAAAAGGAAATTAAAGAGGCCGCAAATCCCGAAGAAATGCGCAAACAAAAAGTGGCAGAATATCGCGAGAAGTTTGCCAACCCTTACGTAGCCGCATCAAAAGGATATATCGATTCGGTTATTGAACCGCAAGAAACACGTATGTTGTTGAAACATTCCATCGAAGTTTCTACCAATAAATCAGTGCTGATACCATCGAAAAAACACGGCATACCGCCCTTTTAAGTGCAAAGCTGACATAGGAAAATTGAAATGAGAAAATTGAAATGAGAACCGGAAAATCACGAGATACGACAAAGACAAAATTCGAGACCCTGCAAATTGACGGCACCGATTACAAGACGACGTTCACCAAGAAATGGGCAAAACGGGTGAAATGGGTGACACCGGATCCCTGCGACATTTCTGCTCGTATCCCAGGTACTATCTTGGAGCTTCACGTAAAAAAAGGCTCGAAAGTCAAAAAAGGCGATTTATTGCTGATTTTGGAAGCCATGAAAATGGAAAATAGAATCACCGCTCCCTTTGATTGTAAAATAAAAGATGTCTGTATCAAAGAAGGCGAGCACGTGACCAAAAATACGCTGATGCTCAAATTAAATAACACGAAATAATAACAAAATAACACCCAATAACAATA
>BNXR01000262.1 GCA_025999735.1 Bacteroidia bacterium | reverse complement strand
ACGCTACGGTTTGGAAAATAATACTTCCTTTAATTTCAGAAAGAGGACACCGAACTCTAATAACCCTGAAAATGAGGGTGGGAGCAGTAATTCTGTGGAAGGTAAAATGCCGAATAATTCCTCGACAAGCCTCGCGTTGCAAATGAGTTATACGCCCAGAATGTACTATACGGTGAGAAATGGGAAGAAGCGAGACCACCACTCTGATTGGCCCACGTTTACCGCAGCATATAAAAAAGGGATTCCGAACGGTGCAGAGAGAGAAAATAAGTATGACCTTGCCTCTATTGAAGCGGTTCATGACATTCAATTGAATATGTTTAATAAGTTTTCATACAGTGTCTCTACGGGAACATTCCTCTCCAAAAAGGAGTTGTATTTCCCTGATTACAAACATTTTTATACTATCGGATGGACGGGAAGCGATAAGTCTTTTGTGAGTGAATATTTTTTACCAGACTACTATCGCCTGCACACGGATGACTGTTGGGCGGGGGGTGCACTGAATTACACTTCTTGGTTCTTGTTATTTAAAAACCTGCCGTTCTTACAAAAATATATGTTTGATGAAGGTCTGCATATCAGGTATTTGTGGACACCTTCTTTGAATTATGCAGAATGTGGTTATTCTGTTGGTTTTAATAAAGTGGCCAGAATAGGTGTGTTTTGTAATTTTAATAAAGGGCGGTATGAAGGAGTGGGAGTTAGATTTTCTGTGACCGTTCCCCATACGGGGTAGTTGGTCACCGTAAATTTGGTGCAGCCGCACTAAATAGATTAAGGCTGTCCTTTGTATTTTTACAGAAAAACCGTACATTTGTGCGGTTTTTTTCACTAAAATGACAAGTTATGTATGAATATATCAGCGGAATATTAAAAGAAGCAAGGCCGGCATACGCAGTGATAGATTGCGGAGGCGTGGGCTACAACATTCGGACGACGGTGAACACCTACTCCAAGATTTCTTCCTTACAGAGTGTAACCCTCTATACACACTTGATTGTCAGAGAAGATGCCCATTTATTGTATGGCTTTTTTTCCCCAGAAGAAAGAGCCATCTTTTGTCAACTGATTTCCGTATCGGGCATTGGACCAAATACTGCGAGTGTCATGTTGAGTTCAATGACTGTGGAAGAGATTGTTACAGCCATTCAAACAGATAATGTCAATGCCATTCAAAGGGTAAAGGGTATCGGGCTGAAAACAGCACAGCG
>BNXR01000261.1 GCA_025999735.1 Bacteroidia bacterium | reverse complement strand
ACAAAGTCATCTGCATATCGGACGAGATGCACTTTGGGCGAGAGCACCTTTACTTTCGCAAGGTAATCTGCATGATACTTTTCTTTTACCAACTTTTCCATGCCGTCCAGCGTGGCATTGGCGAGAGCATCCATTGAGGCGAGTCTCCTTTACTTAACAGTCTGTGCAGTGCATCAATAGCATCCGCCGTTGACCGTCCTCTGCGGAAACCGTAAGAATTACCGTCTGCATTGGTTTCTGTTATGGGTTCTAAAGCCATTAAGTATAACGCTTGCATGGCTCTGTCTTTCATAGTTGGAATGCCCAATGGACGTTTCTTGCCGTTACTCTTTTCAGTGGTTGGGGCTTGTATCCCCTACGCTTGAGGGATACTACCGCTTTGAATTTGTGTGCAGAAGTAGTCCATTTTACTTTATCCACTCCTGCGGTTCTTTTTCCTTTATTGGAAGTTACTCTTTTTACTGCCAATGCTTTGGCTTCAAAAGAGGTGACCAAGAGATGCTGCAAGGCTTTCACTTTACCGTATCTCTTTTCTTGTTGCGCCTTTACAATCCGCTGTTGAAGCTTTCTAAGGCGTATCTGACATTTGTTCCAGTCGATACTGTCCCAAACTGTTCTACTCGCCTTTGAAGATGCACACTTTGTTTGCACTCCGTACCTTTGCTCTTTCTTCATTTAAAAGTCCTTCAAGCCTCTTGTAAAGTATCACCATGCGGAAGTCTGCTCACTTTCGTGATAGGATTTCTCCCTATCTCCTTCATTACAAAAGAGCATTTGCTTTCTCCGCAATCTCATATCCTCACTCCATATAGGCTTCCCTTACGGTCGGCTTACTCTGATTAATCGGGGAGAAATAAGGACTTACCAAGTTCCGCATAAACAACTAACGTCCCACTTAGGATTTGCCTTTCTGCCGACAGTGCGTTGTCCGTGTAGCCTTACACGAAAGAAGACTATCCGACTGTTTGCCTTTTGGCTAAAGCCCATAAACATCGTTGAGCTTGTTCTTTGTCACGACAGTGCAGCAATTCACTTATGTTATCCATATGGGTCAGCCAGCTCCCTTACCGCTTGATGTTAGCAGCAGTTGTTCGTACCTCACGGCTTAAACTCCTCTCACGATGGGCAACCTTTTCAAGGAGGCTTCGCACCTAATCATTACTGATAACGCACGCTCCTTTAGGCTACTATCAACGGAATGATAGGTTCAGACAAAGGCTGAA
>BNXR01000260.1 GCA_025999735.1 Bacteroidia bacterium | reverse complement strand
GCATCGTCGGCAAAACGAACTTTCACGCCTTGTTCTTCTTCACCGGGCAGGGGTGCCAACTTGGTCGTCAGTTGGTTTTTCTGCCCGTTGGTGCCGAGATAAAACGCTGCGAAATCATTGATTTCCGCTTCGGTAATGGCTACCCAGCAGTCGTCGGCGTACTTCATCAGAAACGGGAGACCGGCAATGGTTTTTTCCGATACATAGTCCAATTTCCTTTCCTTAAATTCGTCTTCCTGGAAAGTGGCGTATCCACCGTATTCCACTACCCAGGCATCGGGGTTGCCGGGAATGGAGAAAGTAGTCAGTTCTTTGGTTAATTGACGGTTGCCGATGCGTTCGCTGCGATACAGTTTGTATCTGAAAGCCACGCCATCGTCATATACGCGGAAAATGGAAATGCCTGTCATCAAAGAATTTATCGACTTTGCTTCCGAAATGGGCTGGCCCTATATGTTGGTGGATGCACAATGGTACGGACAATACAACCGTCCGGAAGCCGACATCTGTCAGCCTGCCCCCCACGTCAATATGCCTGAAATATTGGCTTATGCCAAATCGAAAAATGTGCGCATCTGGGTGTGGATATACAGTGCGGACGTGAATCGCAACGACGCCTACAAAAAAGCATTCCCCTTATACAAAGAATGGGGCATTGCAGGGGTTAAAATTGATTTCATAGACCGCGACGATCAGGAAATGGTGAACTGGCTCCACGACATCGTCCGCTGTGCTGCGGACAACCACATATTGGTTGATTTTCACGGTGCCAATAAACCCGACGGCATCATCCGCACTTACCCGAACCTGCTGACGCGGGAAGGCGTAATGGGGAGCGAATATTACAAATTCACCAACAATATGAGTCCCGAACACAATGTCAAACTGGCTTTTACTCGCATGTTGACCGGTGGGATGGATTATACGCCGGGTGGATTTAACAACGTCACTCAAAGCAACTTTAGACAGCAGTCGCCGACTTTGGTAGCCAATACCCGCGCCGCTGAATTGGCAAAATTTGTGGTTTACGAAAGTCCATACATGGTGGTGTGTGACCATCCCAAATTTATTCGGGGACAGCCGGGCGCCGACTTTCTGAAAATCGTCCCAAACATTTGGGACAACATCAAATTCTTAGGCGGTTCTCCCACTGAATATGTCGCCATTGCCAAGCAATCGGGCAGCAGTTGGTTTATTGGAGTGCTAAACAACAGCGTGGAAAAGGAAA
>BNXR01000259.1 GCA_025999735.1 Bacteroidia bacterium | reverse complement strand
AAAGTAATCCGTTTTTTGGCGGGCTTCAAAGCAAAATCCAGTTCCCAATTCTACTAAGAATTGCTGCAAATGATTCAGAATTAATTCCTCCAATGGTCAGTTCCTTTGGTAAATTCTCTTTTAATTACATATTTATCAAACAAAAACTTGCCTTTTAAAAGATTGTAACCGAATAGTTTTACATTTTCTATTTTTTTGATTTTGTCTTGTTCATTTAATAAATAATCATTGAAAGAATCTATTAATCTCTTATCATCCAACGCCACATCTTGTTTTGTTTGTATTCTTAAAATGTGCAGTAAAAAGTTTGAAAAATTAATTATCGTATTAAATCTATCTGGACTTTCATCATTTGTTGCTGATTTTTCCGAATATTGCTTTGAGTCTTGTTTTAATAAATCGGCGATAGTAGGGATACTTTCTTGATGATTTATTTGCTCGTTATCTGCTTGTGGTTTTAACTTTTCATAGACATCATCTTGACCAATCAGATTATTCCATTTCAAATCTTGGCTATTATTGCTACCGAAAATCGCATCTCTTTGAGTTTTACCAAATCCATACTGAACATATTTTTCCATATTTGAACAAGCCTCCCAAATCAGGTTAAAGGCGTATCGGTCGTTCTCATCAAGTATTTCTAAACATTTCGCTTTGAGGATTTCATGTTTTTCTAATTGCTCGCCTCTGCTGTTCATTATTTCAAAATAATGATTTAAGTCAGTATCTTCGGGGACTAAAACTCGCAAGATATTTACCTTTTCAAATAGATAATTGCAAAAATCTTCAATTGATATATTAAAGTCTTTGAGTATTCGTTTTAGTGCCTTTTTAGCATCCTCGTAACCCTGTTTAATTGCATTATTGCAATATTTGTTGTCGGGTATTGTTCCATGGAAAAGCGAATGTAAAGTATTGGTTGAATTTTTCCGACTATCAAATTGTAATTTCAACTCTTTATACCACGATAAATCTATATTTGAATACTCATTTTTTATCAAACTCAACAGAATGGATAAAGTTGTCAATCTTTGTTGTCCATCAATGGTTTCAAAGGAAATATTGCCATCAATTTTTCTTTCCCAAACAATTAAAGTCCCGATATAATAATTTGAGTTTCTGTCTTTTCCTATGTAATCAACAATATCCTGAATTAACTGTGTTATTTCAGATTCGCCCCATGCGTAATTTCGCTGATAAATTGGAATTACATAACTATCTGAACTGAAA
>BNXR01000258.1 GCA_025999735.1 Bacteroidia bacterium | reverse complement strand
AAGGGGCGAGAAAATACTGGATAGCGAGTGGTCCCGCGGGTACCACAGTTTCGAGTTCAGGCGTTTTGACTCCTTCCGCAGCAGGTACAATAGTTGTAAAGGGAGCCGTAGCGGCAGATGATAGGTAAGGTTCGGATTTGCCTTGCCGATGCTGATGGTATGCGTTGTTGTGTCTGCATTAAAATTAGCATCGGCAGAGATAACAGCCCTCACGACGATTATGCCAGCTTTGGTAACGTTGTCTATTCTACCTGTTGTAGTATTAAACGTTAGTGCGGCTGCACCCGGATCGGCTGGGTCGTCAAGGCGTTCATACTTTATCGTGCCTGAACTGTATATCGTGCCTACAGGCGTTGTATGTGCACCATCTACGAAAATGAAACCAGGGTAATAGGTCCTGTTAATTGGATTACCGGTGGTATCAAAGTCGAGCTGCGGATGGGCCTTCCCAATGGGTGCAGACGGAAGCGGCGCAGCCAATGGACTTGTACTGACAGGTGCAAAATCAGCCGTACCCGGTGAAGAAGCGACTAAAGGCATCGGCCCCACGCCGACGATTTTTATAAATTCTCCAAACGTACCGGAAGTAGTTGCCAGCATCAAATCGGTAGTGCTGTAATAGATGTCTCCCCCACCGCTCAGTTTGGGTATATAAGTAGGGGACAGGGGTCCGGGGCTGCTAAAATCAAGCTCGTCACCAAAAGTGATTGGATCCGGCAATACCCATTCTATCGTCTGTGGCCGCTTGTCGACTGTCCATTTCACCTCTATCTCTGGAGCGGCATTATAATTGGCATCGCCCGCTTTATTGAGTTTAAAGCGGACAGTGCCGGCATGAAGGAAGTGAATCGTGTCGATGGGAAGGGACGGGTGAGTGCCCACTCTCGCCGTATCCCTATCATCGACATGGACGGTATATGTGACGCGCGAAGTAGGTGTTGCAAGGCTCGGATACTTGGTGTTTGAAGATATAGCTGCTGTTGCGCCAAAAAGCACAAGGGTATCTAAGTAAATCGCCGTCGAATCAACAGTCACGGCATAATCCCAATGAATTTTCTGATCTGCTTTGTGGGTAGTCAACTCCATTTTAACAGGCGTAGCTGCACTATATGCCGCATCAGTCGGTCGATAAGCCCAGACTTCAACAGCAGAAGCACTCACACCTTGAATTATCAACAAGGTATCAGCTACAATACGGGCATAAAGGTTCGATAAGGTAGTTGCACCGCTTGCCAA
>BNXR01000257.1 GCA_025999735.1 Bacteroidia bacterium | reverse complement strand
GTAGAAATGTAGTAGAGACGGGGTATGCCCCGTCTCTACAATGTAGCAATGTAGTAATGTAGGAGATTGCGGGTCAAGCCCGCAATGACGGGTAGGTAGGGGCGTAAACGTGTAGAGACGGGGCATGCCCCGTCTCTACCTACCCGTCATTGCGGCCTATCCTCTTTCATCTTGCTAATCCTTTAATCTTATTATAATCATGGTTCAGACAATCCACATCGGGGTGTTGTAACGCCATACGTAGGAATACGGAGATTGCGGGTCAAGCCCGCAATGACGGGAGGGTAGGGGCGGGGTTATCGAAAGCCGTAGGCTACGCTACGCTTACCTACGGTTATGGAGATATAGCCCTTCGGGCTGCTGACCTGAAAGGTCTAATCTTAATAACCGTAGGTCAACGACCTACGGATGGATGAGGATAGTTGCCCCGTCTATTCTCTTTCATCATGCTAATCCTTTAATCACATTATAATCATGGTTCAGACAATCCAGTGCGGGGTGTTAGCACACCCCGCATCGGAGCCCTATGAGGCTCCACACCGGAGCCCTATGGGGCACCGCACCGGAGCCCTATGGGGCACCGCACCGGTGCCCTATAGGGCACCACATCGGTTACACATACGTAACCACATCGGGGTGTTGTAACGCCATACGTATGAATACGGAGATTGCGGGTCAAGCCCGCAATGACGGGAGGGTAGGGGCGTAAATGTAGAGACGGGGCATGCCCCGTCTCTACAGGGCGGGTAAACCCCGCCCCTACCGTCATTGCAGGACAGACACGCAGGTCTGCCCCGTCTATCCTCTTTCATCATGCTAATCATTATAATCATATTAAAATCATAGTTCAGACAATCCACATTCTATCCTTCTACGGTCCGACACCCGAACCCTATACGGTCCGACACCCGAACCCTATACGGTCCGACACCCGAACCCTATACGGTCCGACACCCGAACCCTATACGGTCCGACACCCGAACCTTATAACACCCCGCACTCGAACCTTATTTGGATAGAGTGTCTATCATTATACGGATAGACACTCTATCATTATACGGATAGACACTCTATCATTATACGGATAGACACCCTATCATTATAATGATAGACACCCTATCATTATAATGATAGGAAACCCCTACCAATGACAAAGATACGATTATTCTTGTAGCTATACAATATTTATCGTACCTTTGCCGTCCGAGTGAGTCTTATTTTGCCACACACTCTATACC
>BNXR01000256.1 GCA_025999735.1 Bacteroidia bacterium | reverse complement strand
AGATATTGTATTTTACATTTTCTGATGCCCAAACCTTTGTCAATTTTTCCAAATAGGCTTTATTTGCCACATAAATGGCAGAGCCGGTCGGGGGCACATTCAGCAAATGCGAAGTTAAAACGGTAATTATCTTCCCTTGCTTCTTTTTACGAAAATCATCAATAGTCGCTTGAGTGATTTCAATGGTTGGAAGAATATTATTCTGAAATGAAGTCAAAAATTTATCCGATGCTGTTTTTTGAAAATGAGCAAAAGGTGTATAGGCATAAGCATTATTAATCAAGACATCTAAATCTAATTGTTTGATAGTGTCAATTAGCAATTTAACATCCCCTTTGTTGCAAAAATCACACTTTATTTCTGTAATGTTCGCATAGTGTGCACTTATTTCTTTCGCACTTTTTTCCGACTTGTTGTAGGTAAAATAGACCCGATTGCTTTTCTCCTCAGCTAACTTTTGGGTGATTGCTTTTCCTAAACCAGAAGAACCGCCTGTGACTAATATATTCATGATAATATGCCTATTTGAAATTTCCCTTTTGCAACTAATTGGGAGTTTTCTGATTTCTTAACTTGTTGATTATCAGCAATTTTACCCCATATTTTGTTAATTCTTGTTAAATTTCTGCGAAATTCAAATTTAAATTCGACGGCATTCACAGATTCATAAATGCCTACCACCTGTGCTGTGAAATTCAACTTATCATCGAGATAAACTGCATTTTTAAATTGAATTTCCTGCGAATGGATAATCACATCTTTCGTTGGAAGACATTCACCTATGAAATAGGAGAGGAATCCATTCAAGATATTTCCGTGCATAACAAGGCTTTCAAATCCTTTGTTTTTCGCAAACGTAGCATCGGTATGTAAGGGATTCTTATCATTGAAAATATCGATAAACCCATTGTACACATCGCTCGAAACGCAAAATTCTTTCTCGTATGTTTGCCCTTCCTGAAATATCATATTCCTTTGCTTTGAATACAAGCAATCATTTCGCCCACATCCTTCCACGAAAGAATCTCTTTGGAGGTAAACTTAATCTTAAACAACTTTTCAATTGCCACAATCAATTGAATGTGAGTCAGCGAATCCCAGCCTTCGACATCGTTGGCAGTTGTTGCCTCTGTCAAATTGATGTTCTCTTCGTCCAGCACATCTCTGAAAATGTCCTGCACCTTTGATAAAATTTCTTGTTTTTCCATCTTATTTTTTTATTATGTAATTGTTTTTATTCTCGTAACCATTCA
>BNXR01000255.1 GCA_025999735.1 Bacteroidia bacterium | reverse complement strand
TGCCTCACTCTTCTGTTCCCAGAGGGAAAAGCGATGCAGAAAACGAGATAGTGAAAGCAGTTGCCACCATCCCCCAACGAAACGAAACAGACCTGCCTCATTGGGAATTGGCGAAAAAATACAACCTGATAGACTTTGAAATAGGTGTGAAAATTGCAGGTGCCGGATTTCCCCTTTATAAAGGACAAGGGGCCAAATTACAACGCGCATTGGTCAATTTCTTTTTGGATGAAAATACAAAAGCCGGTTATCAAGAAGTGCAGCCACCCATCGTTGTCAATGCTGAATCAGGCTATGCAACAGGGCAGTTGCCTGATAAAGACGGTCAAATGTATTATGTTCAGGAGGATAACCTCTACTTGATACCGACGGCAGAGGTGCCCGTCACCAACATTTATAGAGATGTCATTCTCGAAGCAGAGCAATTACCGATTAAAAATACGGCCTATACCCCTTGTTTCCGCCGTGAAGCAGGCTCTTATGGAAAAGACGTAAGAGGTTTGAATAGGTTGCACCAATTTGATAAAGTGGAAATCGTGCAAATCTCTCAGCCCGAGGAATCATACCATATCTTAGAACAGATGGTTGCACACGTTGAAAATATCTTACTCAAATTAGAATTACCTTACCGTATTGTACGTTTATGTGGTGGTGATTTGAGTTTTACCTCTGCACTGACATTCGATTTTGAAGTATATTCAAAAGCACAGGAAAGGTGGTTGGAGGTTAGCTCTGTTTCCAATTTCGAAGATTTTCAAGCCAATCGCCTGAAATTAAGATTTAGGCGCAAAGGGGAAAAAAACACCATCACTGCACACACGCTGAATGGCAGTTCGCTTGCCCTCCCTCGTATAGTTGCAGCATTGCTGGAAAACAATCAAACAAAAGACGGTATCCTGCTGCCAAAAGTCCTACACACGTTTATGGGGACAGACAGAATACTGATGCCAAACTGATGGTGTACTGGTGATAAGCTGATTATCATTGAGTTGTAATATGCACTACACCCACATTTAATTAATTAACTAATTTTTCAGCGTACCTACTTAGTATGCTCGGATATGATCCGTTTCGACTTCGAGCGTATCACCTTTTTGACGGAGAATACCTATTCCCAATTCACGAGCTTTTGTGAGTACACGTTCGCCAAAGGACAAACTGCCAATGCCTAAATAGATGGTATAGTCCTTGTACATTGGGAAAAGGGTACGAAAAGTCGGTAGCTTTTTAGTAACAAGCTCTTTCATATCTTTTTCACTTGCTTT
>BNXR01000254.1 GCA_025999735.1 Bacteroidia bacterium | reverse complement strand
AAGTATGATGCTGTTGTTTGTTTGGGAGCGGTAATTCGCGGTGCCACGCCTCATTTTGATATGGTAGCCAATGAGGTAACCAAGGGTGTGTCACAAGTAGGATTGCAGAGTGGCATACCCGTTATCTTTGGAATACTAACGACAGATTCCATCGAACAAGCGGTAGAAAGAGCTGGCACGAAGTCTGGGAATAAAGGCTTTGATGCCATGGTAAGTGCTATCGAGATGGCGAATTTACTGAAAGAAATAAAATAATTGGGTTAGCAATTGGCGACGATGTGAATCCGATTGGCTCCCACCAATTTCTGAATATCTTTCAAAAGGGGCTGTTCGTCTTGTGAGCAAAAGGAGTGTGCTGTTCCGACATTCCCTGCTCTTCCGGTTCGCCCAATGCGGTGAACGTATGTTTCGGGCACTTCCGGTAAATCGTAATTGATAACTAATTCTAATTGATTGACATCAATACCCCGTGCAGCAATGTCGGTAGCAATTAGGACCTTGATTTTATTTGCCTTAAAATTGGTAAGGGCGCGTTGACGGGCAATTTGCGATTTGTCACCGTGAATAGCTTCGCTACCGATTCCAGCTTTGCATAAGATACGGGCGATTCTGTCAGCACCGTATTTTGTACGCGAGAATACCAAGGTAGATTGAGGGTTTTGCTGCTTTAATAATTGAATGAGCAAATGTTTCTTTTCCTGTTTTTCAACAAAGTAAACATTTTGTTGGATGGTTTCAATGACCGAGGAGGTCGGTGCCACTTCCACTCTCACCGGATTATGAAGGATGGAGCGGGAAAGTGACGCAATATCCGCAGGCATAGTAGCCGAAAAAAATAGCGTTTGTTTTTGTTGTGGTAATTTAGGCAATATCCGCTTGATGTCGTGGATAAAGCCCATGTCCAACATGCGGTCTGCCTCGTCCAATACAAAGTAGCGGATGGTATCTAATTTCAGAAAGCCCTGCGTCATCAAGTCTAATAAGCGTCCCGGTGTGGCGACCAATATATCAATTCCCCGTCTGAGGGCATCCGTTTGAGCCCCTTGTTTCACACCACCAAAGATGACAGCGTGCCGAATAGACGTGTATTTGCCATATTCTTGGATACATTCGCTTATCTGAATTGCCAATTCACGTGTTGGAGTAAGTATCAATGCTTTAATGCCTTTGTGTACAAGCTTATTGTTGGTTTTTGCGTAGCAAATGCGTTGTATGATGGGGATTGCGAAAGCGGCGGTTTTACCGGTTCCTGTTTGTGCTAAGCCTAAGAT
>BNXR01000253.1 GCA_025999735.1 Bacteroidia bacterium | reverse complement strand
TGAATACCTGGGAAGGGTTGAATCAGGGAGTAGCCTTGTTCAAGGGTATCAGAGACTGCAATATTTTTCTGGAGAACGTTGACAAGGTACCCCCATCCTTGACAGAGCCTGACAGACTACGAATGATAGCCGAAGTAAAATTTTTGAAAGCCTATTACCACTATTATCTGTTGAGGCAATACGGTCCGATACCTTTAATCAGGAAAAATCTGTCTATTGATGCAACTACTTCCGAATCAAGGTTGTATCGCGACAAATTCGACGACTGTGTGGACTATATCGTGCAATTGCTCGACGAAGCGGTTCCAGACCTTCCACTGATTATCTACGATATGACCAACGAACTGCGAAGAATAACACAACCCATTGCCTTGTCCATCAAGGCAGAAGTGTTGGTGACGGCAGCAAGCCCCTTGTTCAATCCAACCCTCAACCCCGACCTTTCGGGAATGGTGGACAACAGGGGTATCAAGCTTTTTGAAAGCCAATTGAGCAGTAAGGACAAGTGGGAACGGGCAAAAACAGCCTGTAAAAATGCCATTGATACGGCGTTGCTAACCAATCAAATCGGGTTGTATGATTTCAGCCAATCCATGTATTCTTCAGGCTATACGGGGATTTCAGACACCAGCAGGTTGGTAATGACTTTACGCTCAGTGGTTACGGACAAGTGGAACCGTGAAATTATATGGGGTACGCTGAATACTAATTATTGGATATACACCGTGCCCGGTTTTTCGACTACCGGGAGTGCAACAGTTCTGGCACCCACCATGCGGATGGTGGAACTGTTTTACAGCAACAATGGAGTGCCTATCAACGAAGACAAGAATTATGATTTTGCCAACCGTTTTAAATACGAACCGGCAGCGACAGACCAGAAATACTACATGCTTGCGGATGGTAATTACCTGATTGCCAAAATCAACATGAACCGCGAGCCCAGGTTTTATGCCAATCTGGGTTTTAACGGGGGGTATTGGTTAGGAAACGGCAGGAAATTAGATTTCGACCGGCTTCCGACAAATCAAACTGCTTGGGTAATTCGTACGTTGAGGCCAGATGCGGACGGGCGTGCTACCGGATTTCTGTATTCCACTACCGGATATCACATCAAAAAAGCATTACATATCGAATCTGCACGTAATGCGACCGGTGTATTGCAGCCTGTACAGTCTTCTTTTCCCATTATGCGGTTGGCAGACTTGTATTTGCTGTATGCCGAAGCGCTGAACGAATATTTGGACGCGCCCAGTCAGGAAGTGTATGATTA
>BNXR01000252.1 GCA_025999735.1 Bacteroidia bacterium | reverse complement strand
AGGAACTGTCCGTAAATTAGTTTTACGTTTATGTTTGGTATGTAAAATATTATTACTAACTTTGCAGCATGGAAAAGCTCAAAGAAAAATTAGCGTTAATAACTCCCTATTTGAATGAAAAGCAAAAGCGCATAGTTTATGCCGCAGAGGCCAATCAAATCGGTAGAGGGGGTAAAGCGCTTATATGCAGTCTGACCCATATGTCTCGCCCTACGCTTAATCAAGGAGTAAAAGACTTATTTTCAGATATACATGCATCACATCCGGAACGGGTACGAAAAAAAGGCGCAGGCAGAAAGACACAAGCAGCCCGTCAGCCGGGTCTGAAGGAAGCATTAGAATCTTTGGTAGAACCGACGACCAGTGGTGACCCTCAATCTGCCCTTAGATGGACAGTCAAGAGTTGTCGCACATTATCCCAAGAACTTAAAACTAAAAATTTTAACGTAGGTAAAACTACGGTGGCAAACTTGTTGACAGAACTAGGATACAGTCTTCAATCGAATCAAAAAGGGCTTGAAGGCGAAAATCATCCTGACAGAAATGCTCAATTTGAATTTATTAACAGGCGTGCATTAAGCTATCAAAATCTAAACCTTCCGGTCATATCGGTAGATACAAAGAAAAAAGAAAACATAGGTAACTTTAAAAATTCGGGACAGGAATATCGACCTAAAAAGGATGCACGGAAGGTCAATGGGCATGATTTTGCAGAAGAAAAAGCCTCTCCTTATGGAATTTACGACATTGCTAAGAATGAAGGTTTTGTTAATGTAGGTACAAATTACGATACGAGCCGGTTTGCCGTAAACAGTATTCAACATTGGTGGGAATTGATTGGAAAAGAGCATTATCCCCATGCAAAAAACATATTAATAACAGCTGACGGAGGCGGTAGCAATGGATACCGCCGCAAACAATGGAAGGTTGAGTTACAGCGCTTTGCCAATGAAAGTGGCTTGGCAATTTCGGTTTGTCATTTTCCGCCTGGCACAAGCAAATGGAATAAGATTGAGCATAAGTTATTTTCGCAAATTTCACTCAATTGGAAAGGCATACCGCTAGTAGATTATGAAACGTTGGTTCAGTTAATAGGTGCAACTAAAAACACAAAGGGACTCACTGTTAAATGCAGGCTTGACACAACAGAATACCAAAAAGGGATTAAGATAACAGAGGAAGAACTCAATGCTATTAATATGAAAAAATTTAAATTTCACTGTGAATGGAATTATGTCATTAAACCCAATAAAACGTAAATATTATTTGCGGACACTCCC
>BNXR01000251.1 GCA_025999735.1 Bacteroidia bacterium | reverse complement strand
GAAGCGGGACGAACTTACTACCACCGCCTAAGTCGTTACTATCCAAACTACGCCACCGAAGAAACGGACAAACAGTATGATAGTTGTCTGAACGCACACGGACACGGCATTACGATAAAAACCTTCTATCATTTGGCGCAGACCGCAGGTATCAATATAGGTAGGGGAGACGCGCGCGCTCAAAATAAATCCCGCCCCAACGAAAATACCCCATATACGACAAAAAGACAAAGTGGCGATATCGGGTATATCGGGTATATCGGAGATATGGAAACCGCAAAAAAAGAAAAAGAAGAAAAAGAGGATGTCGAAGACTTAAAACCACTCCCAACCATTCCCGAAACGGTGTACGAAAATATCCCTAACTTCCTGAAACAGTGTACAGAAAAGGCTATATCAGCCGAAGACAGAGACCTGCTGTTATTAAGTTCATTAGTAGTAATATCTGCCTGTTTACCAAACATTTACGGCATATATGCTGAGAGAAACGTATATCCAAACCTATTTCTATTTGTAACCGCACAGGCATCGGCGGGGAAAGGACGACTAACCTTATGCCGAAAATTGGTAGAGCCTATCCACCGCGCCCTACGTGACCGCGCAAAAATCGAACAACAAGAATACCAACGAAAACTAAGTGAATACGCAGCCGTCAAGGATAAAACAGGTGCGGAACGTCCGCAAGAGCCACCGATGCTGATGTTAATCATTCCCGCCAACAATTCCGCCACTGGGCTGTTCCAAATCCTCAACGACAACAAGGGGATAGGGTTAATTTTTGAAACAGAGGGCGACACATTGGCGCAAACATTCAAATCTGAGCACGGCAACTACTCCGACGGCTTCCGCAAAGCCTTTCACCACGAGACCATCTCTTACAACCGTAGAAAAAACAGAGAATACGTCGAATTAGAAGCACCGCGACTATCCGCCCTACTATCAGGAACACCGCAGCAGGTAGCCTCATTAATTCCAAACGCCGAAAATGGCTTATTCAGTCGCTTTATATTCTACTTTATGAACATAAAACCCGTATGGAACGATGTCTTTATAGGCAACGATAACCAAACATTGGACGACTATTTCAAGCAATTAGGAAACCAATTTCACGACCTATACAAGCACCTCATCCAACACCCCGCCCCGCTACGTTTTTGTATGACAAAGGAACAGCAAAAAACCTTCAACGATTATTTCACGCTGACCCAAAATCAATACATCTGTTTATACGGCAACGACTACATCGCCACCGTCCGTCGTTTGGGCTTAATCACCTTCCGTATAGC
>BNXR01000250.1 GCA_025999735.1 Bacteroidia bacterium | reverse complement strand
AGTGTGCAAGTTTTTGTATAGTTTGGTTTCATAGGGAAGTTATTAATAAAAACGACCTGCCTATTTGAGCATTGTTAAGAGGCTTGGCAGGTACTATCAGGCACAAAGGTACTACTATTATTTAAACAACCAAAATAATTCGCATCTTTTTTACGATAAAATCAAGTGGAATTTGCCAATAAGGAAGAGATACAATATCTACAGTCGCTCACAGAGCAAACATCGCTGAATTTTTTATTGAAAGAAAAAGCGTTCAAAAAAAAATTAATCGAAGATTGCAAATACCTCATAGCCATGAGCACCGTCATGGCAGAGCAAACTCCGCTCAGCCACCGCTACTCGCTAAAGTGAAAATCCTCATACAGCACGCCGCCGCGGTATACCAACGGCTACCAGCCGAAGTTGCAACCTCAGCAAAAACAAACCCCCAAGCAGAAATTTTTAGAAGCACTACCCGCAGAGTTCGCCCGCCAAAACTATCTCAGTACTGCCCAACAGCTAAGCATCACCGAAAAAAACAGCAGAAAGGTACATCTCTAAATTTGTGCAAAGTGGACTACTCACACATCTTTCCCACGACAAATATAAAAAAACGTGACAGAATTTCAAATCCTTACTTTTTTTGTTTTGAGGAAATGAGGAAATGGAAATCCTCATATCCTCATATCGCCACTTTCATCTTTATGGCGATATGGAGTGAAATCTCACCAGCCAAAATCCGCTCTTCTTTTCCCTTTGGTCCCGCTGGCGCGGCTTTGCAAGCCGTGTCCCCGCTGGGTATTATCTTGGTCATCTTGGTCATCTTGGTCATCTTGACAAAATCACGGTTCAAGACAAAAACGGATAGGATGTCTATCTGTATACGGATAAGGTGCGGGGTGTTACAACACCCCGATGTGGTTACGTATGTGTAACCGATGTCACTCACTACGGTGAGCCGATGCGGGGTGTTATAACACCCCGATGTCTATCTCTATAATCATTTTTTTTCGTATCCTTTTGCATATTCCCAAAAAGTTAGTTACTTTTGCGCCGACATTAAATAGTAGTAATATTAACAATTTTTGCCTATAGAGTAAAAAGGACGTGCGTTTATAGTACGCACAAGGACATATTGGAAAAAGCGTTTAGCTTGTTTTCTTGTACTTGAAACTTCGCAAATTTGGTTAATTATTTTTTTCCGGTGCTATTTTTTATCTTTGCATTCTAAAATAGAATAAAAATTATGGGACGTAAAAAATTAGAAAGACCATCGGTTGATAGTTTATTTTTGACCGTATCGAAGATGT
>BNXR01000249.1 GCA_025999735.1 Bacteroidia bacterium | reverse complement strand
CTGTTACAGAGGAAAATACATACTACTTGGAAGCAACGGATGTTTACGACTGTTCTGTGTGGGGCGACATCAGGGTGTCAATAGGCAATAATGCCTTGGAAGCGGAATTTTTGATGTCCTCAGCAGCACCCATAGACGACACCCTCTTGCTCGTCGAGCTTTCAAACATGGAGCTCGACAGTATGAAATGGAACTACAATTCCGCCTATTTTGAACGGGTAGCAGCACCGCCCGGTTCTTACGATTTGCCTTACTTTGTCTATTTAAAACCCTTGCAAAAAGGCATTTTCAACGTCGAATTATTGGCGTACAACGGTGACTGTATGTCTTCAACCACCAAACAGATAGAAATTATGGAAGCCGACGGCTTCACTTCGGACGAGGTATGGGGAGCGAAAGAGCCACTCATACAGTCCCTGAAGCCCTATCCTAACCCCTCAGCCGGCGTCTTTCGCATTGAATTGAAATTGCGGGAAGTAGCGGAGGTGCGCTTTATCGTCTTTTCCGTAGCTACCGCTACCATCGTCCATGAACGCATCGAAAGAGGAGCATCCAACTACGAGTTTAACTACGACCTGCAACACCTCAATGGAGGCGTCTATATCCTAATGGCCACCATCGGAAGAGAACGAAAAATTGAAAAAATTTTAATTGAACACTAGAATGAAAAATGTAGAAATGTAGGGGCGGGGTTTGCCCGCCCAATGTAGGAATGTAGAAATTAATTAATTCCTACATTTCTAAATTCCTAAATTTCTAAATTAACAAAGATTAGCATGATTAGCATGATTAGAATACCTTTCCTCATTGCACTACTACTACTAACAAGCCACGTAGCAATGGCAACTGATTATAATATCAATACCGGCAGTATTGCTATAAATACCCCCGGACCTCATAAAATTACCGGTGATGGGAGTGTGACGAATAACACCATTTTGGTTGAAAGCAGCGTGACTGCCACGATTACCCTTGTTGATGTGAATATAAATACGAACGGTTGCGCATTTGATATGACCGGTGCAACGGTTACACTTCTTTTGCAAGGCGATAACGTCCTGCAAACTACTGATAACGACTTTGCAGGACTGCAAGCACCGATAGGCTCAACCCTTACAATTAATAATGCTGTCGGGTATGACGGCACTCTTACTGTTTCCGGAGGATTATACGGGGCAGCGATTGGTGGCGGTGCTAATCAAGCTGCCGGAGCGATTACCATCGAAGGCGGGACTATAAACGCTACAAGTGCTGTCTATGGTGCAGCCATCGGTGGCGGTAACAATGGCAATGG
>BNXR01000248.1 GCA_025999735.1 Bacteroidia bacterium | reverse complement strand
TGTCCAGCCCGTGCCACTTGGCAGAGGATTGGGGTTGCTCATATCAATGGTCGTGCCGCCGTTGATGGTGCCACCGCCGCTTATCGTACCTGAGCCGGCATAAGTACCGTTATTTGTAAATGTACCACCATTCGTAATCGTACCGTTGTTCGTAATCGTGCCTTCGTTGGTCAGCGTCGTGCCGCTTGGCACCGTCAGCGTTGCGCCGCTTGGTATCGTAACCGTAGCCCCAGCGGGAAACGTCGCGTCCTCATCCAGCTCAACATCATCATAGACGGTGCCGCTGTTGCCGATAATCAGTATGCCCTTCGTCGTAGTGCTGGTAGCAGTTACCGAATTGGCAACCACAACGCCGTCACCGTTCATGCCAAGTGTGCCGCCAGCACCGTCGTAGCCGCCGCCGATTCCCGCGCCGCCGCTGCTGCCGCCTGTAGCCGTCACCGTGCCGCCATTAATGGTAACTGTGCCGCCAGCACCGCTGTAGCCGCCGCCGATTCCCGCAGCGGCGACGCCGCCCGTTGCCGTCACCGTGCCGCCATTGATGGTAACCGCGGCGCCAGTACCGCCGCTGCCGCCGCCGATTCCCGCGCCGCCTAAGTTGCCGCCTGTAGCCGTCACCGTGCCGCCGGTGATGGTAACCGTGCCGCCAGCACCGCCGGAGCCTTCACCTCTGCCGATTCCCGCACCGCCGTTGAGACCTGTCGCCGTCACCGTGCCGCCGCTGATGATAATTGTGCCGCCAGCACCAGTGTATCCACTGCCGATTCCCGCTCCGCCGATGCCGCCCGTTGCCGTCACCGTGCCGCCGCTGATGGTAATTGTGCCGCCAGCACCGGTGTATGGGTAGCTGCCACCGATTCCCGCCGCGCCGAGGTTGCCCTGTGCCGTCACCGTGCCGCCGTTGATGGTAACCGTGCCACTAGCACCGCTGGAGCCTTCGCCTCTACCGATTCCCGCTCCGCTGGTGCCGCCTGTTGCCGTCAGTTCGCCCTTACTGCTACCGATGCTTTGCGCCCAGATGGTCAGGCTATTGGTTCCGGTTACGTTTATTCCGGCGTCGTAGCTAGTTCCGTTTATCTTTAAGTCGCAGCCGTCCTTCAAAATGATGTTTACTGCGCCGCTTACAGTAAGGGTAGCATTAAGCAAGAGTGTGCCAGTAGCGTAATACCAACCGCCTGTGGTTGTGCCATCAAGCGTGGTTGTACCACTCTCAATTTCTGTTGCCGTAACAGGTGTTTGTGCAGCCCCACTTGCGTTTATATATGGAGTTGAAGCTGTCGCCGCCCACGCCGTTGT
>BNXR01000247.1 GCA_025999735.1 Bacteroidia bacterium | reverse complement strand
GACGTAGTGTGCTACGTCTCTGCGTATTACGTATGATACAAATAGGCTCAAGCCGTGTGTGTTGATTATGCAGCAGCGAACTCGGCTTTAAGTTTGTCGAACACTTCTTTGACGGTGCTTATTTTTTCGGCCAAATAGGCGTTCGCTCCCGCAAAAGCGAATCCTCTTCTCAAGTCTCCGTGTGCAGCCTGCAAAAGTGCCTGAGAAATGCAATAGGGGGCGTTAATATAATCGCAGGTTTTGATGCAGTGGTGGGGGCACACTTTGGGCACCTTTAAGCCGGATTCAACGTCTTGAACGAATTTGCTGTCAATGGCTCTACCAAGCATTCCCACAGGACTGTGGATAATTCGCATATCCTCTTTTTTTGCATTTATATAGGTGTTCTTAAAGTCGTCGGAGGCATCACATTCTTCGGTCGTAACGAAGATGCTGGACATTTGCACAGCGGCTACGCCCATTTCTAAGAATTTGCGGATGTCTTTCCCTGTATATATGCCACCGCCGGCGATGACAGGTATCTTCTTTTCGTCTTTGTAGGATTCTGCCACTTTCAGTACTTCTGGTACTATTTTCTCCAAAGCAAAATCCGGACTTTCCAGTTCTTCGCTTTTAAATCCTAAATGCCCACCTGCTTTCGGACCTTCCACCACAATGGCATCGGGAAGGTAGTTATAGTGTCCCTTCCATTTGTTACAAATCAATTGTGCAGCTCTGGCTGAGGAAATGATGGGCACTAATTTGGTTGTACTGTCTGGTTGTAAATACGAGGGCATATCTAACGGCAGACCAGCACCGGCAAAAATAATATCCACTTTTTCAGCGATACACGTACGTACCATATCTGCAAAATTGGACAAAGCAACCATGATATTCACACCGATGATGCCTTTGGTTTTTTCCCTTGCTACGCGCAATTCTTCTTGCAACCCCCAGATAGAATTACCTAAGAAATCACCTGGCACTTTTTGATGGATAAGTCCGGATCCGGCACAAGAAATAACTCCAACACCACCTTCATTAGCCACTGCGGCGGCTAATCCGGCTAGAGAGACACCTATACCCATCCCACCTTGTACAATGGGTAGCTTTATTTCTATGTCCCCGATAAAGAATGACTTCATATCAGTTTTGATTTAATTTTAATTTTTTCCAAGCCACAAAAGTACTCTTTTAAAATAAACATTCCTACACATTTGTCAAATTGTTTAAAATAGAATAGGGTATTTTTGTAAGTCCCTCAGCAACAGTGTTTATAATTTTCTCCATTTTACCTTTAAGCAACATTTTCAGTATACTATTCATT
>BNXR01000246.1 GCA_025999735.1 Bacteroidia bacterium | reverse complement strand
TTTGGCGATGGCGTCATTGCCCACCTGTCCGTAAGTAAATTTCAGTTTCAACAAACTGATGGACTCTTTCATCGACTCCCAAAACGCTTCGTTGGAAGCCAACCAACCGGCACCTATGGAGGGGAAAAATCCGAATTGCTTATCTCCTGTGAACTTTTCGGAACCATTGTAACCAAATGCAAATTCGGCAAAATAGCGGTCATCATAATCGTAGGTAGCCCTGCCGGAAAGGCCCGCATTCCTTTCGGGCAACGTTTTATAGATGGTACCATTATTACCGTCTGTCAGCAAGGACTCCTCCGCCATACCCACAACCATCGCTCCTACGGAATGGCTGCCGAATTGACGGTCCCAGTTCAGCCGTCCTTCGTAATAATAATGGGTAGTACCTTGGCGAGTGCCTTCTACATCGCCAAGAAAAGCCTGTCCTGTAGTAGGGTTGAGACCCAGCAAAGTGTATTGATTCGTAATCGGGTCGTAGGTATTCAACGAATAGTGATATGGAGTTAACTTACGTTTATTGGAAGCAAGTCCCCATACGTTGGCAGAAACTTTTGCCTGAAATTTTAATCCTTCGGTAAGGAAATTCAAATCCTGCAACAGTGTCGCCTGTGTGATAATCGTACTTTCGTCCTGATTGTTATATCCCTTCACCATTTCGGCATACGGGTTGGGGCGGAGAGTAGTACCGGATGAATAAACACTTCCAAACAGAGTGTGTCTTGTGTAGCGATTGGCTTCGTCCGGCTCATATACAGCGGGAAAATCCACCGGATTGCTACCCATCACCATTCCGAAGATGTCGCTTGCCGAGGTGTAGGGTCCGGTATATTTTTCGAAACGTCCCTGAATACGGGTGTCCAATGTGGTGCTTTTGGTCAGTTTGAAAATGACATTACTCCGCAGGTGGAACCGATTGATATCAATATTGTTGTTGTAATTGTTCCGACCGTCCACTTTCAGCAAACCCGTTTCGTTTTCGTATCCTCCGGCAACATAGTAGGTAGCCACCGTGCCACCACCGGAAACGTTCAGGTTGGCTTTGGTGTTTGTTGTCTGCTTCTTGAACAGAGCATCATACCAATTGATATTGGGATAAATCATCGGATTTTCTCCCCGAGCAGTGGAATAGATTTTCTGCTCGCTGTATTTTGGAGTCGCAGTGGGGTTGCGTGACAACTGTGTTTGATTGCTCAAACGCATATAGGCCACCCCATCCATCAGTTCCGGCATTTGTGTAGGCGTCGTCACATTTACATCCACCCTTGCGCTGATTTTTGCAGGGCCTTCACGTCCCGACTTGGTGGATACC
>BNXR01000245.1 GCA_025999735.1 Bacteroidia bacterium | reverse complement strand
AATACGAGTGGGTGCAGGGGTTATCGCGGTCTTCCCAGCGATAGCTTTGCGGGTAGAAGTAATCGCTGTAATAGCCGCCTTCATCCCAATTGTGACTGCCGTAGTACTTATCGTTGTCCTCATCTTCCCCGTCCCCAGCGCAGGGAAGCGTGGTGTAGGACCGCTTAAAGCGCAGATTGACGCGGTACACAACCCCTTGTTCCAAGTCGATGAGTTGTGAAAGGTCAATCGAAAAGTCGTGCCACGACTGTAAGTCAATATACCTGCCATCCTCGGCACTCCCCTTGTCTAACTCTATTTTCTTCCGGAACACGGGGCGGGCGGTGCGTATCAGTTGCTCTGTGCCGCTATGTTCGTTGTCCTGTAGGAAAGCGTGCATATTTTGGTGGAACACCTTTATAATCTCCACATCCACCGCTTTCAGGGCAACAGCCGAGAAGGGAATGAGCAACCTACCCGTCGCAGGCACGATATTGCCATTCCCGATGAACTTCACGGACGGCTTGGTGGACGGCAACGGCAACTTGGTGGTATAGTTCTCCGCGAGGAACTTATTGGTGACACTGCGGACGCCCTTATGTACTGCGACATCCAACGACTCACGGTTCTCACCTGCTTGGTAGTAAAGGGTTACGAAATTGTCTGTGATGCGGTAGTTGAGTGCGAGGTCGGACACTTTAACCAGTCCTTCGAGGTCCTGATTGGGGTCCAGGTTCTCTGAGAAGGCTATCCTTAGGCTATTGCGGTTCCCCTCGTACAAGTCCACGTTGATGACGACAAACTCCTTGTCCTCAGGGATGATGACCTCTATCTTGTCCTCTGCAAACAGCTTCTTGTCCAACTGTATCACCAATGACTCCCTCTCCTTGCCCTTTTCAATGTGTGAGATGGTGATTTTGTGAGTATTCCCGTCGTGTTTCCATTCACCCTTCACCGACTTCCCTTTGTATGACACGTTCACCTTCTTCTCTAAGTCACTGTCTTTCATTGCGTCCGACGTCACGATTGTCACGCTATAGTTCACGCTATTATCATCGGTATTGACAGTCATTTCTCCCGGCATAAGGGCGGCTTTCAGTGGGATGATGCTGAATTGGAACTTGAACGTGGCGTCTTCTTTCGCCACATCGGGCAGTATATCAGCCAGATGCAGCGTAGCCTCATACGTCTGTCCGTTCGTCATCGCCTCATCGGGGATAAAGCGCAACATATTCCCAAACGCAAGGTAGAGCTTCCC
The DNA here is from genome assembly GCA_025999735.1 of Bacteroidia bacterium. Taxonomy (GTDB): domain Bacteria; phylum Bacteroidota; class Bacteroidia; order Bacteroidales; family Marinifilaceae; genus JAISHE01. The sequence goes on along the minus strand of BNXR01000245.1, from coordinate 76 downwards.
TTTCACGGCTGGAGAAAAGGTCAGAAGCTTGTCCGACAGGGGTTCGTTCTCATCGAAGTTCCCAACGGGCGACTCC
>BNXR01000244.1 GCA_025999735.1 Bacteroidia bacterium | reverse complement strand
AATACAGTTCCTAAGCACATACTATTTGACTAATGTGAGCATAATCAGTTCCTTTGGTAGAGCCATGAGAAAGCAATATGTAAGCGAGGTCAAGTCGTATATTCGGATAGTCACCATAAAAGGCATTGGCAAAGTTGTATTTGAAGGCTGCATTGAAAGGTGATGTGTTATTTTTGCTATTTTTAAACCCAATGTCAATAAAGGGTAGCATGATTTTTAAGTATTCTGAGAGTAGGGCTAATTTAAGTCTTTGCTCCATTTGCTTTGGCGTTTTAGCATCGTGGTGGTGGGATGGCATGGAGCGTATGTAGTCAATTTGTTTCCAATGTGAACCAATGACCGTTCCGACCCTGCCGGAAAAGCTTCCGAGTATTCCTTTTTTAATTTGTCCCATGATTTCTATTTTTTAGGGTTAATAATCTATCTGTTGGATGAGGTTTCAAACCTGCCTTTGAAATGTAAATTTTTGTATCTTTATGGCTCTTTGGTACGAACAAGGTACGGCTAAGGTATAGAGTTGGTATTTTCAGAATTTAGTTAATAACTTTAGCAATATTTATGTGCTCACTATTTGATACTTCTGCTTCGCTTCGCGAGATGAACGATATATATAGTTCTGCGCTGTCGCCCACCCAATCGTGTGGCATTTGTATAGACATTTGTTCGTGAGCGCGTGTCATTCCGTGCGTAGTGTAAATAGCTTGTGCTTTGCTTGGGTTGATGATGGCAATCATTGAGAGGTCGGCAGAACTGAGAGCAGGGTCTCTGCTATCGCATTCCCATCTGATGATGACTATTCTATTGGCTTCTGCTCTGACGGTGATGTTCTTTGCATTGGGAAGTAGTCCGCGCGATGTGAGCACTTTGTCGTATTTGATGGCAAAGTTGGGGTATGTTCCGGTGATTGCGTTTTTGATGTTGTATTGGATGGCTGCATTCAAAGGGGTTTGATTGACTGTAAATAGTTTGTAGCCTGTGCGTAAGTATTCATTTATGGGTAGTAGAAATAACATCATTAGTCTGAATTTACTTTGCTGTTTGAGTTGCCCCAGTGTGGATGGGTTATGATTTTTTCGGGGCAATGAGCGCATATAGTCCGTTTGTTTCCATTTTGCACCGATTACGGGGCCAATTTTTCCTGAAAATGCTCCTTTAATACCGTCTTTATATGTGCCCATGTCGTTTGTTTTAACCCACATTGCAGGCCCCAGTCGTTCAAATGTTAAATTTTAGTTAAAAAAGGGACAAAATCAGGCCTACAATCGGATAAAAAGCCGATTTTGAAGGCACCCAAATTTGTAACAGCCTGAAAGTC
>BNXR01000243.1 GCA_025999735.1 Bacteroidia bacterium | reverse complement strand
GAAATCGCAAATAGAGGTCGGCGGTCTTGAAAACGCCGTAGAAACCGCTCAATACTTCTCTGATTTTTTCGTGCAGTTCGGGATTGCCTAAGGTGCTGGTGAGTGGCTTATCGTATTCATCAATAAGCACCACCACCCGTTTTTTTGTTTTTTTAGATGCACGGCATATCAAACCAAACAAGCGCGTTGAAAAAGTGCTATCGGATTTGTCTGCTCCCCATAAAGCTTCTAATCTGCGTAAGTTTGCGTCAAGTGCTGACTCAAGGTCTGCAAAAGAGTCATAATTCCCAAGGTTCAAATCTAGATGAAACACCGGATATTTCACCCAATCTTTCTCCAAATCGGCAATGGCAAGCCCTTTAAACAGTTCCTTCTTACCCTCAAAATAGGCTTTCAGGGTGGAGAGAAAAAGACTTTTCCCAAACCTGCGCGGACGACCCAAAAAGTAGGGACACCCTTCATTGACAATTCTATAAATGTAGGCTGTTTTGTCAACATACAGATGATTGTCTGTTCTGAGTTTTTCAAAATCCTGAATGCCAATCGGCAATTTTCTACTGAAATCCATATTGTTCATTTTTTAGATACGACAAAGGTAATAAAAATTAACTAACCTGCCAATTCGGGGGCTAAACCATAATGCTCGTAATAATCAACCCACATCTTCTCTCACCCAGCGGCTCAAAGTCCGCTCTGCACGGCTAAATTCGGCACCGATTTTCACCACTTTGCGTCCATCGGCACTGTATGGGATAAGGTAGCCTTTGTCGTCAATTTGCTTGAGTGCTTCTTCGGCGGTGGCATTTTCGGTGAGTTTAAATTCAAAGACATAGATAGTATCTTTCAACCAAACCACCAAGTCGGCACGACCGATGGCACTTTTGACTTCCGTTTGCACAAAATGCCCCATCACTTTGAACAGCAAATAAAAAGTTTTTTGGAAATCTTTTTCCGTTTTGTTGTTCAAATCATAAGCGATGTCGGCAAAAAAGGCACGAATACGGGTCATAAAGCTGTCCACATCGGCTGCCTCAAGCTCTCGCACAAATTTCGAGATACTAAACTCGGATTTGAACAGCGCGTGTGGCGAATATAGACGTTGTAATTCTCTTAAAAAGCCATATTTCACTTCCTCATTTGGAAAACCCAAGCGATATTCATTAAAGTGCTCATCGAAGTCTTTGATAGTCAGATACCCCGTTTGATAGAGCAATGGAAGTGGATTTTCATCTCCGACATGATAATCGGCAATGGTTGGAGCCTCAATCCTAACATCGTTTTCAAGACTGGGAATATCAAAATCGGCATCTTTGAGCA
>BNXR01000242.1 GCA_025999735.1 Bacteroidia bacterium | reverse complement strand
GTATATGTGTGTGTTAGCCTTGCGTTTAACAGTTTTGTTCATTTGAATCCTTTTGTAAAAAGTTTTATTGTTTAATAGGGTATGTCTTCAAACCGTTGTTTACGAAAATTGTTAGTCATGCGTTTTTCAGCCTTGGGAGATGTGGCAATGACCGTGCCCGTTCTCCATTCGCTTGTCGAACAATATCCCCATTTACAAATAACGCTCCTTAGTCGAAAACCGTTTGAGCCTTTGTTTGAGGCACTTTCGGAAAAACATCCTTCGCGGTTTTCCTTTATAGGCATTGATTTCAAAAGCGAGTACAATGGAATTGGCGGACTTTTCAAACTTTTCCGTCGGTTGCGAAGTACGAAATTTGATGGGGTCGTTGATTTGCACGGTGTACTTCGGACTCAATTTCTTTGCCTATGTTTTCGTTTTTGTGCAATACGCATCGCTTCTATTGACAAAGGTCGGAAAGAGAAAAAAGAATTGCTCCGTCGCGGACATTCGGAACGTGTGCCACTAAAAAGTTCTTTTCAACGATACCGAGAGGTATTTGAAAAAGTAGGATTTCCGCTTGAATTGACTTTTACCTCCCTCTTTGAGGGTGAGAAGGATGGAAGGGGTAATATTCAAACGATTAGCACTATTCTTTTCAATGGAATGGAAGACCAGGGCGGCAAGATGTGTGACAAGACGTGTGACAAGACGTGTGACAAGACGTGTGACAAGATGTGGGTGGGCATCGCACCGTTCGCCAAACACGAAGGAAAAATCTATCCACTGCATCTCATGGAAAAAGTCATTGAAGCCCTACACAACACTCCCAATATTCAACTCTTTTTATTTGGAGGAGGTAACAAAGAGGAGGAAATTTTGAACTCTTGGGAGCAGAAATACCCAAACACCATCGCTTTGCCCGGTAAATTAAAAATGAGAGAGGAGTTGCTGCTGATGAGTTGGTTGGATGTCATGGTAAGCATGGATTCCGCCAATATGCACTTAGCCTCTTTAGTCAATACGCCTGTCATTTCTGTGTGGGGTGCTACTCATCCGGTCTGCGGCTTTTACGGTTACCATCAAAAACTGGAAAATGCGGTGCAAGTGGAATTGCCGTGTCGTCCGTGCTCTGTATTCGGTGATAAAGCATGTTTCAGAAAAGATTATGCCTGCTTACATGAAATAAAACCCGAACAAATTGTGTCGGCAGTTCTTGGAATATAAATACAATGACAATACCATGATAACACAAGAAATCGAAACAAATTACAAATCCCACATTCGCGAAAAATACACGGCACTGACGGAATCCTGCCGGAATGTCTTTTCCGATGATGACCGACAATTCATACA
>BNXR01000241.1 GCA_025999735.1 Bacteroidia bacterium | reverse complement strand
CGTGGCTGTCACCACAATGGTCCCCAGAGCGGTGACAGCATACAGTCTGCTCGTGCCGGCATCAATTTTTGCTTTGCCTGTGCCACCGGTGATGGTATAAGTAATGATGCCGCTACCTGAGCCGCCTCTCGCTATGTTCGTAAACTCGAATGTAGGAGAATATTGCTTCCGTCCGGGACTTGGGTCATCAAAGACAAGTGGAGCCTGTTTAGCATTGTCGATAATCAACAGATAGCTTGCCTGAGCCTCTTTGTAGTTAGAGTCTGCTTCGATGGTTGCCCCTACTACGATGGACCCTGTGACCGTAAAGTTGGAAACCTCACCGGAACGGAAGCCAACCAACGCATCAGCAGTACCACTTATGCGCGTGTAACCAATCTTTCCCACGTCTGTAGGCTGTAGTGGTGGTAGTGATAGTGGTGATGGTTTCCCTGTCACATTTGCCGGATTCATAACAGCGAGAGTGGGGGTAAAGGTGACAGTCATCGTATCTTTAGTAAATTTTATTTGCAAAGCCCTCTTGGCAGCAGTGATGTTATGGGTGGCAATTCCGGCAGTATCCCAATTGGCATCCCCATTTTGGTAGGCTGTGATAGTTGCTGTACCGCTGCCTTTTAAAATTCGGAGTTTTCCATTGACAATGTCTGCCACAGCGGGATTACTGGAACTATAGCTCACTTGTAAATCGTCGATAGAAGCCGTAGTGGTAGCTGTCAAAGTAGTTTCATCGAAATAAGTTGTTTTTAGGTCATCCGTCCACCTGATGTCCTGTGCTTTCTTTTTCAGGTAGATGGTGCGGGTGACCCCTACTTTGTAATATTGGTAGGTAGAATCCACATAAGCGGTTATCCGTATGGAGTCCACACCGGAGTGGATTTTCAACACGCCCCCTATAATTTGCGCCCGCGATGAGTCGCTTGCTGATGACAGCATGTATTTCACTGTACTGTCATTGCTCGCTGTTGCGAGGAGTAGCGTTTCATCGAAATAAACATTCCCCAATTGTTGAGGCCACGTGATAGTCGGGGTAACCTTGCTACCAATTATCTCGATAAAGTATTCTACCGGATTATAGTTGTCATCGTCGGACTGCTTAATAGTAATGGTCGCACCACCACCCACAGAGGCTATACAGAAAGTCGAATCAGGCGGAGTCTGAGTCGTAATCTTCGATTGATCACTACTCGTAATTTCAATAGGTTTACCATTGTCAAATTTAGCGTGTAGCGTGTCGCAATCAGGATATTCCAGTTTCTTCGTTGGCTCTTTGTCCCAGATGATGACGGGGTCTTTTTTGGAAAGCTCGACCACTTTCTGAAGCGAAGCATCTTCGTAGTTGGGATTCGGCGCAGTGCTCGCTGTA
>BNXR01000240.1 GCA_025999735.1 Bacteroidia bacterium | reverse complement strand
ATCAATAAAGACCGCCTTTATCGTATGTCCAAAAAATTGTACCATCTGCACACAGAACTTGAACATTATTTTTCCAAAACGACCAACGAACTCTTTGATATAGAGGATAAAATCATACTTTATGACCTAACGAACACCTATTTTGAGGGCAGAATGGCGAGGAGCAAAATTGCCAAACACGGTCGCAGCAAGGAAAAACGCTCGGATTGTAAACTCATCGTTTTAGCCGTAGTCATTAACCCACAGGGATTTATAAAGCACTCATCCTTGCTGGAAGGCAATATTGCCGACCCCAAAACGCTCAAGCAGGTGGTTATTGACCTTCGGGCGAAGACGACCATCGCCCAACAACGCGCTATCGTGGTGATGGATGCAGGCATTGCAACGGAAGAAAATTTGGCGATGTTGAAAGAAAATAACTTTGATTATATTTCTGTCAGTCGTTCTAATTTAAAATGTTATCAAGCAATAACCGGTTCAGAAATTGTTTGCACAGAAGACCGAAAAGGCCAGAAAATCGAACTATTAAAAGTTGAAAGTGAGAAAAATGATGACTATTTTTTGAAAATAAAAAGTGAGGCTAAAGGCGAGAAAGAACGCTCTATGAACGCTCGCTTTCAGCAAGGTTTTGAGGATGGTTTGGAACGAATAAAGTCCTCATTAACAAAGAAAAGCGGCATCAAAATGGAAGCCAAAGTACACGAACGTATCGGTCGCTTGAAGGCAAAATATCCGTCCATTCACAAACATTACGACATCACGTTTCAGGTTGAGATCAAGCAGACTACCAAGAAAAGGAAGAACCAATCAGAAGGAGTAAAAGAGCAGCGAATAGTGACTTCGATAGAGTGGCAAGTAAAAGATAATGAAGTAATTAACGAATACAGTGGCATCTATTTTTTGCGCACTTCGATTCAAGATACCGAAAAAATACTTTGGGATTCCTACAACATTATTCGCGAAATAGAATCCACCTTTCGCTGCCTGAAAACAGACCTGGACTTACGCCCTATTTACCACAAAAAAGACCAAAGTTCATTGGCTCATTTACACTTGGGATTACTTGCTTATCACGTAGTTAGTACAATTCGTTATCAACTCAAACTCCTGCCTCAAAACACCGAACAAAGCCAAGAAGAGTACAAACTTTATCATTCGCAATGGAAGGAAATTGTGCGGACAGCAAACACGCAAAAGGCAATAACAACAACAGCACAAAATGTTCAAGATGAGATAATTATCCTACGAAAATGTTCCGAACCAAGTCCCAAAGTTAAACTGCTCTACGACAAACTAAGACACCGCCCATATCCATTCCAAACGAAAAAATTTGTAGTACACAGACAGGTTTTTGAAAAAATTCAACTA
>BNXR01000239.1 GCA_025999735.1 Bacteroidia bacterium | reverse complement strand
GTCATTAGGTCTGAGCGTAGCTCTATCGGTGGATGCGGGCATGCACTGGGGACTGTCCGACAAGCTGGGACTATATACCGGTGTCTATCTCGACTACGGTGTCGTGAACATCCTACCCTCACCGACCGCCCATTTGGTAGGGTACGACCCCGATAAAGCGTACAACCCCACTTCTACGGTATCACCACTACCGCACAATAGTGCGCTCACGACCCAATTAGTCGACAAAGCGACTTTGTTTTCCGTAGGCGTGAAAGTGGGATTGGCGTTTTAGCGATAAAAACTGTTTTTCATTTCATGTGCTTGGAAATTCCGCGATTTTCATGTAATTTTCCCCTATAAATTTTGTCTGATATTTTTATGCGGTTGTGTGTAATTAGAATTTTCGTGCTAACTTTGCACAAAAATATACAATGATAACAATAAATTCGATAGATTATGAATGTATTGAGCAAACAGCAAACGAAATTGCACAGGGATATAAATGCATATTGCGACTTCCTGAGAGTGCAGAGAAAGGCAGAATACTTGGAGGTCGAAACGCAATTGAAGCATCCCTTATCGTGGGACTTGCAGAAGCGACAAATAGAACAGAGCCTGAGGTCGATACGCTAAAAAAGTTGCAAGAAATAGTGTTGGAAAAATACGCAAACCACAAACATATTTGGTTTGACTATGAAACTGAGATAACAGAAAATTGGGAAGGCGTTGAGGGTCGAGGTGGGCAAGAAGCAGAAGTTTACAGAGGAAGAGAAGGTTTTTTGCGAAAAGTTTTTGATTATTACCAAAATTCTGATTCTCCGCTTGAATTTCTTGATAACCGTATATCTGTCCATAATATGCTGTTTCCGGAAACAAAATACGAACTCTTCGGTTTCACAAAAAAACGTGACCGATTGCAATTTATATTGGAACAACCCTTTGTAAAGGGTAGAAACCACGGACGAGATGACTTTTTTCCACAATATATGGAAAAATTAGGTTATGAACAAATAGATGATACGACCTATTACAATCATTTTTTTCTGCTTCGCGATTTGCATGAGGCGAATGTGTTGAAAACCGATAAGGGATTCGCATTTATTGATACGATTCCCTCATTTCTCGACAAAACAATGTATATGAACTTTCAGGTAATTTCTGTCTAATCTAAAAATAAAATTTTCAATAAGCCGCACATTCAAGTCAAAAACGCACGCCAAACCTTGGATATATCTGTGCTCCCCTTCCCCCCCAGCTCGCGCGGTCGCATTTTTATGGAGAGCTCCGCGCATACAAATAACATAATGTTCTGTTATAGAACAGCCCGAAGCGGTCAGTCCTATAACTACATTATGTTAAATGTTCGCTACGCTCTAAAATCTAAGGCGCAAATCAA
>BNXR01000238.1 GCA_025999735.1 Bacteroidia bacterium | reverse complement strand
TTTGTTCGTAGCCTTCGAATGGAAGACTGACACTTCTAATGCAAAAGAGATTGCAACTATTACACAAGCAGCTGCCGAAGAGGAGGCTATACCTATCACCCAGCAAGAGCAAGCTCCTCCTCCGCCTGCCCCACCCGCTCCGAAATTGACGGACTTGATTGACATCGTTGATGATGACCAGAAAATTGATGACGACATTGAGATTGTGGATGCAGAAAGTGATGCAGCCAATCAGGTGGTTGACTTTACCCAATTTGGCGATTATGGTGCCGAAGATACCGGTGAGGAAAAGATTTTCGTAATTGTAGAAACGCAGCCGGGCTTCAAGGGAGACTTGAACAAGTACTTGAGTAAAAACTTGAAATATCCCGCCGTAGCGTCTGAAAACGGTACACAAGGGAAAGTGTACATTCAGTTTGTGGTCGAAAAAGACGGTAGCATTACCGATGTGAAAGTGCTGCGTGGAGTGGACGAATCCTTAGACAAAGAGGCCGTTAGAGTGGTGCAAAATATGCCGAAATGGAGTCCCGGCATGCAAAGAAATAAACCGGTGCGCGTTTCGTTTACCTTGCCTGTAAACTTTAAATTAGAATAGCAGGGGAGGGCGCCAGCAGCGTTGATTATGAGAAGGATTAAAAAGTTTTTTTTATTCGTATGTTGTTGGTGCATTTGTGCTGAGATACAAGCACAGCAACGATTTTTAGAGAATTTATACGATGGTTTCATTGAGAACACATCGGTGTTTGAGTGGAATCAAGAAGAAGGACGCGCGTATTTTATACCAGAAAAAAATATCTCACTCAATGGGAACTGGAAGTTCTTTTGGAGTGATACGCCAGAAGGGATTCCCGCCACCTTCTACATGACAGGGTTCAACGATAAGAAATGGTCACCCATTCCTGTGCCTTCCAACTGGGAGATGCAGGGCTTTGGCGATAAGCTGTTTCGGAATACTTCGACCCCTTTCAAGCCTAATCCGCCCTTTGTTCCGCGAGAACACAATCCAACCGGTGCCTATCGAAAAACATTTACCATTCCGTCATCGTGGAAAGGCGAACAGGTCTTTCTGCGTTTTGAGAAAGTGGCATCCGCTTCTTTCGTATGGCTAAACGGACAGGAAGTCGGCTATAATGAAGGAGGACAAGAGCCTGCCGAATACAATATTACACCCTTTCTGAAGTCGGGAGCAAACACTCTGGCCGTGATGGTTACCAAGTATTCCGATGGGTACTATTTGGAAGACCAGGACTATTGGCGATTAGCCGGTATTTTCGACGATGTGTGGTTATATGCCGCACCAGCTGTACGACTGTTTGACTGGCAAGTGATTACCGATTTGGATGAAACTTATACTCGTGCGAATTTACAACTGAATATTGATG
>BNXR01000237.1 GCA_025999735.1 Bacteroidia bacterium | reverse complement strand
GAACGGACGTTCACTACCTGTGCCATCGCGTCGTCGGGAGTGGGCGTAAGCAGGTTCTCTACTAAGTTGTAATCTAACATAATGTATATGTTTTGTAGGTGCACACCTGTGTGTACCCCCGGGTTAGGCGCACACAATGTGTGTGTACCTTTGGGTTGAACACAACGCGCGCGGTCCTTGCCCGCGCCAGCGGGCAAGGACGCCGCAGGGGCGGGTCTCCGACCCGTCCCTGTGTGTAGGTGGCGATGTGTTATGCTGCAAGCGGCTGTAAGCCGCTGTGGTGTAATCGTGTTTAGGGGGGTGGGTGTTCCCCCCCCCATACAACCACGCGGGTTTCAGAGGATTGGGTGTTGCACGCCGTAGGGCGTGCGGGGTACGTGTGCGGCTGATAGGCCTGTACAGTGTATTGGGTGAGTCGTAAGAATACCATAGACTAAACGTTTTAATGGGTTAAGGGCGTAAAGGTAATATATGGTATTGTAACAAACAAATAAATAGTGTTAAATCTTTGTTGTCTTGGGCTCTATTTGTCTTGAACTGTGCTTTGTCTTGAACTGTGATTTTAGTATGATTATCAAGATTACCATGATAATTGTCTCATCTCTTTCCTTCCTCTTTCATCATGCTAATCCTTTAATCACATTAAAATCATAGTTCAGACAATAGACGGGAGATTGCGGGTCAAGCCCGCAATGACGGGAGGGCAGGGACACGGTTTGAAAAGCCGCGCCAGCGAAAGATAATCAATTCTCTTTCATCATGCTAATCCTTTAATCTTATTAAAATCGTGGTTCAAGACAAGGAGATTGCGGGTCAAGCCCGCAATGACGGGGCGGGGTTTAGCTCATCGACCTACGGATGGATGTACTAACCAACTGCTTATTCGTTCTTACCGTGACAGTTCTTATATTTCAGCCCACTACCACAAGGACAAGGCTCATTGCGACCCGTTTTAGGTGCCACGCGAATAGGTTCCGCCTTCTTGTTCTGCTGTCTGGCAACGGCTGCTTCCGAACGTCCTTCGTGCAACCTACTCAAATCCGTCCGATGCCTTTGCTCTCCTTTCACCGCTTCCGGCTCTTGCATCGGTATCTGTCCCTTCATCAAGGTCGAAACGACACTCTTATTTATCTTCTCCACCATCACCTTAAAGAGGTTGAAAGATTCAAACTTGTATATCAAGAGTGGGTCCTTTTGCTCATAAGCCGCATTCTGCACCGATTGTTTCAACTCGTCCATCTCCCGACGACGCGATGGCACAGGTAGTAAACGTCCGTTCGTACGGAGAGGATGAAATCGCCACCTTGATGCTCAAGCGTGGCACGTTGTTAACAAAGGTGAAGGACATAGTGAGCGGCTCGGTAAACGAGCACCTGACAGCAGGTGGCGTTATACAGTTG
>BNXR01000236.1 GCA_025999735.1 Bacteroidia bacterium | reverse complement strand
GGCAGCGATTGACCGATGGTTATCCTTAACAGAGTTGATGGATTATTTACCCGACCATCCTGCGAAATCGACGATTTACGATTGGGTATCTGAGAAAAAGATTCCGAATCACAAAGGTCCTAAAAAGTTACGTTTCCTAAAATCGGAAATTGACAAGTGGTTAGCCACCGATAAAAGAACAAGTGATGACGAACTGCAAGCCAAAGCATCTGAATATTGTAGCAGAAAGAAAGGAGCACACCATGAATAAACCTAACATCACCACCACCGTAGGGGCGGGGTCAGCCCGCCCTGCTGCAGCAAACAATTGGAACAGGGAGCCAAACATTGAAAAGTGGATAGACAACCAGAACGTCATGTTGGCACTCCACATATCACCGCGCCAACTGTTCACTTTGCGAACAAATGGAACGATACCTTACACGCGCTTGGAAAACAAAATCTACTACCGGGAGCGGGACATAACGGACATCTTGAACGACAACTACATCATGCAAAAAATCCAAAAACCATGAAAACAAATAGCGACACCTTATTTTCATTCTACAAATCACCGATTACGAACACAAAGCCGAACAGGGCGGCGACCATCTCACAGATTTACGACCTAATACGGGGCAACTCCTATAAGGACAAGACCGACCACCTGCGCACCCTAATAGACCCACAGCAAGCGAGGCAATACAAAGCCTCTAACTTCGATTACTGCACCTTTTCGGGCATATTCACAAAGCGAAGCGACAGCGAACTGGTAAAACATTCAGGCTTATTATGTCTTGACTTCGACCACCTCATAAACCTCGAAACCATCCGCACGGCTTTACTGTCTGATGAGTACTTTGAGACACAACTACTATTTACAAGTCCATCGGGCAACGGCATAAAATGGCTCATATCAATAGACACTGACACCGTCACGCACGGCGACTACTTTGCAGCCCTATCATACTACATAAAAAAGAAGTATGCCATAGAGCCTGACAAATCGGGCAGAGACATATCGCGAGCCTGCTTTCTACCGAACGACCCAGCGGCATACATAAACCCCAACAATTATTAATGTACGGGCGGGGTTTGCCCGCCTATTAAAAATCAAATACCATGGAAAAGAAAACATTTAACGTACAAGAATGGCTAAACAAATCAAAATCCTGCCCTTCTACCGACACCACGGCGGACATAGAAATAATCACCGAAAGAATAGAACGGGCAAAAACGGACATAGCCTCAACGTACGCCGACTGGCGGGATTTAGGCTTTGCGTTATCGGATGAACTGGGTGAAGCGGGACGAACTTACTACCACCGCCTAAGTCGTTACTATCCAAACTACGCCACCGAAGAAACGGACAAACAGTATGATAGTTGTCTGAACGCACACGGACACGGCATTACGATAAAAACCTTCT
>BNXR01000235.1 GCA_025999735.1 Bacteroidia bacterium | reverse complement strand
AGATTACAGTTCGGATGAATGTGGATTTGGCTTATGTCATGGCAAGCAATCTGCTGAAAAATGCCATTTCATATAACGTGCAAGGCGGAGAAATAAGCATCGTCTTCAACCCCGATTCTATCACGATTACCAATGACGGAGAGCCTCCCGAAAACAATAACCAGCACATATTCGACCGCTATTTCTCTGCCACCGACGATAAACGGTCTTGCGGTTTGGGCTTGGCCATCGTAAAATCCATTGCCGACAGATACCGGTTCGACATCAGCTATCGGTACGATAGCAAACACATCATTACGCTAACGGTGAAATAGTCAAAATTAATATATATTTTAGCGAACTATTTTTTTATTATTCGCTAAATGTTGCTTTTATTATGGTAGATTTGACAGGTTTTTGTTTTTTATTCTTCCATCAAGAAATGTAGCCTGTTATGCAAGTTCACTTCTGACATACCACCATCCACATCTAAATACAAAAGATTAATGTTGGGATAAAATTTCTTTAAGCGTTTACCGATACCTTTAGCAACGACATGGTTGGCAATACAACCGAAGGGCTGGACACAAACGACACGATTAATGCCTGTTCGGGCGTAACAGCCCACTTCTGCGGCAATCATCCACCCTTCACCAAATTGGTTGGACAAATCCAACACTTCACCGGCATGTTGCGCTTTGTCATAAATGGATTCTGTCGGCGTGTGGAAACGATACCCCTGCATGATATTCTCGAATTTGTTCATCCGCGCGCTTATATATTTCCAAAGTAGAGGAGTAAATATTTTTTGCACAATGCTACTTCGGGCGATACCGATGTTTGTATTGACTTTGGAGTTCACAAAATACTGAATAAAAAAGTCCAACATTGGCGGTGTCACGACCTCCATTTCTTTGGAACGCAACCAGTCTGATATATAGGCTTGCCCGTAGTTGTTGTACTTCACGTAAATTTCTCCGATAAGTCCCACCTTTATAAAGTCCTTATCCACTATTGGGACATTGTTAAATTCGGCGACTGCCTGTTTCAAAAGCTTTAGCAAGATTTTGGGTTGATTTTTTCGTGTCGCTTCAACACCCAAGTCAATGTAGTAGTCAAAAATCTTTTGCGAATCCCCTTTTTGTTGCTCTCTCACGATGGTAGAACTATACATTTGTTGTAGTCCATCGGAATATATAACCGAACAAATCAGGGGATTGGCAATTTTCAATACGGGTAGTTTAAAGGCTTTTTGGTCATTTTGATACACTGTACCTGCCGTAATGGCAATCACGGGAATATGTGAGAAGCCGGCACTTTGCATGCCCGCTTTTATTTGTGATAGATAATTCGTTGCCCGACATTGACCGCCGGTTTGTGTGATGCCCACTACCACATCGTTCAAATCATATTTACCTGATTGTAAAGCTGTAATAATATCG
>BNXR01000234.1 GCA_025999735.1 Bacteroidia bacterium | reverse complement strand
TATAAGGATAGGGTGTCGAGGTTTATAAGGATAGGGTGTCGAACCACAGAAAGATAGAAATTGTCTGAACCAGGATTAAAAGATTAAAGGATGAATAGGATAAAAATTAATAGGAATATAGTTGCAGGGACACGGCTTACAAAGCCGCGCCAGCAGGAGATTGCGGGTCAAGCCCGCAATGACGGAGAGGTAGGAATTAAGAAATAAATAATAAAAATATAGAAAGTTATGAAAGTAAGAGCATCTATCAAGAAACGCAGTGCTGATTGCAAGATAGTGAAGCGGAAGGGACGTTTGTACGTTATTTGTAAGAAAAACCCTAAGTTTAAACAACGTCAGGGTTAATTTATAGTAAACTCGTTAAAAATTAACTCGTTAAAACCATTAAAATTTATGGCAAGAATCGTAGGTGTAGATTTACCCTCGGCAAAAAGAGGCGAAGTAGCCTTGACCTATATTCATGGTATAGGTAGGAGTAGTGCTCGCAAGATATTAGGCGAAGCGAGCATCGATTATGATATTAAGGTAAAAGACTGGGACGATGACCAACTCACAGCAGTACGAAAAATCATCAATGCAACGTACAAAGTTGAAGGAGAGTTGCGGTCAAGCGTTCAGATGAACATCAAGCGATTGATGGACATTGGTTGTTACCGTGGCATCAGGCACCGGATTGGGTTGCCTGTTAGAGGACAAAGTACGAAAAACAACGCTCGTACAAGGAAAGGGAAAAAGAAAACAGTTGCCAACAAGAAGAAGGCTACGAAGTAATTGTATGGAGTGGAGTATTAAACACGTCCGATAAAAAAAAGAGAATTGAATTATGGCAAAGAAGTCAACATCAAACAGGAAACGGGTAGTAAAGATAGAGCCCGTTGGACAAGCGCACATTCATTCGTCCTTTAACAACATCATCATTTCGTTGACCAATACTACCGGGCAGGTAATATCATGGGCATCAGCAGGAAAGATGGGTTTTAAAGGCTCGAAGAAGAACACGCCTTATGCTGCACAGATGGCAGCAGCAGAATGTGGTAAAGTAGCCTTTGACCTTGGAATGAGAAAAGCCAAGGTGTATGTGAGAGGGCCGGGTAACGGTCGTGAAGCGGCGATACGTTCGATACACGCTTGTGGTATCGAAGTGTTGGAGATTGTGGATGTAACGCCACTCCCTCACAATGGGTGTCGTCCTCCGAAACGCAGAAGGGTATAAATTTTTCATCGTAGTGAAAAAGCGAGTGATAACGACAAAGTGTGAGTGAAAGAGCGAAAAAGAGTGGCACGATTAGTAAAAAAGCAAAAGGAATATAAATTAAGGAGAAATAATGGCTAGATATACAGGACCAAAGTCTAAGATAGCGAGGAAGTTCGGCGAGCCTATATACGGACCGGACAAAGCATTGGAGAGGCGCAACTACCCTTC
>BNXR01000233.1 GCA_025999735.1 Bacteroidia bacterium | reverse complement strand
GGCGAATCGTTACCATTTGACGAACTGCTTCAACGATTGGAAGAGTTGCAGGTAGTATTTAGAAATCGTCAATGATATATCTCCACCCTTAGTAGGAAATATTTAGTTATCGCACGCAGAGCAACCACCGCTGAATTTTTTATTAAAAGAAAAAGCGTTCAAAAAAAATCAGCGAAGATTGCAAATACCTCATATCCATGAGCAACGTCATGGTAGAGCAAATTCCGCTCAGCCACCCATTGAGGCTCGCACACGCGGAAATTGCTAATCAAATCACAACAAAATCAATGGACTAAATTTTATCTAATCCACCCACCCGCCCTTAATGTAGGGTGCTCCCCTTCCCCCCAGCTCGCGCGGTCGCATTTTTTATGGAGAGCTCCGCGCATACAAATAACATAATGTTCTGTTATAGAACGGCCCGAAGCGGTCAGTCCTATAACTACATTATGTTAAATGTTCGCTACGCTCATGCCACCCCTAATAGAGAGGGGTGTTCGAGGCTCACATTGGTAGATACGCCCGACACGAAAAAGCCAAAAAGTCTTAAAATCTCGTAAAGCCAGATTTCTTTTTGTCATTTGTCGTGCCGGTCGTTGCAACTACCAACGTACATGGCAACTTGCAGTGTATTGAGGAAAGGGGAGCGCGGGACGCGCATTTTTAAGAAACGCCCTCCACGAAAAAAAAGAAAAATCCTTTCCCTTTTTTGGGGGGAGTATATTTCATTTTTGAGGGTAATGGCGGAAAAAGGGAAATTTATTTTTTTGTCGTGAAGGGCGAACTACCCTTCGGGCAGTGGTCAGAAAGTATCTCGCTAAGGCGAGCTCTTTCTGTCCAGGGGCGAGAATAACTAAAAATCAAAGAAGATTTTGAGTTATTTCCCGCAAAATCCATCATCATCATAAAACAAAAGCCGCCACTACGTCCGCACACGGCTACGTTACTAAACGGTTTGTCACGGTTTTTGAAAGGGGCGTCATTACAGGGTTGGTCGTAATGAAGGGTCAAAAACGCGCGCCAAACCTCATCAAAATTGACTTACAGACATAAACTAAGGTGCTTCGCAGAGGGTTGACCTGTCCAACGCTGATTTACAGAATTTCAGAACTCCTTACGAAAATTGCTGAAGCAGCAATTTCTCGTGGAATTTGGTTTATAATGATGTATAGTGTCAATATTTATAGGTAGAATAACAGCCACCGAAGGGAAAGAAATTGAGGCAACAGAAACCCTTTGCCGATACATACAGCCACAAATAACAACTATAAGCAGTATCTTTACAAAACAAGGTAATAACCTATTAACCCACATTGCACTTATCCGCTCATAACTCTCACAGATACAGTCGCGTTATTTTTGAAAATTTCCGATTTTGGCACTACGGATTTTTTTCGGACGAATGGTGCCTGTCGGTAGCCTAAGGCCT
>BNXR01000232.1 GCA_025999735.1 Bacteroidia bacterium | reverse complement strand
ACCGAATATACATCGAAAGAGACCTGCAAGGATGGTATTATAAAGTAGAAGATGCAAAAATAGAGGAGCTACAGGGAGTCGTAAAGATGATAGATAAACATGAAACAGAGATTATTAACTTCTTTGACAGGGAACATACCAATGCAAAAGCAGAAAGACTAAACGGGAAAATTCAACGATTTGTTACAAATAATTATGGCATGAAAGACAAAGATTTTGCACTATACAGAATTGCGGGATATTTTTCATAGCACCGGAAAAAAATAATTAACCAAATTTTTTTTGTCTTCTTTTTTCAAAATAATTATCTACATTTGCCCGCGAAAAAATTGAACAACGTCTGCTCAATTTTTTACGTTTTATTGAAATAGAGGCATTTATAGCATTATCCTTACTTTGAAATCTACTAAATTTCAGTACATAAAGGACAGTAGGCAATAATGTTCCGTGCTTTCTCTTATGAGAGGCATGGGGCTGTTGCTTATTCTTATGTACGGGTCGTAGTAGAACCTCAAAGTAGAATAAGATTACAACAAGTCCCATATCGGGATTTTAGCACTGAACTTGATACGAAAAACGAAAGTTGAATTTAGCCATTCTGTTGATACGAAGCCGTTCTGCCCGCCTATTGCCAATACGATGTTATGTGGTGTTATTTCATTAATGTTTCGTCAATAAAAAATAGCATTTCTTGATTAGCTTCAATATAGGACGAGTTCAGTATGTTCTTTGCTGTTATATATCCTCCCATATTTGGTCGGGAAGCTGTTTTTAATATATCTTTTACTTCCTTTATCTCAGTATCATTCCGGTTGTCATATATTTTCACTGCATACGCTGTAATTGCATTCCATTTTCCTTCCGGAAAAATGCCGTAAGAAAAATTTCCACCTACACTACCGATACCTACTTTAATGTCAGCTCCAAACGCTGCGTGATATGCCGCAATTCCAATTTTGACAGTAATTCTATTACTAACTGGGGCTTTATAGTATTGATTTGAGCTTAAAATATTTATTGTCGTTGATGGATAAGTTTGTCTTATAAAATCTGTCAATTTGTTGATAGTTGCGTCTGGTGTACATTCAACTTTTGATTTCGGGGTTAAAATTCTTCCGTCAAAGACCACCAAATCTATTGTATCTTTTTCTAAAAAGCCATGTCTTGGAGTAGCAATTTGTTCTTTAGGACACCAAATGTATAGTTTTTGGGCGAACAAATTCCCAGTCGTTAAAATCAATGTGATTAGTAAAAGTCTGATTTTCATAGTGCTCTCCTTTTTATCGTTTGTCGGTTTATAATGCCACAATACTCATAAATATACGCAATTCCCACTCTTGAGTGTGTTAAAAAATTTCAGTATAAATCATTGCTGTTTAATTATTTATTAATTTCGGATGCAAAAGTACTAAATTATTATCATTGCAAAAAAAA
>BNXR01000231.1 GCA_025999735.1 Bacteroidia bacterium | reverse complement strand
TTGTTGCACAGTTCAATCACTTTTTCATAATATTTATTATTCGGGTCATCGGCTTCGTATTCCGCAGCATACAAGGCTGCACGAGCACCAAACGCCCAAGCAGCAGTTTTATAGGGACGACCATAATCTTCTTCTGCCATCTTCGACCAGGAAGGTAACAGTTCTGCTGCTTTGTCCATATCGCTTATAATCAGGTCATAATTGTCCAAAACGGAAGGAGGACGCTCTACGTCAAGTTTGTCTAAGGTGTTTTTTCCGTTACGATAGGAATACCACCGTTCGGAAAGCCATAAGCCTCACCGCCATCACCATAAAAAGGGGCTAACCACAGATAAGCAAAAGCCCGAAAGAAATGTGCCGTACCGATGGCTCTATCTTTGAGTTCCTGTGAAATATCCATACCGGGTACGTACCGCAACACATTGTTCGCTCTGTTAATCATCTGATACATCGCCGGCCAGGTGCTATTCACGTCCAAATTGTTGTTCGCACCCATGGTAAAATACTCGCAGGTATAAGAATCTGACGGACCCTGGGGACGACCGGTAAACATATCATCGCTGCAGTTCTCAAAGTAGTACACACCGCCGTCAATGCCGTGATTCCCTACTTCGGGGTCGAAACCGCTATACGGGGTAAAAGTCAGCAGATTTTCGCCACTGGCGTAAAATCGGATACTGAGATTGCTTGCCCCTGCTTGCTGAAACCAGGCCTTCGGTAAAGTGTAACCTAGTATTCAACAGCAAGCCATCCGTGCGACCGTAAGAAAAGGAAACAAAACCCTTGAGCACTTCCGAGCCTCCCGACATCGATATGCCATAATTTTTCGCTACGCCAGTGCGGAATATCTCATCTATCCAATCTGTGCGGGTTAGCGCCCCTTCAGGGTATATTTCTGGATCGGTGAAGGCAGGCAAACCCATCACGGTGGATTCGTCCGTCAACCTCTTCCATATATCATTCAACTGCACGGAGGTCAGCACTTTCGGCAATTTAACGGCTTGTTGCAAAGTATGAGATGCACTGACATCCACTTTTATCTTCCCTTCTTTGGCCTGCTTGGTGGTGATAATGAAGAAGGGATGCGACAACCTCAGATGGGTTTAACCTTTGAGGATGTGTGGGCAATGTTTCAGGAAACAGACAAGAAGTTTCGGGAGACAGACAAGAAGTTCCAGGAAACAGATAGGCTCATCAAAGAGAATGCCAAACAAATCGGCGGAATGTCCAATAGTGATGGTGCGGCAGCAGAAGAATTATTTGCCAGTTCCTTAGCCTCAAAGATGATGTTTGCCGGTCAACATTACGACCATATAGGTACTAATATCAAAGGGAAAGTCGATGAACTCGAGGGGGAATACGACATCGTTCTCTACAATGGTACTTCGGTGGCCCTAATAGAAATAAAGTGTAAAGCAAGTGAAAAAGATATGAA
>BNXR01000230.1 GCA_025999735.1 Bacteroidia bacterium | reverse complement strand
CTCCAATTGCTGCCGAAGAATGTAATAAAGGGCATGTGAGCATTGGAGGCCTGAAAGTAAAGCCATCACGGGAACTTCGCGTTGGTGATACCGTGAAAGTGAGGATGGCTCCGATTGAGCGGACATTTCTGGTAAAAGGACTTTCCGACAAACGAATGGCGGCACCCTTGACAGTCGATTTTGTGGAAGATACTACTCCTGAGGAAGTGCTGGCTTTGTTGAAAGCAGCGAGTGCTTTCGGGTTTGAGCGTCGAGACCGTGGTGTTGGCAGACCTACCAAGCGAGACAGACGGATGATTGAGCAACTGAAAATGGGCAGTTGAAATTGAAAATAAAAAGATATATATGCTGATAGCGCGCCAAAAGAAAAAAGATAATATGGGCGAATACATATTATATATGTGGCAATTGGAAGATATGCTTCGCGGGATGTCATTAGACATGAAAAATGTTGAAGAGCACATTATTCGGCATTATGAGGTGGACGAAGCTACGCGCAAAGAAATTTATGACTGGTACGACAACCTCATAGAGATGATGAAACTGGAACGTGTAGAGGAGAAAGGGCATTTGCAGATACTGAAAAATAATGTGAATGAATTGACGGAGTTGCATTTTTATTTGTTGCAACAAGTGCATGATAGCGGCTATTATCAAGTTGTCACAAGGGCAGCGAACAATTTACTCGAGTTCCGTTCCAAATCGTTGGCAGCCCAAGAAATGTCAGATGTGGAAATTGCACTGAACGGATTGTACGGCTACCTGCTATTAAAATTGCAAAACAAGGTCATCAGTGCTCCCACGCAGCAGGCGATGGAATCTTTTAGTAAAATGCTCGCCTATTTGTCAGCAAAATATAAAGAAGACGAAGAAAAAGAGAAAAATCAAAATTTATGAATAGATGAGATTTTTCAAAATTGACTCAAAAATCAGCATAGAAATCTGCCCGGTAATCGGCCTAAGAATCTGCCCAGAGAGGGCAAAAAGGATCTCATCGCAAACCAAAGATGCCTCACGATGGTACCGCTTGTCCCGTAATAGTGACACATGATATGAAAGCGTTCTCGTAGGGATGCCGCTCTATTTTGTGTGGTCATGCCCTCGCTGAGATAATCAATAAGTATGAGGTGGGTGTTCAGAAAGGGCAGATGTTGGTTTGCTTTCATGCAGCGGATGCACCAATCAACATCTGATGAATACTTGTATTTGAGGTCATACTGCACCGCCTTTTTTCGCAGTACAAAAAAGGCTTGATGAGAAACGAGCATACCTTGTTTAAAGCTACGCCAGTTCAGTTTTTTGAGGACTTTCAGTCGCCTGTGAGCAATAAAATTACCTGCATCGTCAACAATATCGGTTTCGCCATATACGATGGCGGGAAGGTCTGTCGTTGTCTCAAAGTCCCGCAATTGGGAATCCCTGTGTAACTCCTCGT
>BNXR01000229.1 GCA_025999735.1 Bacteroidia bacterium | reverse complement strand
ATATTACTATAAATAACAAGAAATTTTCAAAATACTTTTTTCGGTAATAAGTTGATATATCACGTTTTAACTATATATCTCTATATGAAATTTGATGGACTGAGGTTACATTGTCTGAACCATGATTTTAATGAGATTTACAAGATTTACAAGATGAAAGAGAATTGATTATCTTGGTCATCCTGATAATCTTGACAAAATCGTGGTTCAAGATAAACCCCGGTGCAGGACACGGCTTGCAAAGCCGCGCCAGCGATATATTCCCTTGCTATCTTCCTTAATTGCTCCATTCCTACATTGCCCAAAGGGCTATTTCCTTGCTATCTCAGCATACCCGAACAAAAGGTTCGGCTCTGCCTTCGATACGCTGCGTCAATTGGGCGCACACGCAGGTGCGCCCCTACATTTCTACATTCTACGTCTCATTCCACCAACACCTTTACTGTTTCGCCGTCCACGGTGAGCACATAGATGCCGGCGGCCTGTGGGGCGGTGAATTGCAGCGCACCGTTGTGCGTTTGACCACCGCCGACAAGCTCACCGCTCATGTTGTAGATACGTACCGGTGTGCCATCAGTAGCACGGCTTTCAAGCGTTACCATAGCACCTTGCGCGACAGGGTTTGGGTAGGCGCGCAGTAGCGAGGCCATCGGCTCCCAAGTCACCTTGTCTGGACAGACGTGCAATACCCGCTCAATAGTCGTACCGTTGATGCTTTCGGTGGTCACTGCGACACTGTAATCGGCTGTGGGGTCGAGCAAGTCGGTGCGCGCGTCACCAACACTGTAATACTGCCGGTCTATGCCGATGGGCTTCCCATTCTTGTACCACTCGTAGTGCGAGAACCTGTAGCCGCCGTTGTTGTCGGGGTTGTTGTTCACGTAAATGAGGTTGTTGTACATCGTAGCCACGATGGCGGCGAAGGTAAAGCGGCTTTCGATTTGCAAGGTGTCTTTCCGCTCGCTACCGTCGGTGGAGCGCACGGTGTAGGCGATGTCGTGAAGGTCGGCACGGGAGATGTCAACAGAGAAGGTGTTGTCCACCGTGCCGTCGTACCACACCACTTGCGAGGTGCTTTCTTCGGGCGTGACGGTGATTTGCACGAGGGTGGTGCCACAGTCGGCAAGGTAGAAGTTGGGGGCGTCTGTCGGCAGTGTAGTGCCGTCCACCGTTACCGCGCTTACCTTCGTGTTGTCACTCGTGGCAGGTGTTATCGCAAAGGTCACGCCCGGCGTGACGGTGAGCACGTAGTTACCGCTCGTTTCTGTAAGCGTTCCCTGCGTGATGGCGTAGGTGCCTATGCTCTCGCCTGGGTCGCGGGTGAGAGTGCCCGTGAGCAAACTTGTACCGTCGCCTGTCTGCAAGCCACTTACCTCGTAAGTGTAAGTGGGGTCGGTGCTGCCATAGACTTTGCTTTGTCCCGCAACAGGTGTGACGGTCAGCG
>BNXR01000228.1 GCA_025999735.1 Bacteroidia bacterium | reverse complement strand
GTATGTCGCATGGTAGAGACGGGGTGCTCCCCGTCTCTACCATTTTGAAAAATCGGAAACGACAGATACAGAAAAAATAATACTCTTAAAAAATAAAAAATAATAAATTAATAAATCATGAAAAAATTACAAACCTTATTTATTGCCCCCTTATTATTAGTGGGAGCATCTTGTTGCCATAAGGATGGCGCAGAGTGCTGCAAAAAAGGCGGTACATTAGAACAGCCCATTGGTGTACAATTGTATTCGTTGCGCCACGAAATTGGCAAAGATTTTGATGGCACTATCAAGCTGTTAGGCGACATTGGCTATCAAACTATTCAAGCTGCTGGCTATGGTGATGGCAAATTCTACGGCAAAACACCGCAAGAATTTAAAGCCGCCATTGAAGCTGTCGGTATGAAGGTGCTCTCGTCACATACTTTCATCGGATTAGAGGACAAAGAAGTGGCGAGCAACGATTTCTCTAAGTCATTAGCCAAATGGGATGCTATGATTGCTGCCCACAAAGCTGCGGGCATGAAATACATTGTTTGCGCCGGTATTGGAGTGCCGGATAAACTTGCTGAATTACAAACCTACTGCGATTATTTCAATGCTATCGGTAAGAAATGCAAAGAGCAAGGATTGGAATTTGGCTACCACAACCATTCACATGAATTTAGAGGAGTGGAAGGTGTGACGATGTACAACTATATGTTGGAGCATACCGATCCCGCCTTAGTATTGTTCCAGATGGACGTATATTGGACGGTGATGGCCCAAAAAAGTCCAGTGGAATTGTTCAAACAATATCCGGGACGCTTTAAACTTCTGCATATCAAAGACCATAAAGAATTAGGTCAAAGTGGTATGGTCGGTTTTGATGCTATTTTTAAGAATCTCGAAGTAGCAGGTACCAAAGATTTTATCGTTGAAATCGAGGCATTTACAAATACTCCAGCCGAAGGCATGAAAGCTTGCTTTGATTATTTGAAGAGTTATTAAAAATTTAGAAAACATTTAATTTCCTGATATACCCTGCAGTTGCCAATAGTTGGTTAAGCTGTAGGGTATATTAAAATAAAGACTATGACCTCATTCGAAATAACGAGCAACGTATTTAAAATTGATAGCGACGCCAATAGCGTGTATGCCCTTCTGTCAGATTTCAACAAAATGGGAGCTTTGGTTGATATGACCAAACAAATGGACACATCCGAAATGATGCCCACCTTGGGCAAGTTGGCGGATAACATTGAAAGTGTCACCTTTACAAGTGATTCTGTCCATCTTATTATTAAAGGTATCGGCGAATTGAGCATCCAAATCGTTGAAAGGGAAGAACCTAAGCTGATAAAATTAGTGAATACGGGGAAACTACCCATGAATTTGACGGTTTGGATACAGCTCTTATCAAATGGTCCCTACGATACCCGTCTGCGCATGACGGTACACGCTCAAATGA
>BNXR01000227.1 GCA_025999735.1 Bacteroidia bacterium | reverse complement strand
TCTACATTGGGCGACCGCAAGGGTCGCCCCTACATTTATTTGGTTATTCCAATAACATATATTACCTTTGCACCAGACCTAATCCCATGTACCACCCATTACAAATGGTCTGTGGATTGGTTAAACACATTAATATTACGGTTATGACAGTAAGAGAGCAGCAAGAGCAGAGTGATTTTGTCAAGAACCGCCTAACGCTCATTAAAGATAAGCGTTAGTTTTTGTTTTGCATATTCCTTAAACTTGCGGTCGCTGCTGATGAGTGTCATTCGCTCGGTGATTGCCTGCGAAATAATGATGTGGTCAAAAGGGTCGTTGTGTCCATCTACGGGTTGTAATCTTGCATACATATCAAGATGTTCGGGCTTGATGGGCAACAAAATGAAATTCGCTTCTGCAAGGGCAGGCATAATCTCATCAGGTGATTTCCACTTCTTACGGAATTTACCGGCCCTAACCAAATGCATCATTTCCACAACAGAAATCATACTCACATAGAACACGTTATTATAGTCCTCCAATATGTCCTGTACCCTACGTCTTACATCGTGTTCTACGAGGATAAACAAAACGACATTGGTGTCCAAAAGGTGGCGTGTGTCCATATCTTATCCTTGAAAATGAACTGAGCGTATCTCATCTTCGGTTAGTTTGATGCTGGGATGTGTACGCATATACATACCTGTCGGCGAAATCCTATCGGATGTTTTTTTGTACACTAAAGGCTTTCTCACGCCGTTTTCGTATAACCATGCACGCGGCTTGCGCTTTTTGTTGGGTAAATTAGTGTTTGCCATGATAATTAAATATTAGGTTAATGATTTATTGTACTATTACGCCGCAAAGGTAAACAACTTTTCCCATTCCACAAGCAACTACCCGATTATTTGCGGGTCAAGCCCGCAATGACGGGTAGGGGTAGTTCAAAACAACATAAACGAGGATAGTTGTCCCCACAGAGTAGATTTCTTCTTGGTGTGTGCTTCGATGTATTGCTGCAACTCTTCTTCCGGTACATCGGGCTTGATGCGGGCAATGATTTCGTACGCATGCTCAAAACCACTCTGTATAGCCCTTGCGTCCAATTCTTCATCGTAGTAACCCGCCAAGTGCAGAAGATTGTACACAGAGTTCAATAAATTCAACATCCGACCATCTAACTTGGTCACTTCTGCTCGGTACATATTGATGTCGCGGTGCTTTTTGGTTTGGTCGCGTTTGGTGAGCATTGGTTTACCTTTTGTCACAAGCCACGCATCCATTGCGTGCAACACCCCCTTGTAGGCAATGCCACAAGCACCGCTCACGTATTTCCCATCAAGGAAAAAGCCGTTCTCCTTGCGCGTCTTCCGCAATGTTTCCTCTGCGTTGCGCATAAAACGCATCGCCTCTGCGTAAGGCTCCATCTTGCTCTGCTCTTGCTGCTCTCTTACTGTCATAACCGTAATATTAATG
>BNXR01000226.1 GCA_025999735.1 Bacteroidia bacterium | reverse complement strand
GACTTACCCATGTCAACAATAACCCAATGTGGATGCGCTACATTTCGAACATGCCAATACCTGGTCGGATTATCGTTGAGTATCATTTGCATACCACCTCCGTCTCCGACATCTTCAGACGAACAGGAAAGCGCCAGCATTTTGGTTTTATCCAATAGAATTTCTAGGGGGAATGGGGTTGCGTATTCCCACCAATTCGAATGAAAAGTATCAACGGCAGTCGGTTCAGGCAGAAACGAAGAGCGGTAAGTCATTTTGGAGCCCGTTTGTACATTCGGCAAGAGAGTATTGGAATCAGCCAGCGTTGTAACGACTGTGTCAAGACCGCCATTTTTCCGATAGCGAACTTCATTGCTGAACAACCCATCTGCTTTCACTGCCCATTGTACCAATCCGCCTTCTTCGGAGAGCGAAACGCGACTCACGGGCTGGCTCAATGAACTTTCATACATTGCCCCGTAGGAAGTGCCAAATCCGGTGGCAGGCAAAGAACGGTTCCCGTGAACGTCGGTAGAATAGACTGTAAAATTGTATCCCTTGGCATCCGCCAACGGCACAGGGACATATACCGTATCTGCACCAGCAGAAAGCGTTACCGGGTAGATATTTATACGGATTAAAATTGTTTGATATGCTAGGGGCAGACACGCAGGTCTGCCCCTACATTTACAAATCCGTATTTTTTTACTATTAAATTTGTTTTTGAATAATATTGTTGTACCTTTGCGACATAATTAAATCGGCGGAAGTTACTGAACTGACCTTGAGTCTAAGTGGTTGACCGCCGTTTTTTTATTTTATCAAATCGGTTATAGAGTATAAGAATCTGTGTATCTTACCTTTTTTTACTTCTTCCGCTACATTATAAGTACAATGCCTTGTTCTTATCCTTGAAATAATAAAACTTTGTAATATCATCTTTCCGTGCTTTGGTTATCGGAGATGATTTTACAAAATCAGATTCTCGCAATGCTTTGTCTAATTCATTTAGGTCATCTTTTTTTAGTCCCTTAGCCCTCCCCAAAGTGTCAGAATACAGATGTTTATTTCCTTTTCTGCTAAATTTGACTACTATTTCTCCTTCGTCTGTGGTTTTTGTGACAGTTTTAGAAAGCAAAGGCTTCATTTGCTGAAGATATGTCTCCTTCAGTTCCGCCGCCGCCGACTTCTTTTCCTCTTTTTGTAATTCTTTACTCATTTTACACGCTTGGCATTTTTCGCTTATCGGTATATTTGGTTAATTTACGCATTTTTGAGGATATGTATGCATTACCGAGCGGGAATTTGTAGAGACGGGGCATGCCCCGTCTCTACGTGCGTAGGGGCATGTTATGGTAGGGGTGCACCTGCGTGTGCGCCATCAGGGCAGACACGCAGGTCTGCCCCTACATTTACAAATCCGTATTTTTTTACTGTTTAATTTGTTTTTGAATAATATTGTTGTACCTTTGTGGCATAATTAA
>BNXR01000225.1 GCA_025999735.1 Bacteroidia bacterium | reverse complement strand
GTCACAAAGGAACCGGTATAGGCATCTTGTACTTCTGGAATACCCGCTCTTCTACGTATTTTGTTGACAGCTTCATACACTTCGGTAGTGGGAGTGCTCAGTGTCTCGTTGAGTGCTTCGGCTTTCATCAGATACAAATCCGCCAGACGGATAATCGGCGTTGGATAGAGTGTTACGACCCGTGGCTCACCGGCCATACTGGTTGGCTCTACTTGTTTTTGCGCCCCGATAGCCGTCCAAAAGGCATTAGCAGGCTGTGCACTTTGATTTCCACCCGCTGTGTTATAATAGAATTTCGTGGGGATGCGGAAACTGTATGCCCGCCAATAGCCGCCGGTGATACCGACATTGGCATAAAAACGCATCTCCCTATTCAGATAAAGATTAATTGTTTCTTCGGCGGGTTGCAGGATACCGCGTGTCCAGGAATAGTCCAAATCAGACGGACCTGGAGTCAGCGTTATAATATGCTTGGTAGCGTCATCGAATGTAATGTCTTCGTTCAAGGGAAGCCCGTTTCGGGTATAGTACCTTTCCAGAGTTTTGTAGCTGGCACCCAAGCTCTGTGAGGAATAGGCTACACTATTCCAGCCTAGGGCTGCCGGATGCCCAAGCCCGCTCTGAATCATGATATTTCCATCGGTAAATATATCCTGGTTATTCGCGGTAACATTGGAGTTTCCCCAAATCAGTTCCTTGTTCCATCGGTCGCAGATTACCATCCTCAAATCATAATAGGTCTGCATTTTAGGGTTGGCATCAAAGTCTTCCTGGTCCACCCCTAGCACCCTTTTTTCGTATTTATACATCGCCACTGAGTTTAATTCGCAAAGCGTGATGGCCTCGTTGATGGCTGTGAGCGCATCCTGCCATTTGGTTTGTGTGGTAGCGGGATTGTCCTGTGGAAAAAACGGTTGTCCATCCCCATCTTTGAAAGTGCTGTAATCGTCGTTGCCGCTGTAGAATGGACTTGCCCTGTAGAGCAACACCCGCGCTTTGATGGCTGAGGCTCCCAACTTGTCTATCTTCCCCAGGTCAACACCTTCCCTTCTCATAGCAAGATCGGGTATGGCTTCATCTAATGTCTTGACGATATAGTTGAAACAGTCGTCAATTTTACTGCGCGGTACGTACATACTTGACAGGTCATCGTTGGGCGATACGACGTTATCCATAATCACGATGGGACCGTACTGCCGCAACAGCAGAAAGTGATAATAGGCTTTCAGAAACTTCGCCTGCGCTTTCCAGTCGGCTTTTTCAGAGGAGGACATGTCGCTTACTCCATCAATCCTATTGATGAAATCATTGCACACTCCAATGCCTACATACAGTTTTTTGGCGCCATCGGTTCCCGACCATATACCCAAATAGGGATTATCGGCAGTCATACGCCTTTCCATCACCCGAATAGGCGACCACTGGGTGTAATCCACGTTCGTTTCATTTTGAACCCATTCATCG
>BNXR01000224.1 GCA_025999735.1 Bacteroidia bacterium | reverse complement strand
GCATATAATGAGTTGTTACAAAGACGGTTATACCTTTTTCTGCCGCCTTGTAAATCAGTTCCCAGAATTGGCGGCGGGCGATAGGGTCAACGCCTCCGGTCGGTTCGTCAAGAAAGACAATTTTCGGCTCGTGAAAAATGGCTACCGAAAAGGCGAGTTTCTGTTTCCAGCCTAATGGTAGTTCGCGCACCATTGTTTCTTTTTCATCCATAAAGCCGAGTGTATCCAGCATTTCATCTGTTTTCCGAGCTATTTCCGGTCTTTTCATCCCGTAAATTCCTGCAAACAGGCGGATGTTTTCCCACACTTTCAGGTCTTCATAAAGCGAAAACTTTTGGCTCATATAGCCGATATTTTTCTTGATATCTTCTGATTGTCGCGCCACGTCGAAACCTGCTACCGTTGCCTTACCCGAAGTCGGTTTGCTCAGTCCGCACAACATACGCATGGCAGTTGTTTTGCCTGCACCATTGGCACCGAGAAATCCGAAAATTTCACCGCGCAATACCGAAAAACTGATGCTGTCAACGGCTGTGAAATCGCCGAATTGCTTGCTCAACTCTATTGTTTCTATGACATTCATCCTTGTTGCTGCATTAAATAAATAAAACATTCTTCCAAACGCTGTCCAGCCGTTGCATCGTCCTTTGGCTTTATGTGGGCGGCGTGTTGTGCAATAATTTGTGTTGGCGTGGCAATCGACATTATTTTTCCTTGTTGTATCAAGGCAATGCGGTCGCAGAGCGAGGCTTCGTCCATATAAGGTGTAGAAACAAAGATAGTGATGCCTTGCTGTTTCAGTTTCTTGAGTATATCCCAAAATTCTTTGCGTGAAACAGGGTCAACGCCGGTAGTAGGCTCGTCGAGAAACAGTACTGTCGGCTTGTGAATCAGAGCGCACGACAAGGCTAATTTCTGTTTCATACCGCCTGACAATTTGCCCGCTCGCCGTTTTTTAAAAGGTTCTATTTGTTTGTAAATATCTTCTACCAAAGAATAGTTTTCCTCGATGGTCGTGTTGAAAACCGTAGCAAAAAAATTCAGATTTTCTTCAACCGACAAATCGGGATACAGCGAAAAACGTCCGGGCATATAGCCGATGTGCATCCGGATTTCCTTGTAATCGCGAATCACATCCCATCCGTCCACGGTAGCCTCGCCCGAATCGGCAAGGAGCAAGGTAGTGAGAATGTTGAACAACGATGTTTTGCCTGCCCCATCCGGACCAATCAAGCCGAAAAGTTCGCCCTGCTGCACCTCAAAACTGATGTTTTCTAATGCCCTAACTTTCCCGTATGAAATGTTTATATTATTTATTGATATTGCTGCCATATTTAAAAAATTGCAACTTTTCTAATATTCAAGTGCTAATCTTGGTTGCATTTCTATTAGTTTTACACGTTGTTTTGCCATTTCACAATATTCTGGACTTATGTCAATCCCTATATATTTTCTGTTTAATTCGCA
>BNXR01000223.1 GCA_025999735.1 Bacteroidia bacterium | reverse complement strand
TAACTCTCGTGTTGGCACAATCACCAATGTACGTGGGTAATTGCCCTGCGCATAATGCAGTTTCATCAGGATAGGGAGCAAATAGGCAAGCGTTTTGCCGGTGCCTGTTTGCGCAATTCCGATGAGGTCTTTGCCTGCACGTACCACCGGAAACACGGCTTGTTGAATCGGTGTCGGTATTTCAAATCCCGCATCGTCCAAGGCGTTCAGTATCGGCTTGCTGATGTTTAAATTTTTGAATGATTCTGTTTCTTCCATGTCTTTGAGAACGGTGCTAAAATCACTGCATATAGCAGTAAATCAACGTAACCACTCTTTTAATGTATCTAAAATATCCTGTCGTGTGATGGCTTCAAAATCCTTTATTTGGCAGGCGTGTCCTAGTCCTCCCTTCACATATTTACTGCACTTACTATTCATTTTCAAATCAACCGCCGTAGCACTCCAAGGGTCATTTTCCCCATAGATGAAAAGAATCTTATCGGCATCCGTCTGTAACCACTTTCTCACCGCTTTCATTTGCGCCCTGTTGAACGGTTTGAGCGCAATTCCTTTTGGTAAAGCGAAATCAAATGTAATATTTCCCTGTTTGGGGACGTCTTTGCTTAAATATTGCTTGAAATGCTTTTTTTTGTAGTCATAGAAGCCCAACTCTGTATAAGCAGCATACATAAATGGGTACATTTTCGTGATATCACTGTCTGCAAAAAATGAGGGTGGAGAAATACGAATTAAATGTTCAAAAACTTCCCGCAGGTTCTCTTCATCCGCAGCATCCCTACTCCCTATCGGGATGGTGCTACACTCGCCGCTATACTGCCAGAAAGCGAATTTGTATTCTAAAATGATGAGTTCTACTGCTCTTTCAAATCCGCCGACAAGTTGAAATTCGTACCCTTTCTTCCCTGCTTCGTCTTCTAACATCTTCTGTAAAACTGTTTTATGTGTAAAGCAAAGTTTCTGAAAATCCCGCACCCGCCACGAACAATTTTCAGTCTCCCCCCCCGGCTCAAACACGAAGTTTGTTAGAGTCTGTTTTTGAGTGCCCACTTTATTTAAGAATTTTTCTATGCGTGGGTCTATTCGCTCCAGATTTAATGGTGCCACGTATGGAACGCTCACATCCACGTCTTCAGGATAAAAATAGCGGTGCATGATGGTCGCCTGTCCCCCCTTGCTAATACCCGTAGAGACCCATTTTGAGTGAGGATAGAGTTGCTCTTTCAGGGTCTCAATAATCAGGTGGCAGTCTGTCGCTGCTTGCTCTACCGTCAACTGTTCCCATGCGATACCCGCACTAGGAACACTCTTGTCAAAGAAGCGATGCTCTATTTTCAGTTGGTTGGCATCCAGTTGTTTAGACAATTCACACGCACGAGTAGAGCTCATCGCATATCCCTCTAACTCAGCCACTACGACCTTCAGTGTATCTTTATGGCCGAGAAAAACTTTTTGTTTAAAGGTTCCCACAGACAAGTTATC
>BNXR01000222.1 GCA_025999735.1 Bacteroidia bacterium | reverse complement strand
GGCTGCAGAAGAATTATTTGCCAGCTCCTTAGCCGAAAAGATGATGTTTGCCGGTCAACATTACGATGAAATAAGTACTAATCTTAATAAAGACAATAAGAAAATCGCTGCTGAATTTGACATTGTCCTCTACAACGGCACTTCAGTGGCCCTCATAGAGATAAAGTGTAAAGCAAGTGAAAAACATCTGGAACAGCTTGTTTCTAAAAAGCTACCGACTTTTCGTACCCTTTTCCCTATGTACAAGGACTATACCATCTATTTAGGCATCGGCAGTTTGTCCTTTGAGTTGGAAGTACTCGAAAAAGCACGTGAATTAGGAATAGGTATTCTCCGCCAAAAAGGTGATACACTCGAAGTTGACACGAAGCATATCCGGGCATACTAACTAAACAACTCCGCTGAAGAGACGGTGAGTTGTATTAATAATATTGCTAAAAATTCAGACATTTTTCCATATACCTCTCTATTAACCGCGAAACGGCATAGCGTCCCAAATCTTCTTCTTTTACCAATATATAGGGTGCAACATCTGCGATTGGGGGAACGGAATTTCGTGGCTCAGCAGTTTTCACGACTTCAAGCTCATAAAATTTTGCATAAATCACCCGATGTGATAACACATGCTTCATCGCTGTCGGCAAACCACGCACTACAAATTCATTGTTTCCCCCAATATCCCCCCCCCCAACATATCCAAAATGTCCTTAAACGCCTGTGTCATTGCCAATTCCTCATATTCCATCGGCTCTACTGTTTCTATTAGCGGAAATTCGTAGAGATTTTGCCAAATATCTTTTTGCATGCGCTTCGATAAAACGTGATAAAGGCTATCCTGACTTTTATAGCGGATGTGCAGATAATTAAAATAACGATTTTTTACCACCGCCTTCCCTTTTTTTACCGGCAATTCATTTACCCTTCCACTACCACAAGCAATACACCGTTCATTCAATGGACACACTACACAATTCGGCGACAAGGGCACACATTGGAGTGCACCAAAATCCATGATAGCCTGATTGTAAATCGCTGCCTGCTCTATGTCCAACAATTGGGTGGCAAGTTCCAAGAAATACCGCTTGCCTTCTCCACTATCTATGGGGAGGTCTATTCCGAAAACACGCGACAGCACCCGATACACATTCCCATCCAACACGGCATAAGGCTCGTTCCACGCAAACGAACAGATAGCCGCTGCCGTATAGCTGCCTATCCCCTTTAAGGAAAGCACTGATTGGTAATCCTTCGGAAATTTTCCCCCATAAATACTCACAACTTCCTTAGCTGCTGCATGTAAATTTCGCGCCCGATTGTAATACCCCAAACCCTGCCAATAGAGCAAAACTTCCTCCTCGTCCGCAGTCGCCAACGCCTGCACATCAGGGAAACGAGCTATAAAACGCCTGTAATAATCCATCCCCTGTGCCACCCGTGTCTGCTGTAGGATAATCTCCGATACCCATATCAAATATGGGTCATGCGTCCCG
>BNXR01000221.1 GCA_025999735.1 Bacteroidia bacterium | reverse complement strand
AGTGGTAAGTGTCATTCCGAATGGAGCAAAGCGGAATGAGGAATCTGGTGATAAAGCAGTAGGTTAATGAAAATCCAATACGCCTCCGACCTCCATTTAGAGTTTCCCGAAAACAGGAAATTTCTAAAAGAAAACCCGCTGCAACCTGTGGGCGATGTGCTTGTGTTGGCAGGCGACATTGGCTATTTGGCTGAATACGCGCAGTATGCCGATTTTTGGGATTATGTGTCGGCAAATTTCCGCGAAACCATTGTGGCAATCGGCAATCACGAACTTTATACCTATTTCGATCTGGCAGATATTCCCGATGGCTTGGTTATGACAATCCGCTCCAATGTAAAAGTGTATTATAATGCTGTTGTTCAAAGAGATAATGTCGGTTTTTTGGTTTCTACGCTTTGGTCGAAAATCCCGATGGTTGATGCGTATATTACCGAAAAAGGAGTAAATGATTTTTACAGAATAATGTACAAAGGCAAACGATTTAGTTACAATGTTTTTAACGAAGAGCACGAGCGTTGTTTTGATTTTATTCGCAAAACCGTATCGAATACGCCAAATGACAGAAAAATAGTTGTTGTAACGCACCACGTTCCCTCGTTTGCGCTATCTTCGCCCGATTTTGCAGGTAGCCGCATTAATGGCGCATTTACTACCGAATTAGGCGATTACATAGCCGAAAGCAAAATTGATTATTGGATTTATGGACATTCGCACCGTAATATTGACCGCGTGATTGGCAAAACGCAATGTGTTAGTAATCAACTCGGATATATTTCGCACAATGAACATATTGATTTCAATAATGAAAAAATAATTATAATTTGATATAAAATCAATGAAATACCTGAATAAAATAATCTTCATAAATTCTGCCGATAAATCGTTGCCTTATGCCGAAGTTAATCTTGATGGCAATGTACATTTTATTGGTACACAGGGCGTTGGTAAAAGTACTTTGTTGCGTACCATTTTGTTTTTTTACAACGCCGACACAAGAAAACTTGGAATAAAAGATGGGCAAAAACTGTATGGCGAGTATTATTTTCCGTACCAAAACTCGTTTATTATTTACGAAGTGCAAACCGACAACAGTGCTTTCTGTGTGCTGACCTTCAAATCGCAAGGCAGAGTGGCATTTCGTTTTTTCGATTCTGCCTACAACAAAGCTCATTTTATTGACAGCGAGGGCAAAGCATTTGAAACTTGGGAAAAAATTCGCGACAGTTTTGGCAAAAATATTAGCTACACACGCACTATCAGTAGTTATGAGGAATTTCGCAACATACTTTACGGCAACAATAAGGAACTGCAAAAGGATTTTCGCAAATATGCTCTCATTGAAAGCAAACAATATCAGAACATTCCCCGCACAATCAGTAATGTTTTTCTGAACACAAAATTGGATGCAGAATTTGTTAAAGAAACCATTATCAAGTCGTTGAACGAAGACGAAATAAAGATTGATTTGATGACTTATTCCCAACATTTAAAAG
>BNXR01000220.1 GCA_025999735.1 Bacteroidia bacterium | reverse complement strand
GTAATGCAACATTGGGAGATAGCGATTTACGAAAACATATCTATAAGAAGTTGACAGATTGCAATATCCTCATTCCTCAACCTAAAGTGGATGACATTGTCAATAGTTTATACGACTTCATGTCCGAAAATGGTTATCTCTTACCTATAGAATTAACAATTTGTCTTACAACATGGAATGATTGGGATTATCAATTGATGAGTGCTATCCAGTCGTTCAAAGAAGAATATGACAGTTATCCTAACATTATACGCTTGTCCGAGCAAACAAAATCACAAATAGATTATGTGAACAGCATTTCAGGTAGAGCGAAACTGTATGGCGAATCTATCAGACAGTATTATTATTCAGATGTGATAGATAATAAAGCAGTAGGGTGCCAAGTAAAGTTTCAAATAGACGAGACCGTTCCTTACAAGTCTTTGGTTCTATGGGAAACTCCTGATAATGATGACGATAATGACGATGATCGGGAGGAACCAGTTCGCACACCTATGCCGGTAGGTATAGGAAGGAAACGTCAATATTAATACCATAAGGCATTTAATATTGTACTTTTGTAATGTTACCTCTAAAATATTAAAAATAAACAGCTTACAAGATGAAACAGGATAAATTGAAAAGGGAAAACTTAAGGGAGGTAGGAACCTTATTGCCAGCACATTGCTATTCGAAGGTGACATTTGCTCAAATAAAAAGACAAATGAAGCGAATAGAAAATTCGAAGAAGTCCCACAATTAAATGGATTTGATATAGATTCTAAACAATATAAAAAAAGGTAAAATAAATGGTGAAAAATAACAGACAACGAGACCAATGTGGTTTATTTTTCACTTACGCGCTTGGAAATTCGCAATTCTTATGTACATTTGCGGCGTTATAAAAACATAAAACAACAAAATATGAATATCGAATTTATTATCGGAACCATAATCGGGTTGCTTGGAATCAGTCCACTCGTTTATAAAGGAATATTAAAATTAAAGCAGCAAAAAAATCTGCCGCATTTAATGAATGAGCTTGTAAGTAGAGAACACACTCAAGCCAAACAGCAAAAAATCTTGCAAAAGATAAGTAATGGATTAGAAATTCAATTCAAAAAGAAATTAAGCAAAGAATATATCAACGAATTTTCTTTGGGAACAAAAGGGAAATATATCATATTTGAAGAAATGTGTAAAAAAAACAAAATTGAACCCCATAAAAAACTTTGTGAAGCGTTGTTAGTTAACGATTACCCAAGTTTTAGAGTGAAATATTTTCACTATTTGAAACAATCCGAACAAAATATTAACCCGATAGTAGAGAGCTTAGAAGAAATAAAAGTAACTAATAATCAGGATAAAATATTAAAAAATAAACACCAAGTTGTCTATTTGTCCGAATTATTGCAAGAAAAGCATCCCGAAACTTGTAATAAATTGATTGCCATTTTGGATAAGCACAACGTTCCGCACAAATTTCTCAAAGGAACAAAAGATATTTGGTGCAAGGATTA
>BNXR01000219.1 GCA_025999735.1 Bacteroidia bacterium | reverse complement strand
AAGTAGCAGTGATTTTCGTACTCGTTTGGATACGATGTTTGATTTAGCCGACGCTGGCGAACGAATC
Source organism: Bacteroidia bacterium (assembly GCA_025999735.1). Lineage (GTDB taxonomy): Bacteria > Bacteroidota > Bacteroidia > Bacteroidales > Marinifilaceae > JAISHE01. The sequence continues at coordinate 1,433 of BNXR01000219.1, read as the reverse complement.
GTTATCAAACGCGGATATAATCAGTTGTACCGCCTTGCACCCATTGAGAGTGCAGCAGTAGAAGAGGTAGAAGATGATGACGACCCCGACCAAACCGACGAGGAAGTGGAAGCCTACTTCACACCCGCAATGCGGGCGGAAATAGACGTAGCGTTGGAAGAAGCAAAGCAGGGCAAGGGAATAACTCTGCACGGCAAGGCAGAAATCACAAATTATTTTGAGTCGCGTTATGGGATATGATATTCGGATAATGCCGCTTGCACAGCGACACATAGACCTTTTGGAAAAGTCGGAGCCCGGCTCATACAAAAAAGTAATGCGGTTGCTGCTTGACATTGAGAAGCATCCACGTATAGGTATAGGCAAACCCAAGCCCCTAAGTAGCAACCGCGCAGGACTATGGTCGCGGCGAATCACCGACAAGCACCGGCTCGTATATGAAATAGATGACGACAAAATCGTAGTCCTCGTGCTTACCGCCGCCGGACACTATGATGATTAAAAATTAGATGGCGACAGGAGCCCTGCTGGCGCGACTTTGCAAGCCGTGTCCCCTAATAGTCTGAACCATGATTTTAATAAGATTAATAGTCTTGAACCAGGATTTACATAAGATATTGTTTTGAACCACAATTTTAATAAGATTTACAAGATGAGCAAGATGAAAGAGGAAGGAAAGAGATGAAACAATTAATCTTGAAAAATCCTTTCATCTTGACAAAATCACGGTTCAAGACAACAAAGATGAGTAAGTACTTGGTTAGTACAAATCCTTTATTTACCTTCGCACCTGAAACATATAAAGAAAAACAATATGGCAACAATAGTAAGTAGCAGTGATTTTCGTACTCGTTTGGATACGATGTTTGATTTAGCCGACGCTGGCGAACGAATCGTTATCAAACGCGGATATAATCAGTTGTACCGCCTTGCACCCATTGAGAGTGCAGCAGTAAACGAGGTAGAAGATGATGACGACCCCGACCAAACCGATGAGGAAGTGGAAGCCTACTTCACACCCGCCATGCACGCAAAGATTGACAGAGCAGTGGAGCAAGCACGGCAAGGGATGGTTACAAGAGTGAGTACCGCTGAGGAACTACAAATTTTTCTAGACTCGCTATGATGTACAAATTAGATTTCACTGCGCAGGCAAGAGGAGATATCGCACTCCACAAAAAGTCCAATCCTACGGCATACAGCAAGGTAGAGAAACTGCTCGGCGAACTCCGCGAGCATCCTCGCACGGGCACAGGCAGGCCAAAACCCTTGAGCGGCAACCGCGCAGGACAGTGGTCGCGGCGAATCACCGACAAGCACCGGCTCGTATATGAAATAGATGACGATAAAATCGTAGTCCTCGTGCTTACCGCCGCCGGACACTACGACGATTAAAAATTAGATGGCGACAGGAGCCCTGCTGGCGCGACTTT
>BNXR01000218.1 GCA_025999735.1 Bacteroidia bacterium | reverse complement strand
ATAATATAAAGTCTGCCTATAACGGGGCGGTTTGGCGCGAGCGGCTGTGTAGCTCGCAGAAACATTTGTATAAATTTGCAAGTTTGTCGACCGTCCGAACAGCAATGAACCGCTAGCTACGCCAAGTGTCAAAACGTTGTGCTGACGATGAAATACTTTGGCAACTAATAAATGCTACTTCAACACAGAATTCCTCAAACTTGCAAATATTGTGAAGTTTGAGGAATTTTAGTATTTTTACAGCGTAAAAAAATAGGGGTATGCAAAAAATCATAAGAAAAAAAGAACTTGATAAGTTGTTGGTTCTCAAAGATAAAAATCTGATAAAAGTTACTTATCACGCACGGCGCACAAGAAAATCCCCGCCTCACAGCAGGGATTTCTTTCGATTTGGTTTTTTAGTTAATTTTTAATTATTAACCGTAAAAACCCACTTCAATCCTTTCGGTTCTGTGGTTGTGTTTAATGCTGAACCCTTTTGGTAAGCTTTGTTCCATCCTTTTTTCAAAGTCAGGTCATAAGCACACCCTTCCACTGAACCTTTTACGGTAACATCCTTATCTACATACACAAGATAGAGGGAAGTTTCCATTTCCTCTCCACTGTCAGTGTAGCTGGCAGAACCTAATAGAGTCTCACCAAGATAGACCTGCAATGGTGCCATATACCGCCAAAACTTGGCTGTGGGAGCACTGATTTTCACCTCCTCACCCTTTGCCCAACTTGTGATTGGGTCAAGGAACGTGTCGGGTCCGGGCTTAAGCGTTGCCGGTAGTGCAAGCGTAAAGCTGCCATTTGACAGCGAACCGGTCGCTACCTCAGTTTCACCGGCCCTCAACTTCACAGAAAGCGTTGCTGACGGGATTTTTCCCGTAAGGCTCGTGATAGCCTTAGGTGCAGGTGCAGGTGCTGCAGCCTTCTTTGCCTGCGCACTCACAGATGCGCTGACCAATAACCCAAGTGCCATAGCACTCAAAAAAAATACTGTTCTTTTCATAAAAACTTTTTTTAATTATTATTACTATTTGAAAAAAAACCAAATCTCAAATCCATAAAAACACGCCAACCGCCACGCAAAAAAGCCGCATAAGGGTAAAAAATATCCTAATACGACCAACAAAATCCTTAAAGAAATACTTTAAAACAAGGCTATAACTTACTGATAACAAGCAAGTTATACATGGGGGGTAAAATGACACATAGACCGTTGATTAAAACCAACGGCATTAGAATAACAAACTTCTCCGGGGTTTTGCAGCCTCTGTGACGTCTGCTTTAACTTACGGGCAGCGTGATATCCACTATATAAGCAATTATTCATCATTTTTTTACATTTTGCGGGTGCAAAGTTAGCATAAAATTTTTAATTGCACACAACCGCATAAAAATGAAAATGGCTAACTCTTTTTTTGAGGTGCTATGAAAAAAAAGTATTACTTTAGTGACCTTAAATCATGCAAAAAAAATGGGACGTAAAAAGAAAGAAGCACAGCCGATAGAAAAGTTATTTT
>BNXR01000217.1 GCA_025999735.1 Bacteroidia bacterium | reverse complement strand
TATTGCGCTACAAGGACAGTTTTTCCGTGTCACTTTCTTCTCAAAATCGCTCCGCAGCTGGTTGTTATTTAGTGATTTTCGACCGCCGCCCCGATGCGCAGCAACTCCCTTGGAGTGAACGCATTAAATGGGAAGAAGAGGGGGGAGTGATCGTGTTGGGATGTTGAAGGATAAAGATTAAATAATTATGAAGTCTAACAATAATATTGCAATAGCCGTTACAGCAACGCCGATTGCGATAAATATAGACGCATAAGATACTATCAACAAATAAATAATACCTTTGCAGTAGCATAAAAAATAGTAAAATGGCAAAACGCGAAATACGTTTCTTTAACACCACAGGTCCCTGTAATCCGGATATGCACTACATGTTGCCACCGGAAGAACGCCTTGTGGGAGCACAGTTACACCGCTACATCAGCGACCAACTCTACTGGGTACTTCACGCACCACGGCAAACGGGTAAGACCACTTTTCTGCAAAGTTGGGCACGAGAATTGAATGGGGCAGGTGAAGTGGCTGCTTGCTACGTGAGTGTTGAAACTTGTCAAGGAGTATCAGATCCGGAAAAGGCTATGCCAACAATTTGTAGTGCTATTCAAGCTTGGGCTAAAAGATATGACTTACCTGTACCAACAATCAGCAGTGAAGACCCATTGTTTTTTTTAGGTAATATTCTAAGTAATTGGTCTGCATTAGTCGCTCCAAAACCGTTGATTGTCCTTTTTGATGAAGTGGACGTGTTGGAAGGTGAGACTATGATTAGTTTTTTGCGGCAGTTGCGCGATGGTTTTGCCGGTCGAGGTGTGGGCAAGTTTCCTATTTCCATTGTCTTAGTGGGTATGCGCGACTTGAAAGATTACATCACTCAGTCAAAAGGCGGCATAGCACCCAACCCCGGCTCACCGTTCAATATCAAAGCGGATTCTGCTGTATTATCCAATTTTCATAACGAGGACATTGCCAAATTATTTGCTCAACGAACAGCTGAAAACGGACAGCAAATCACGCAGGAGGCCTTGGATTACGTCTATGAGCAGTCGCAGGGGCAACCGTGGATTGTTAATTCGTTGTTTATGCGGGCGACTATGCGTATTTTGGAGCAAGATAGCACGGAAACCGTCACTCTTGACCATATAAAGGAGGCGCGTCAGCAGATAATTTTGGCACGTGAAACACATTTGGATGCGTTGGCTTACCGCTTAGAAGATCCACGAATACGCAAGGTGATGGAGACTCTCATGACCGGCGAACCTGACATGCAATTAGCTGATAGTGATGGATTTCGCCTCGCCTTGGATCTTGGTTTGGTAACTATCGTAAATGGTACGCCCCAAGTCGCTAACCCTATCTACCGTGAGGTGTTGGCACGACAGATGACTTATGGTCCTCAACTTGCTATTCCAGAGCCCGAATGGCAATGGCAAAAAAGCGATGGTTCGCTGGATATGGATAGGATGCTCCGTGAGTTTCAGTATTTTTGGCAAAACAATTCCGAAGTCTGGGCAGAAATGTCCAACTACACCGAAGTCT
>BNXR01000216.1 GCA_025999735.1 Bacteroidia bacterium | reverse complement strand
CAGTGCAGAAATATTATGGCGATGCCCAGTTTAGCCCTGCGTGCAGCGATATAACAAGCGGGACGAAGCTAACCACTACCGATATTGTTTACACATCCAGTAACCCAAGCGTGGCCAGAGTGACAGGTACCGGTGCGGGTGCTCAACTCACTATTGTGGGTGTAGGTACGTCCTTCATAACGGCCACTAAGGCAGGTAACAATAACTATGCAGACGCACCTCCGGTAATTATGACGCTCAACGTTGATGCGGTCGCACCGACCATCTCGTGGACTTTAACGTCAACTGAAAGAACAGTCACTTATGGCGATACGCTTAAATTTGACGGAGTTCATCTTCCTGCTGCTATTTCCGATAACGGGCTACCGGTTTATTACGAGTCAAGTGATGCGGCTAGGGTAGAAATAGTAGGTTCGATGGCCATCGTCAGATCAGCGGTTAACACCCCGGCGGTAAGACTCACGGCTAAGCAGTCAGGAGGTGGTAACTACGCTGCCGCTGCTTCATTGCCACAGGAGCTCACTTTGCAGAAAGCGACGCTTACCATTACCGCAGACGCTCAGTACATTACGTATGGTACAGACCCAGACCCTGCCACATACGGTTATACATCCACTTACAGCGGATTTAAGTTGAGCGATGGGCTGATGACGGGAGCTGTGAGCGGTACTCCGACATATACTACTACTGCCACATCCAGTCCAGCCAGTCCGAGTCCGGAAGGATCTTATCCCATTAGTGTAGTGACAACTGGTGTAACGGCCCCCCATTACGATATTACTAGCACTGCCGGCTGGCTGTACATTGCGAAGGCTCCCCTGCATGTGCACGCTACCGCTGCTACCAAAACCTACGGCGAGCCAGACCCAACTCCTTTTGGGTTCACCTTTGAGGCAACAGACTTTAAGAATGGCGATAATGCCGGGAGCATCGCTACAGGCGAAAGACCCGTGGCATACAAGGATGCGGCGACCAGCGATGATGCAGGGACTTATCCTAAGGCCATCATACTGCAAGCTCCTACAACGGTGAACAACAAATATTATTTCATCTATGACTCGGCGACCTTTGTAATCACCAAGAAGCCTCAAACCCTGCAATGGGCAGCGACACCAGTGCAGAAATATTATGGCGATGCCCAGTTTAGCCCTGCGTGCAGCGATATAACAAGCGGGACGAAGCTAACCACTACCGATATTGTTTACACATCCAGTAACCCAAGCGTGGCCAGAGTGACAGGCAGCGGTGCGGGTGCTCAGCTCACTATTGTGGGTGTAGGTACGTCCTTCATAACGGCCACTAAGGCAGGGAACAATAACTATGCAGACGCACCTCCGGTAATTATGACGCTCAACGTCGGTGCGGGCACACCGACCATCTCGTGGACTTTAACGGCAGCTCAAAGAACAGTCACTTATGGCGATACGCTTAAATTTGACGGAGTTCATCTTCCGGCTGCTATTTCCGATAACGGGCTACCGGTTTATTACGAGTCAAGTGATGCTAGGGTAGAAATAGTAGGAGCGACAGCCATCG
>BNXR01000215.1 GCA_025999735.1 Bacteroidia bacterium | reverse complement strand
CAGGGCGAAGGATTGAACAATATCACTCAGGTTACGGTTACCGCCAATGGCAAAATCATCGGACAAGGTGTCGGGGGACAGGATATTCAATTGAAAAATGTCAAAAAAGGCAAAGCTGAACTTGTTTTTAATATCACAACAAACGGAGAAACAAAGATAGAAACCTTAAGATTTGGAAAATAATATCAATTAAAAAAATGGAAATAAATATTGCAAAATTTTCAGCAGGTTGTTTAATTCTTTTCGTAACGGTATTTTCGGGTTATGGACAGTATGACGCCTCTAAGGACATTCATTATTACATGATGGACAAAAAAGATAAACGTGAATTGCCGGCAGTTTCCGAACGAACGTACTCGTCGTCCGACGAGAAAATTGTCACGGTCAAGGGAAACACAATCAAAGCCCTTACGGATGGCGACTGTGATATATACGCCGTTACGAATGGTCAACAGTCTGTTTTTGCGCATATCACAGTAGGGTGGCCGGTGCAAAATCCGATATTGCCCTATTCGTGGAAAATGTATGTACCGGATCCCGAAGCGCATAATTTCGGCGGTAATACCTATATTTATGGTTCCTTGGATATTGGAGTGAACAGACGTTACTGTTCGCCTTATTACATTTCGCTGATGTCGCCCGATTTGAAGCGATGGGAAAGTCACGGATACAGTTATACGGCTTTCGACGAAGGCTGTCCTCATCCCGGCAAAGCCCTTTGGGATTCAGACGGAAACTATTATAACGGCAAATATTTGTTGTATGGTTTCTTTGAATGGCATCTCCCTAACTATATGTTTGTGCTGGAGAGCGATAATCCGATGGGCAGATTTAAAAACTTCAAATGGATTGTCGGCGATACATCGGGAGAAAAAATAGAAGGTATCTCCGCACAGATATTCGTAGATACGGACGGGCAGCGGTATATCACTTATGCGCCAACGAAACAACCGGTTGCCAAAAATTATCCGGTTATTGCCAAACTTTCGGACGACAACATCATTGTTGAAAGCACGATAACCAATATAGGACATTATATGAAAGATTATCACGAAGGTCCATCCCTACGTAAACGAGGCGATACATACTATTTCATTTATGCCGAGGATTGCGGACCTATTAGGACGCCGATACGCCTTTCATACGCCACGAGTAAAAGTCTGTTCGGCGAATACACCTACAGGGGAACGATTATCACATTGGAAGGCATACCCGGGGACAGCAACATACAAGGTTCCATTGAGCATATCGGCAACGACTGGTACGTATTTTATCACCGCGGGTTGAACAACCATTGGATTCAACGCTCACTCTGCATTGAGAAAATTGAGTTTGACAAAGACGGGCTGATTAAACCCGTTGTACCCACCAGCAGCGGCATTGCAGAAGGACTAAGCACTTCCAAACCTATCTATTTCAACACGGCAGTGATAGAAAAAAACTGCCGCTTTAGCAACGACGGCAAATATGGCAGCGTAGTGATAAAAGATAACGCAGAAGTAGGATTTCGCTACGCTTTGCTGACCGGTAAAGAAAAGAAAATCACTTT
>BNXR01000214.1 GCA_025999735.1 Bacteroidia bacterium | reverse complement strand
AAAAATTTTACTATGAAGAGTTTGATCCTGGCTCAGGATGAACGCTAGCGATAGGCTTAACACATGCAAGTCGAGGGGCAGCGGGGAGTAGCAATACTCTGCCGGCGACCGGCGCACGGGTGCGTAACGCGTATGCAACCTACCCTGTACAAGGGGATAGCCCATGGAAACGTGGATTAATACCCTATATGGCTGTCATTTCGCATGGAATGACAGTTAAAATTCCGATGGTACAGGCTGGGCATGCGTCCCATTAGGTAGTAGGTGAGGTAATGGCTCACCTAGCCTGTGATGGGTAGGGGTTCTGAGAGGAAGGTCCCCCACACTGGTACTGAGACACGGACCAGACTCCTACGGGAGGCAGCAGTGAGGAATATTGGTCAATGGCCGCAAGGCTGAACCAGCCAAGTCGCGTGAAGGAAGACTGCCCTATGGGTTGTAAACTTCTTTTGCTTGGGAAGAATAAGGATTACGTGTAGTCCGATGCCTGTACCGAGCGAATAAGGATCGGCTAACTCCGTGCCAGCAGCCGCGGTAATACGGAGGATCCGAGCGTTATCCGGATTTATTGGGTTTAAAGGGTGCGCAGACGGTTTGCTAAGTTAGTGGTTAAATTTACGGGCTTCACCCGTACACGCCATTAAAACTGGTGAACTAGAGTGTAAATGAGGTAGGCGGAATAAGTTAAGTAGCGGTGAAATGCTTAGATATAACTTAGAACTCCGATAGCGTAGGCAGCTTACCAAGCTACAACTGACGTTCAGGCACGAAAGCATGGGTAGCGAACAGGATTAGATACCCTGGTAGTCCATGCCGTAAACGATGCTTACTGGCTTTCGGCGATATGACAGTCGGAGGCTTGGAGAAATTCTTAAGTAAGCCACCTGGGGAGTACGTCGGCAACGATGAAACTCAAAGGAATTGACGGGGGCCCGCACAAGCGGAGGAACATGTGGTTTAATTCGATGATACGCGAGGAACCTTACCCGGGTTTAAATGTAGATTGCATGAGAGGGAAACTTCTCTTCTCTTCGGAGCTATTTACAAGGTGCTGCATGGTTGTCGTCAGCTCGTGCCGTGAGGTGTCGGGTTAAGTCCCATAACGAGCGCAACCCTTATCTTTAGTTGCCATCAGGTCATGCTGGGGACTCTAAAGAGACTGCCGCCGTAAGGTGAGAGGAAGGTGGGGATGACGTCAAATCAGCACGGCCCTTACATCCGGGGCTACACACGTGTTACAATGGCCGGTACAGAGGGTCGCCACATAGCAATATGGAGCTAATCTCAAAAACCGGTCCCAGTTCGGATTGGAGTCTGTAACCCGACTCCATGAAGTTGGATTCGCTAGTAATCGCGCATCAGCCACGACGCGGTGAATACGTTCCCGGGCCTTGTACACACCGCCCGTCAAGCCATGGGAGCTGGGAGTACCTGAAGTACGTAACCGCAAGGAGCGTCCTAAGGTAATACCGGTGACTGGGGCTAAGTCGTAACAAGGTAGCCGTACCGGAAGGTGTGGCTGGAACATCTCCTTTCTGGAGTACCCCGATTATTGAGCACTTGCTTTGATTTTATACTTTT
>BNXR01000213.1 GCA_025999735.1 Bacteroidia bacterium | reverse complement strand
ACTTTATATGTTGTGTATGGTACCCAAACTGTAGAAGTGGCTGCACCTGCTAATCCAACCCCTAATACATAAGATTTTAATGCCAAGGTAGGGGCTATCCATAAGTTTTTAGTACCTAAGTATAGTTGTTGTGCCACAAATCTAGCATCTGCTCCCTTTGTTGCTGGATTGATGAACAAACTTAGTGCACCATTGGGAATGTTTCTGTTGGTATATGCAATATCGTGTGCAAGTCCTGGATAATCAACGAAAGTACTATTGGGAGTCGGTTTTAAATAATCTATTGGCTTATCCCACTTATCAAGATTGAATCCTTTCGGGTTATTTGGTCCGTTAAAGTCTGTTTTCAATAAATTTTTACCTAATGTTGATTCATCTAATTCGCCTGCACCATTGTCAAGTCCTGTCATGTAAGATTCTCGCATTTTGTCTTGCCAAGTAACAGATTCAATAGGTTTGCCTGTCCAAAAATTCCTATCGTCGCCCCACCCAAATAATCTACCCTATCCACATTACCCGCAATATTTCTTACTTGCGTATATCCTTGCCCTATAAGCGATTGAGGCATTTCCCATGTATGTCTGAGAAATCCCTGCACAATTCCGCCTCCAAATCTGTTTTCATCCAAATAGAAATTACCGAGGAATGTCTTTGCTCCATTACCCATACCTTTCCACCCATCGTTGGCTACTCCGACTACTGTACCAATAGTCCCCAGTCCAGCCTGAGCACCTGCATAAGCGGTCATTGCCGTTTGAATGCCTTTTCCTATGTAAGGAACTAACGGAGCAAATTCCCAAGCTGCCCCAAGTGCAAAGCCCGTCACTGCTCCTTGTCCGAAATATTTTAGTCCATCCCCAACGCTATTTATGTCCCCTTTAATGGCATGGGCTACAGTATTCCCTACCGCAAAGATAGCGGATACTACTGCTGGAACAAGCCACCAAATTTCCCCATCGGGGTCTGTATATATCAGCGGGTTATTGATACAATATGCATACCTATTAAACGACTGTGAAAAATCAGGCATTTGCACGTATGGGTCGGGACTAAGGAAGCGCCCCAGAATGGGGTCATACATCCGACCATTCATATTGATAAGCCCAAACTCAGGTAGGTGCTCATGACCGGTAAAGCCGCGATGAAATGAGAAAGTATTGTTGGCAACGGTACGATAGCCCCAAGCATCGTAATTGGCTGCAAACAGCACCTCTCCGTTGATGTCCGTCAAGGACAAGATGCTACCGAGATGGTCGGTATGTGCATAAAGGGTTTTGTCCGTCTGTCCTGCCTGTTTTACTAAGATAGCCGCCAACCCATCGCCACCGTAAATATAGTACAACTGTTTTGTCGTTCCACCCTCGCTCACCTTTTCGTAATCACCTGCAAAGACGATGGACTTCTGTAAAACATCATTCTTCTTGTGTTCTGTTTTCCAACGCTGACGGTCGGGACCGTAGGTGAAGGTCAATTGGAATTACCCAAATTACCCACTACATTAATAAGCAACATTATGAGAAAAGTATATTTAATTTTATGTATAATTGTAGTTTTTACCGCTTGTAAATGTAAAGACTGGCTTGAAAA
>BNXR01000212.1 GCA_025999735.1 Bacteroidia bacterium | reverse complement strand
TTTGGTGATAGGGAAAGCACTGCACATAGTGCACACGAAGCGAGGATGTATAATTTTTTCATTAGATAAAATTTTGTCAAAACTAAATCTATTTTCAGGTGCTTATTAGACATAAAAGATGCAAAATAACTGCAACACTAAAAATTTGGACAAAGTTATAAAATTTTTTTGAATTACAAAGCGTTTTTTTGTAATTATTTTTCGATAACAAGGTCATCGAAAGCAGAGGAGGTTGTGGGAATGTTGAACTTGATTCAGTATCGCAATGGCGGCACTTGTTGCGCCGTATCTAAGTGTCGTCCCTTCGGTAGTGCCATTTGGCGATTTTATCGCCAAATGGCACTATCTGCGGAACGAGGACTAGGGTAAATGTCTAATCAGTCGGTTTATCGAATCACTTTCGACAGCCATCCTTTTCCTATGACGGTGAACCAGCCGAACAGCAGTCCGATGAATCCGTAAACAATCTCTACTGTTGCCGCGCTGCAGAAGTCTGCGCCGGGCACGTAGGTCATGATACCAAAGAAACAGCCTGAGGCTACGAACATGGCCGGTATGTAGTTTATCCAGGGCACTTTGTCGAGGTACAGCACGAGGAAGACTACAATGAATACGGCGATGGGTATGCTGAAGAATTCGGTACAGGCAAACAGTCCTGCAATGAGGATGATGCCTATCGAAAACGTGATTCCTATGACATACCCGATGGCGGCACGGATGCCGTCTTTAGCTGTGCCGGAAAAGAAATAGACTGCCCACGCTACGAATGCGATGTAGGTGAATCCGTTCTCGGAACCAATAGGCATATAGCCTTTTAATAACTGGTCAATACATACAATGATGAATGCCAGCGCTGCGGTGTAGGCTGAACCTACTGCAAATTGAACATTTTTCATATTGCTACTAATTATGGTTAATTACTTGATTAATAAAAACTCAAATTTTCAATGTCCACGGTTTCCTTACTTCTCCGGAGCGCAGTTTGTTGGCTTCGGCATCGTTCACAAACTCCTCTTTGGCAGGGTCCCAACGTAGAGGCCGCTTCAATTCATAGCCGATGTTGGTCAGGAAACAGACAGAGGCCGTGCGGTGACCTATCTCGGCCGTACATAGCGGTTGCTGACGGCTCTTGATGCAGTCTAACCAGTTCTGGTAGTGGTCGTTGCTTTCGTACAACTTGGTTTCACTGTCGGTGAACACGTGCGAACTGAGTTTTCCGGGCAATGTTTCAAATGTCCCGCGGCTGATGTCGATGATACCTTTTGTACCGATGAATCTCACCGCATATCCGCGTCCAAAATCTTCATGTGTCACTTTCACGCCGTTTGCATATTCCAAAGTCAGGTATTTATGCGTAGCATCGGGCGGATAGATGGCAACAGGGCCACTATCGTCCATGCCCAGTCCCCACTGTGCAATATCGAACATGTGAGCACCCCAATCGGCGGTCATTCCATTGCCATATTCCTTGTAATTACGCCAGTTGGGAAACATTCCGTTTTCCACAGGAGGCGCCAGTTCCCAGTTGAATTCATTGAAAACGGCCGGACCCACCCATGTATTCCAGTCCAAACCGGCCGGTACAGTTTCCAGTTTCAGGTCAAACTTTTTAGG
>BNXR01000211.1 GCA_025999735.1 Bacteroidia bacterium | reverse complement strand
TATTAACACTGTACGATTATTTTTAATACATTTGCGTTTAAATTTGAAATTGTCACTATGAAATCGAAATTGCAATTTCTCGTTATTCTTTTTACCGTTTATGAGCGCCCGCCGTAGGGGTATAACTCAGAGTAGATAATCCTCCACCAGCGTGAACCGAGAACTCGTGTTTGGTCTGTGCCCATGCAGAGACAGCAAAAACGGTAAAAAGAATAACGAGAAATTGCAATTTCGATTTCATAGTGACAATTTCAAATTTAAACGCAAATGTATTAAAAATAATCGTACAGTGTTAATATCCTTGCCGAAATACGTCATTTTATCAAAAAAAAGAAAGGGAAGTGCAAGATTTTTCATGCTCCGTTTGACGTCCGTTTGCTCCAAAACGACGAAACAGCAGACGACAAAATCTATACTGTCTTACAACCAGACATTTGCAGACAATCCTTTATTCCACCAACACCTTAACCGTTTCTTTCCCGATTTTCACCAAATACATCCCGCTCTTTCCCTGCTGATTGATGTGATGTGATGTTACCTGCGAGGACGAATAACTATTCGCTCCTGCAACGGGATACACACCCAGCAGGTTGCCATTGATATCGAATATTTCAATGTCTTCCACCCCGGCGGGAATACCGGCAACAGTAAATTGTTCCCCTTGGGCCACAGGATTCGGATAAACGAGTAACGAGGATGTAATTACCGGTACGAATGGCACCCGACCAGGACAAACTTGTAAAGTGTCACCTCCCTCGGTTACTACCGTAGCACTGTACTCGGCGGTAGGGTCTAATTTATTGGCACGGTGGTCATCACCAGCCGAATAGTGCTGCTTGTTATCGCCAATAGTCTCACCGTCTTGAAACCATTTGTAGGCTGTGAACGTATAGCCACCATTCTTTTCCGCGTTATTGTTGATGAACAGCAAATTGTTAAACATCATCCTTACGATGGAGTCAAACACAAAGCGACTTTCAACAGTGAACGAATAGTTTTCACGAGCCTTGTCACTCGCATCAGCGCTATCATCGCCGACTTGAACGGTATATTCTACCGTATATTTATTGGCACGATGGATGTCCACGGGGAACTGACTCCCTTCTACAGAAATTCCGCTCTCGTTTTTATGCCATACCTTGGCAAAAGGGTCTTCTGTTACCACCGTTACCTGAACGCTTGTTGCCCCACAATCGGCCACGTAGTACAAGCTATCAACCGTCTGCTCGGCAGGCGTTACATCCAAAAAGAGCACCTTGGTGCTGCCGATGATTTGCAACCAATAAGTCGCCGTAATCGGCTTATAATTATTATCGCCTGCACGAGTACCTATCACCTGTACTCTCCCCGGCCTGAGGACTTGGACAATTCGACCTGTTCCAGCATCTATACTGACACTCGCTGTGCCACCGATAGCAGCGTACGTGATAATTCCCGAACTCTGTCCCCCTCTTGCTTCGTTCACAAAATTTTTCGCCGCAAGATAAGGCACAGCTACGGGCGCAAGTGTGTCAAACTCAAAACCACTCTGTTCGGCTTTGTTGATTGTCAGCACATAACTTGCTTTTCCTTCGTAATAGTTGCTGTCAGCAGCCATCGTAGCAGTCACCGTCACCGTACCAG
>BNXR01000210.1 GCA_025999735.1 Bacteroidia bacterium | reverse complement strand
CAATGTGTATTTCTTTCCTGACGGCAATTCTACATCATCTTTTTGTATTGGATTGTTCCAAAAACGAATAGCAAAACTATTACGCGATTGTTCCATAAACAAGTGCATTGACTTGATTTTTGAATTGTGTCCTGATTTGACTTCCACAGGAATAAGTTGTTGCTCTGTTTGAATTACAAAATCAAGTTCTGCCTGCGAGTTTTTTGCATCTCGTACCCAAAAATTACGTTGTGCTAAAACAGAATCATTATGCGACAAAAGTTCCTGCCCAACAATATGTTCTGCGATTTTACCTTTCCAATGTTCGCTAATGTCTTGTGTGCCAAAAAGTTCTAATTGATTTTTTGCTATATGATTCACCATACCGCTATCAAGCCACAGCAGTTTTGGCGACTTTTTAAAGTCCGGTGACAATGGGACATCGGTTAAAACTGTCGGATAACAAAGTTCTAAAAGCATCGCTTTTTCTAATGTACGGAACGCCTCGCCAACTTCACGAGATTTGTAATTTGACTCGCCAAAACACTCAAATTTTATCCGTTGTCCTGCATAACGCCAACCATTTTTTAGAATATGCCTTAATACATTCCGCTCGGTTTTGTTTTCCGCGTATTTTTCAATATCATCTCTGTATCCACTCAACAACATATCGTAAATCTTTCGCAAAGCAACAATATCACGATTTTCAGCGTAAAACGCAACTGCTTCGGGCATTCCACCTACAAGAACAAACTCGTTAAACAGTTTCATAACGTGGCTGTGTAATGCTTCGGGAAGTTCTGCCGACAGCAATTTCCCCTTTATCTGATTTTCGCCGATTGCACCGAGAAATTCGCTGAAAGAACAAGGGCGCAATGCCAAATATTCCACTCTGCCAACAGGAAAAGAAATATGAACATCAATTAGCGTTTCAAGCAATGAACCTGCCGCAATTACATACAATTCGGGTATATCTTCGTAAAAATAGCGCAACAAAGCAACTGCTTTTTTAGAAGTTTGCACTTCATCAATAAACAACAACGTTCTGCCTTTTTTGCGTTCTTTATTCTTCAGCAGATAAATGGCGGTCAGCACGTCTTCGGGTGAATCATTCGCCTCAAAAAGTGCTTTATCTTTTTCTCTTTCTAAATTCAAATGCAGAAAAATGTCAAATTCTTTGGCAAATTCTTCTATGACAGTTGTTTTACCCACTTGCCTTGCACCACGCAGTACAAGCGGTTTCCGCTTGGGATTTGTTGCCCATTCTCGCAACGACATCATTATCCTTCTTTCAAACATAAAAATTGAAGTTTAAATCCGCCGCGAAGATACAACATTTTGTAATATATCCAAAGATAAATTCATTTTATTTTGTAACATTTCCAAAGATAAATGCGCTTTATTTTGTAACATTTCCAAAGATAAAATCAGATTTTATTGTAATAAATCCAAACATACCGTACAATTATAACGCTATTTGGATAGTATAATAGGTCATTCAAACTAAGGCACTGGTGCTTGTCATTTTTTTGGCTCTATAACGTTTAGTGTGGGTAGTCCCTCTCCTAAGTACAGTTTCGCAAATATAGGGACTACACCTGTATGCGCTGGGTGTTTCTAGTTACGCTAGAAGGCGTTAAATTTCGATAACCCCGTAC
>BNXR01000209.1 GCA_025999735.1 Bacteroidia bacterium | reverse complement strand
GTAAAAATCCACCTGTGGATAGCCATTTGCGTATATCTGACTGTTGCAGACTTGAAACACGCATTAAAAAGCAAGTATTCGATTTACGAAATAATGCAAATATTGGGTGTATCCGCTTTTGACAAGGTTCCCATACGTGAGTTGCTTACCGAACAACGCCCATACAATCAAAATATCGAAGAACAACTAAATTTATTTGAATGTTAAATTCGGTTAAATATTAACGCAACAGCAGTAATCTTGAACCATGATTTTAATAAGATGGCCTTGCGGCTTTTTCCTTGCTACCTCAGCATACCCGAACAAGGTTCGGCTCTGCTTTCGGTACGCTGCGTCAATTATCAGGATTTACAAGATTAATTTTTCATCCTCTAATGTGTATTCCCTACGGGAAATTATTGAGAGGATAGCATCCGTTTCTATTGATATACAAGTCCTAACGGACTATTTGCCCGTAGGGCATTCATGTCAATAGAAAATGACATCTCACCGAACGAATTATTTGCCCGTAGGGCATTCATCCTATATTCATATTCCTTTTTCATCTTGCTAATCCTTTAATCTTATGAAAATCGTGGTTCAGACAATTTCTACTTTTTTTATCACTGTGCTTTTCTCCCATACAGTGTTATTTCGCCTAAGCTCCAGCAACTATTAGCGACCTTATAATCTTCAATAAATCCGGCAATCGGTCTGTATCTGAAATAGCGCGTTTTAGGTGTGTATTTCGGCTCATCGGGATACATGAATCCTTCGTCGCCTCTTGCTGCTTGAAAGATAATATCCCTCTCGCTCATATCAGCTATTGGCTTTGGAATTTTTGTCTGATTGACAAGCACCCATTCGTTGGGCGTGACCGTTTCGTCCAAATAGAAAACTTCGTATATGCCCACATTATTGCTTCCGTATAGCCAGCCCTGAATATTGGGATCCAAACTCTGAATCGGTGTAGTAATTCCACTAACAACAATAAGTGGATACCAGCGCTGGTGTGTTACCAAACGACTCAGTTCGTAATAGTCACCAAGGTCAATAATGACATTCCACAGAGGATTCCTGTTGCAATTAATAGTGTTTGGTCCCACAGTAATATTGAACGTATGCTCGAAATGGGCAAAATTCTTAATCACCCGGAAACCGTCATTCTCAATAACATCATCAATGAGGTGCTCCATGGTTCCTTCTCCGGTGCTTCCATTTGACTGATATACCGATTTATTGCCTGCCGTATCTATTCCAATCTGTGTGCCGGGTTCAGGCAATACCCATAACTTTTTATTGAGCAACTCATCCCTCATCACATGCAACTGTCCTACATTTACAAGCTCGGATTCGTTGCCATAAGCGTCTCCAACGGAATAGCTCACGGTAATAGGTTCCGTTTCAGCGAGCAACAAGCCTTGAATCAACTGACGGTCGAACGGTTTTCTGGACGAAATCGCACGACGTGCGGTAGTTTGAACACCATTGAGATTATATGTTAAATTAACATATACGTTGACGTTTTGTCCCAGTTCGTTATCCCATTCTACTTGCAAGGCTGCGAAAGCCGGTTTCACTTTCACTGAATTGGCTACTTTCAGGAAGGCCGGCTCCAAAGGAGTGAAGCGGACAAGCTCAATTTCAGACTTGTTGCC
>BNXR01000208.1 GCA_025999735.1 Bacteroidia bacterium | reverse complement strand
ATCAACAGCATCGCTAATATCATTAGTATCAATATTATCCATGCCACCCTTGTACGAATACTTGATGACGATTTGGTCTTTGATATGTCCTACGGGATAAGCGGACAGCGACAAACAGGCATCCACATCGGTATCCTCATGGACACCCACATTGACACCCACATTGACATCCATATTGACATTAGTCAAATCGGGCTCAGTGACTTTCGTTCCAACTTTCAAACTGTTCGCTTCTCCGAAGCGGAAACCTTCCGGCTGCTGCTCTTTCAGTATTTCCAACACACCAAAAATAAAACCAGCAATATTGCTCTCTTTCAGTTTTTCATCTTTGTCAAAAGCGGGCATATACGAGCGGACATATAACTCATTCTTAGCCCTTGTCAGTGCAACGTACAGCAAATTAAGGTTGTCCACGTACGCTTTCAGGTGCTCATCGTAATAGGACTGAGCAAAAATGGTAGCCGCCAATTTCGACGAATAATCCAAAGGTATAAACGGCAATGCGCCGAAACCTTGCGTATCGCCCTTGTGAGTATTGTTTGTACACGTATCGTCCCCACCAATGTCGCACCAAATGCGCCGCATGGGTCTAACAGCATCCAACTCCCAACTACAAAACGGTAAAATGACGTTTTCAAATTCAAGACCTTTGGCCTTGTGAATCGTCAAAATTCGCACGGCATCAATATCTTCCGAGGTATTCAATACTTTTTTGCCCTGTTCCTCGTCCCACCATTCCAAAAATAAAAGGATATTATTGGAATTAGTCGCTTCATATTCATAGACAATATTCTGAAAGGCAATGATATACGCAATTTCTTCTGCCTTGGACTTCAAATGAAAGCGGTCAATAATACTTTCTACCGTTTCAAACAAAGAAAATGTGGTGGCTTGTTCAGCCACAAAGGACTGCAATTCAGGCTCTTCCTCTGATATATCGAAAACTCGCTCATACTCTAATTCTTTTGCGTCTATTTCCCCCTTTACAAAAACACGGTACAAATACAGCAATGTCGCCTTATTCACTTGGTCGTAGGGGGCTACACTATACCGCAAAACGCTCACAATCAGGCGCACGTAAGGCGATACGTTTACAAACAACGAATCATTAGAGACAAAATTTATTGTCCCCGCTGATATATCTTTTCCAAATTTTTCTACACTCTTTTCTACATTCTCTCCTACATTCTCTCCTACATTAATTTCTACATTCTTTGCTACATTTTTTGCTACATTCTCTTCTACATTCTCTTCTACATTAATTTCTACATTCTTTGCTACATTTTTTTCTACATCCCCTTCTACACTCGCTTCTACATTAATTTCTACATTCTTTGCTACATTTTTTGCTACATTCTTTGCTACATTTTTCTTTTCATTGTACCGCATTAGTGCATCGGCTACCAATGCCCCTTCCTTGCCGTCTCTTACCAAAATGACTGTTTCCCTTTGCTTGCCACCGCGTTTGATAATATCGTTGATAATGAAAATGACATCATCCGTGATTATTTGCGCGCTATCTGCTTCTTTTTCAGCAGCTAAGAATGTAATGTCAACATATCCGTCTTTCGGTATCTCCGCTTTCTGCTCGAGACCCATGTAAGCATCGGATATGGATTGGGAAAGGGTGTTTGCAAATGACTTATCTGTTGACTTATC
>BNXR01000207.1 GCA_025999735.1 Bacteroidia bacterium | reverse complement strand
AAATCGCCCGATAGGGTCGTTACGTGCACTTTATGGTTTCGGTCTGCCATCGTAGCATTACCGGCAAGGGAATTTCCGGTAGCATTGGTTGGGAAACCACCATAAATTTCTACGTCCTTTACGAGCATGAGCCAGCAGTTGACTGCTACCTCTTTTTCCGGTGCAACTTACTCGTGGGGAATTGTAGCAGGCACCTTGCCAACCGGTTTGACTCTAAATTCTTCAGGTCTCGTTTCCGGTACGCCCACAGTGGGCGAAACATTCAACTTTACCGTTGAGGCTACTAATTGTATAGGTAGCAGCACCAAGGTACTAACTTCTCTCATTGACATCGTGAAAGTGAACCAGACCATCACGTGGAATCAAACGTTCAACAACCTCACGTACGGTGACCCACCTATAGTACTCACCGCCATAGCAAGCAGCGGACTGCCGATAAGTTACGTATCTTCCAGTGACTCGATAGCCTACATCCTCCATGATACACTTTACATAGCAGGTGCCGGCTCTGTGACCATCACCGCCAAGCAGGGTGGAAATATCTATACCAATCCTGCTACTAATGTGTCTAAGACCATTCTGATTGACAAAGCAACGCAGCCAATTGAATTTATAACTCCCGGACCAGAAAGCAACCCCATAGTGAAAGACTACGCCACTGATTTTTCATTTTTTAACCTTGCAACCGGCGACTTGGGAGTGGGTCTTATCACCTATTCCATCGTTATTGGCGGAGGCAATGGATTCGCACAGATAGACCCGTACACCAGCGAAGTGTACGGCGTGGTTCTTTCCGGAACCATCAAAATCCAGGCGACTAAGCCCGAAGATGCCAATTACAAAAGCGCAACTGCATATTATTGGCTGAAGATAAGCAAAATAAACCAGACAGGCTTTCGCTTTGACTTATTGGGACCGGAAGACACCATCTATTCGCCCACTCTGAGGTATATAAATTCGGCAAGCGGAGGTGAGAGTTCCGGTACTATTACGTATGACACCGTTGCCGGTTATCCTGGGAAGGTACATATCGATACGCAAACAGGTGAAATATCGAATGTCGCTGTTTCAGATAGTATCATGGTGGTCGCGACCCATGCAGGAGATTTTAACTATAATCCAGCCACAGCAACTTATATACTGCATATTCGGAAAGCCCAGCAATTTATTACCTGGAACGATACAATTAAGAGCGTTTACGGTGATACCACTTGGCTGCACGCTAAATCTTCCAGTAACTTACCCATTCAGTATGTTTCTAATCATCCATCTGTCAAGGTTACCCATATAGGAAACGACAGCGTGGTTATCATCACATCTGGCAATAATAGGAGTGCGACCATCACGGCTACCCCTGTACCAAGTCCCAACTACGAAACAGCTTCCGTTCAGAAAAATGTCATCACTTCCAAAAAAGACCAGTATATAATCTGGCTAAAAATGCCTAATCCCGTACTGTCTGTGGGGCAAAGAGACACGCTAAGAGCTGTTTCAAGTGGCGGTAGCCACTTACCACTTACGTTTAGTGCCGATAATACCGATGTGACATTCGACCCCGACGGTACCGGCTGCGATACGATTTACACGATGGCAGCTGGCGGTACGCCCACTATTAATGCTACTCAGGTCGGCGATACCAACTATAATCCCGTATCTTTCTATGTGATAATAATAGGTCTCAAGGTAGTTCCGAAC
>BNXR01000206.1 GCA_025999735.1 Bacteroidia bacterium | reverse complement strand
ATGTCATATTTTGCCTCCTTTTTTTCCCGCAAATATACGCCAAATGTTTTTTTCTAATCAATTATTCACAAATTATTTACAATATTTCTTTACTTCTTTTCGCATTTGCTTGATTGCTTGCGACTGTACTTTGGGCTCTTTGGTCTGTACAATGTACGCCGCTGCACACGCTTTCGCAGGCAATCCCATTTCATCGTATAGTTTGGTGAGCAAATACCACGGATATAAACGATTAGGTACAAGGTGGGTCGCGTGTATAAAGTATTTTTCTGCTTGCACATATTCTTTCATTGACTGACAGTTTTTACCCATAATGTTGTATAACATCGGGTCACAACTGATTTGTATCGCCCGTTCCAATACCACATTACTTTGTTGGTAGTGCCCCGTGTGAGAAAGACTTTGCGCATATTCAAATAGGAATTTTATCTGGTCGTTCAAGTAGGGATAGAATTGCTCGTATTGGATTGATGCTTGCTTGTACATCCCATTATGGTAGTATAAACGACACGTATTCCATTGTTTATATGCCTCATAAACAGGGTATTGTCGATAGAGGCAAAAACAAACGAGCAAAAAACAAGGAATGACTACAAAAAGAGGGTAGAGTTGTTTCGTTTTTTCTGCTATTTTGGTTATTTTGGTTAGTGGGGCTATTGGGGTTGTTTCTGCTATTTCGGTTGCTTGGGTAGTTTGGGTTATTTGGGTTGCTTCGTTTTTTTGGGTTTTTCCCCCTACAGATAGCAGAAAAACGAATACGAGTAGAAAAGGCAGTACACTGAAAGGATAGGAAAAGAGAGCGAATACCAGTAATGAAGCCAATGCCCCCATCACGCCCCACTCCCTTGTTCGTGCTACTTGAATAAATGCAAAAACGAGCACCGTTAAAAATAGCAATAGTGAGGGAATACCTGCCTCTATTGCAATTTGCAGGTATTCATTAAATCCGTATTCTGGAACACCTGCCACATGTTCCTCTGTTTCGGTAGCCCTGCCACCTGCAAAATAGGCCGCCTGTGCTTCCCCATAAGCATGAGAAAAATTTCCCAACCCCACACCAAAAGGATGTTCGGCGATAGCGTGGGCAGATACTTTCCATGTTAGCAGTCGCCCGTCAGCTGAATCTTTTTTCAAAAAATACATTCCAGCAGATGCAATCAATAGGAATAAAACAAGTACACTGCCTGCAAGCCAAACCTGCTTTTTATAGCGTAAGTATTTGTCTTTTAGTGACCAAGTCCCAGCATAGTGCATAAAAATAACGACCACAGTTCCAACAGCTACAGCCACCCACGATGCACGGCTCATCGCTGCCGGTAGTACTAATAAAATCGCGATACACGTAATTCCGCCAAAAATCATCAAAATGCGATTAAGCGTAAAAATACGATAAATGAGCGCAATGTACCTGTTTGTAAAAATGCGATTAAACGTACAAATGCGGTGAATGAACGTAATGTATCTGTTTGTAACAACCCGATTTGTAGAGACGGGGCATGTTCCGTCTGTTCGGTGGTTACCGTCTCTGCGGTGATAATGTAGGAAAAGGTGTAATGCCAAAGGGAATATCATTGCCAAATACCCTGCATAAGGTCCCGGATTAAAGAATGAACCTGTCATTTTAAACAAATGATGCTGCGAATTTTCAAACCCATAGAGTTGCCGCAATCCCCCAATAGCCTCAAGCAAGCCCGTAAA
>BNXR01000205.1 GCA_025999735.1 Bacteroidia bacterium | reverse complement strand
AAATATTAACCCAAATTTCTTTATTTCATAAATTATTTCTATCTTTGCGGCTTCAAAATAGGAAGGTACCATAGCTCAGTTGGTAGAGCAAAGGACTGAAAATCCTTGTGTCCCTGGTTCGATTCCAGGTGGTACCACGAAGCAACACTGTTTTTCAATAAGCAACTATTCCCCAACTTTCATTCCATGTACTTGTAAATTCCGCTATTTCCATATAATTTTGTACCCCTATTAAGTTTTACAAATTACAACAATGTATAACAAGTTGATTTTTATAAGTTTCATGCTACTTGCTTGCTTCGCGGCTTTCGGACAGATGAGCATTGAGGATTGCTATGAAAAGGCAAAGGCTAATTACCCGCTAATCAAGCAGTACGGATTGATTGAGCAGTCACGGGGCTACAATGTCTCAAATGTGCATAAAGCGTGGATGCCACAGGTGCAATTGTCGGCAAAGGCGACCTATCAATCGGACGTAACGGAAATTCCGATTGACCTTTCCAAATTTGGTTTGACAGATATAGGTATTCCGCCAATAGATAAAGACCAATACGGTGCCACGCTCGAAATCAGTCAAGCGATTTGGGATGGTGGCGTGACAAGTGCTAAACGAAAGAGTATCAACGCGAAAGCCGAGTCAGAAGAACGAGAATTAGATGTAACCCTTTACGCTGTGCGCGAGCGTGTAAATCAACTGTTTTTCGGAATTTTGCTCTGCCATACGATGCTCGAACAAAATCGCCTATTTCAGGACGAGTTGCAGGTCAATTACGACAGGATTGCAAACTTGATGCAAGGTGGTCTTGCCAACCAATCCGACCTCGATGCCGTAAAGGTAGAACAGTTGAAGGCAAAACAAGGCTCTACCCAAATTCGACACAGTCGCAAAGCGTTCCTCGCCGTGCTGTCGGTTTTTATCGGGGAAACGCTGGATGAGAATACTGAGTTGCAAAAACCTGTTGTACAGCAGCCTGCTACGATGGATATTTATCGTCCCGAACTATCGCTATTTGATGCCCATCTGAAAAGTGTGGATGCGACTAAGAGTGAAATAGATGCCGGTTTGATGCCGAAATTCGGCTTCTTCGTGACCGGTGGATACGGTAAACCCGGACTGAATATGCTGAAAACAGAATTTTCTGCCTATTACATCGGTGGTGTTCGCTTGACGTGGAATATCGGCAGTTTCTATACGCGAAAAAATAACCTGAACCTGCTCGAATCCAATCGCGACATCATTCAAACACAACGCGAAACATTTTTGTTCAATACCTCCTTGAATAAAACAAGCAAAGAATATGAAATTGACAAGTACCGCGAACTCTTGCAATCGGACGATGAAATTATCTCGCTTAGAAATTCAGTCCGACGTGCGGCAGAAACAAAAGTCGAAAACGGAACGCTCACCGTCACGGACTTGATGCACGAAGCAAATGCCGAACAGGCGGCACGACAAGACAAAATCGTACACGAAATCGAAATGCTTCAAACAATTTACAATCTAAAATTTATCACAAACAACTGAGAGGAAAATGTAGGAATGTAGAAATTTAGGAATTTAGGAATTTAGGAATGTAGAAATGTAGAAATGACGCAGCGTATCGAAGGCAGAGCCGAACTTTTTGTTCGGGTATGCTGAGATAGCAAGGAATTAGCCCTTTGGGCAAATGACGCAGCGTATCGAAGGCAGAGCCGAACTTTTTGTTCGGGTATGCTGAGA
>BNXR01000204.1 GCA_025999735.1 Bacteroidia bacterium | reverse complement strand
GCAAAATCTACCATGAAATACGAGGTTATTGAACATAATTTCAATATTGACGAAACCACTGGTTTGAGAGCGGACAAAACCGTCATGCTGACGGTGGCAAAATCAAAAAAACTGTATCCCGAAAAATCAAATAAGGCTTATATGTATTTGTATGTCAGTGTTTTATAACAAAATATTAAAAATTAACGCAACAGCAGTAGTTCAAGATAAAAAGTTCAAAGACAAAAAGAATCACGGTTCAAGATAAAAAGTTCAAAGACAAAAAGAATCACGGTTCAAGACAAAAAAATACAAATTAATAAAAATAGAAGATTATGAAAAAGTTTAAATTACAGATTATTTTAGTAGGAGTGCTTGCATGGATGATGAGTTCGTGTAACGATGATATTTACGACAATATCAAGGAGTTTGTCGATTCGGAAACGGTGTATCCGGCAGGATACGACCAGACAAAGGTCAGCCTGATGTCAGGATATGGCCGAGTAGAAATTTATTTGATGGGAGACAATCGGGTAGAAAAGCCCCATCTGGCAAAAGCCATTAAAACAATGGTCAAATGGGGTGACGGACCGAATGATTTCAGGGAGTTTACGCCTGCCCGTTCCTGGGTAAATGTAACAGGGCTTACCGTTGCTCAAGTCTATCACTTTGAGATTTATACGGAAGATGAGCATGGCAATACCTCCGCTCCGGTGACGATTAGTGGCAAACCGTTCAATGAAGCAGATAAAAATGCGTATGTTATTTTAACCTCAGCTACCGCTTCCGCTTCGAAAGTTTCTATTGCTTGTGCTACATCGGATTTATATTATTTTCACAGCGTAAAATACAGTTATACCGATAAGGACGATGTTGCGCGGAGTGTAGAATCCGAATCACCCAATTTTACTGTAAGGAATCTGCCCGCTGGATCATTTACTCAGGTGAACCTTTCTTACAAGATATTGTTAGATGACGTAATTGATACGCTTGTGATTGACGATGTGTTGACAGTTAGAACAGAGCTAACTGATCCGCCACCGTTCAATGTCGTTTATCAGAAATACGCTGGCATAAGAGTGAGCAGTACTCTCAACGATAACGCCTCCTTTGCGGGTTGGCGTGCAGTTGACGGCATTACAGCCGACGACAATTCAAGGTGGGCTTCGGCTGCTACAGCCAATGAACATTGGATTGAGATTGATTTGCAGGGTACATTCGAAATCAGTGCGCTTAAACTATATCGGCACCTTTATGGTTCCGATTTCATGCCGAAGTTCAGTTTTCAGGCTTGGGTGGGCGACGCCTGGGTGGACGTAGTTACCGAACTCAACAATACTACTGACATTATCTACAATGCTGCATTTCCGAGTGTTACAACTACTAAGGTTAGATGGTATGTGCCTCCTTATACGGGTAACAGAGTACGTCTATATGAGATAGAAGTCTTTGGTGTCGTTGATTAGTCGATTTTTACAATGAACAAAATAAAAGCAATTTTATTAATCGCGTTGACAGCCATTTCTTTGGTGTGCAACGCCCGCTCAGCCGACGTTTTTATCGAAGCCGAGAGTTTCACCGAAAAAGGAGGCTGGGTCCTTGACCAGCAGTTTATGGACCAGATGGGTTCACCTTATCTGATGGCTCATGGATTGGGGAAAGTCGTAGCTGACGCCCGTACAACGGTAGAATTTCCTGAAACAGGCACTTATCGCTTATGGGTACGTACTTTCAATTGGACTGCACCCTGGTACAAAG
>BNXR01000203.1 GCA_025999735.1 Bacteroidia bacterium | reverse complement strand
ACACCCGGAGGTCCGTACAAACAAAGTATCGGCGACTTCATGTTGGCTTTCAATTTGAGAACTGCCAAATATTCAACAATTCTATCCTTTACCTTTTCTAATCCATAGTGGTCTTCGTCTAAGACTTGCTGTGCATGGTCGGCATCTAAATTGTCCTGCGAGCAATGATTCCACGGTAAGTCGATCACCTCTCGCAAGTAATTGGACTGCTGCGAGTAATCGGGTGACATGGGATTCAGGCGTTTTAATTTTGCCAACTCCTTTTCAAAAGTTTTTCCCACAGCTTCTGTCCAGTCTTTGCCTTTCGCTTTTTCCTCTATTTCAGCGACTTCCGAAGTACTTGGACCACCACCCAACTCGTCTTGTATTGTCTTCATTTGTTGATGGAGGTAGTATTCCCGTTGCTGTTTATCCAAATCGGTTTTTACTTTCTGTTGGATGTTGTTTTTCAATTCGAGAAGGCTGACCTGTTTGTTCATCAATTCTAACAACTTGACGGCTCTAAGCTTCAGGTCATCAATTTCTAATATGCCCTGTTTTTCTTTGTGCTCAATATCTGAACTGGAAGAAATGAAATTGATGAGGAAGAGGGTACTCTCGATATTTCTCACGGCAAAGCCGACCTCTGGGGGCAACTGACCGGAAAAGTTTACAATTTTAACGGCAATTTCTTTTAAAGAGGCTGTGATGGCATTGTATTCATCGTCGTGAGTAGGCGGTGTTTGCTCCACTTTCAGCGTGATTTTCCCCACATGATAGGGAGCATCATACAAAATATCTTCCAACAAAAAACGGCGTTTCCCTTGTACGATAGCCGTAGTCGAGCCATCAGGCATCTCTAACACTTTGAGAATAGAGGCGACCGTCCCCACTTTAAAGAGGTCGTCAAATGCCGGATTGTCATTGCCGGTTTCTTTTTGTGCCATCACACCTATAAATTCATGCTTGCGATAAGCATGATTCACAAGGTTCATAGACTTCTCACGCGCAATATTGATAGGTATAAGCACGCCGGGAAACAAAACGGTATTGCGCAAAGGCAAAATCGGCAAAATGTCGGGAATAGAATCTTCGTTGTTACGCACCTCTTTACCACTACCTTGGGTAGGCAAAAAGTCGGTAGAATCGTTAAAAAGCGGAGTCGATAAAATCACATCTATTGGATTCATATAAAAATAGTTTCAATTGCTGACAATGTGTCATGTTTTAGATAGTTTTGAATAAAAGCAGTGTTTTTTACTGATTTTTCACTGTTGATTCACTGTTGATTCACTGTTGTTCACTAAGACAATTTTTATGCCAGAACTACTCGACCAGCCCGTGGGTGATTTTTTTAACCAACCTGTAATTGCTAAAAAACTCTCTCAGGATAACGCGGAGTACGGTATAGGATGGAATGGCGAGTATCATTCCCGGTATCCCTGCCATGCTTCCTGCCATCAGTATGACGATAAAAATTTCTAAGGGGTGTGCATGCACGCTGTTCCCGTATATAAAAGGCTGTAATACAAAGCTATCCAGCATTTGTGTAAATGCCATGACGCCTGCCATACAAAGCAAAAGGGGTAGCATATCGGTGTAAAACGGTAAATCCAGATGGGTCACAATGCCTATCAGCAAACCGGTGGAGATGCCTATCAGCGGCCCTATATAAGGGATGATAATCAATATTCCTGCTATCAAGGCGATGACCAAAGCACTTGATATGGTGCATCCTACGAGCCACAATCCCAAGGTGTTT
>BNXR01000202.1 GCA_025999735.1 Bacteroidia bacterium | reverse complement strand
ATGATGCTACCCATAATTTCCTCTCCCGTCCGCGCCGGTTTGGAAAAAGTTTGCTTATTTCTACGCTTGCCGCCTATTTTCGGGGAGATAAAGAACTGTTCAAAGGCTTGGCAATGGAAAAATTGGAGACGGAATGGATTGAATATCCTGTCTTTATTTTTGATTTTGTAAATGGCACCTATACTGAGAATGTTGCTCAGGTGGATGCTTTTCTGAATGAGAAATTGTCGAAATTGGAAGACCTTTGGGGTAAATCAGAATATGAAACTACTTATGGTGCGCGCTTTGCAGGGTTAATAGATCGGGCAGTAGCCAAAACAGGTAAAAATGTAGTCATCCTGATTGACGAGTACGACCGCGCATTGACCCAGACCATGGACAATCCCGAACTGAATAAGCAAGTGAGAGAAGTACTAAAAGGTTTTTTCTCTGTCCTCAAAGGGCAAGACCAATACATCCGCTTTGCGTTCTTGACAGGAGTAACCAAATTTTCAAAAGTGAGCATTTTTTCCGACCTCAATCAACTGAAAGATATATCTTTAAAGGAAGAATATGCTGCTATCTGCGGGATTACTCAAGAAGAATTGGAGACTAATTTTGTGCCGGAACTTGAAAAACTGTCAGCAAAAACAAAATTGTCATACGAAGGAACTCTTGAAAAGTTGAAAGAGGAATATAATGGCTACCTCTTTCATGAAGATGGACCAAGTGTTTATAATCCTTATAGTACTGTTAATGTGTTATCAGACAGTAAGTTTGCCGACTATTGGTACGAAACAGGCACGCCCACGCTCTTAGTTGACGAATTGGTACAAAACAAGTTTGATATTTTGGATTTTGAAAGGGGCATTATGATTTCAGCCGCTAACATCAATGGCTATCGCAGAGAAAGCGGAAATTTAACCCCACTGCTTTTTCAAACCGGCTACTTAACAATCAAAAAACAGTGTGAACCAACGTCTTACGTATTGGGCTTCCCTAATAATGAAGTCCGGCGTGGCTTTTCCGAATCCTTACTTTATTCCTACTCTCAACCTATTCCTATTCAGAACAGAGCAAGTTATGCATTTACACAATTTCGGTATGATCTCTATAAAGGTGATTTAGAGGCTTTTTTCGACCGCCTCATCTCCTTCTTTGCTGCTCTTCCTTATGATTTGCATAACGATGCCAGCAACGAGAAGGATTATCAATATGCGTTTTATGTACTGATGACCTTACTTGGAGTATTTACATTCGCCGAAGTGCGCGGAAACATTGGACGAGCGGATGCCATCATCAAAACGGAAGAGAATATCTACGTCTTTGAATTTAAAGTATGCTCTGGCGGTACCGTCGATGGGGCACTCGCCCAAATAGAAGAAAAAGGCTACGCCAAACCGTTTGAAACTAACCCCGATGAAAAACGCGAGATTGTGAAAATAGGCGTTGTTTTCGACACTGCTACCCGCAATATCAAAGAATGGAAAGTGGCACAATAACATGAAAAAAGATGAACAACAACACCATTATACGCCGTCGAAAGATGCCTATTGGCATACAAACCTTTGATAAGATTGTTTCAGAGGAATGGGTTTATGTAGATAAAACTGCATTAGTTTATGAATTAGCAAATGATGCTACCCATAATTTCCTTTCCCGTCCGAGACGGTTTGGAAAAAGTTTGCTTATTTCTACGCTTGCCGCCTATTTTCGGGGAGATAAAGAACTGTTCAAAGGCTTGGCAATGGAAAAATTGGAAACGGAGTGGACTGA
>BNXR01000201.1 GCA_025999735.1 Bacteroidia bacterium | reverse complement strand
CTTCACCTTGCAGGCTGTACTATTGTTAAGAGTACCGGCATACCATTCATTGTTCTTTTTGCGGGCAATGGCAATGTATTCGCCTATCTTGGCATCTGGCACACGTGTTTCATCCCATACTGTCGGGATGTTTTGAATCCAGTCAAAACCGGCTTGCCCTTCATAAGCAGACGGCGCATCTGCCACCAGAGCCAGATAACTCTCCAAAACAACGTACATCGCCAACATGTGGCAGCGAGTGCTTGTTACATAAGGAAGCGTAAATTTCGGTTTAAATTCCGATTGCGGTACAGCCCTGAATCCGCCAAGGTGGTAATCGACAGCGCCTGCTAACATACGGGTAAATGGAATACTGATGTCGTGGTCGGCATTGATGTCGGAGCGCCATTTGTTAAATTCGTAGTTCATCGCCCCTTCGCGGGTGAACTCATTGGGATAAGTACGATGCAGTCCCGATGGCTTACTTGCCCCATGGAATTGAATGTGTAGATGATGTTTGGCTGCTTTTGCCAAAAATTCTTCCTGCATCAGAATCATTTCCTGGTCATCGCGGTCCATAAAATCAATCATCATACCGCTAACGCCCCACTGTTCAAAAAGAGCGTATGCTTCATCCAATTTGTCATACAGCACTTTCCAATGTACCCATACACGAATCCCAACACCTTTACTTTTGGCATAATCACAAATCCTTTTCATATCCAGAGACTTGACCGGCTTGGTAACGTCGGCGTTAGGTCCCGGATTGATGACATAAGCTCCATCGTCTGTGTACCATGGTTTATCGCCGTAATCAATGAGAGAGTGGTAGTCTATTTTGTTAGCGGCGCACCAATCAATGTAAGGCCTGTGTGTCTGAAAATTGTTTCCGGGCGGATCCACTTCATCGGGTACTTTATTGCCGTTCCACCACATCCAAGTAGTCTTGCCCGGTTTGAGCCACGAGAGGTCTTCTATTTTACAAGGGTCAGCCAAATGCGTCAGTATGTTTGATTCGACAAGTGCCCCTACCCTGTCGCTGATAATCATCGTACGCCATGGCGACTTGTGCGGCAGCGCGGCTTCCACTTTCACCTTAGATTTACCGGGATAGGGAGACAGTTTGCCTCGCAGCATCCCGTTTTCTTTGGATAGGTACATACCGGCATAATTTACCAAATTTGCCTCTGTAATAGCCATATATGCCTTTTGCTCCGTAAATTCAAACAGGGCAGGCATCTCTATTAATTTATCCGGTTTCATTTCCTCAAGACTCACACGGGTGTATTTATCTTCGTGCGATGTGGTATAAGAATTTAAATACATCACCAAACCAAGAGGATTTCCTGACAAATTGAACGTGGTAAATTCATCGTACAGGACGTAGGACGACTTGCCGGATTGTTCGGGAAATTCGTACCGAAAGGCTAAGCCGTCGTCAAAAGCCCGCACTACAAGCCTGACTTCCCGAAAAGGGGCTTTCTGTTCCTTCAAAGGAATTGTCACTTCCTTGTAATGACTGTGTACCTGTTTTGTCTTACCTACAACAAGGTCATACGTTTCATCGCCTGTGCGAGAGACGGTTTTGCCCAAATTTAGATTTTTCCCGAACGGACCATCGCTAAATTCAAGCGTCAGAGGGGAATCGACTATCAACGATTTTTTCTTGAATATTACACTATAAGCCGGGGTTTCACCCAAGCGGAAAGTAAACCCAATATTCCCGTTGGGGGATGACAATTTGACCGTTTTTTGGGCTGACACCGCAACGGATGCCAACATA
>BNXR01000200.1 GCA_025999735.1 Bacteroidia bacterium | reverse complement strand
AAGCAGTACGGGGTAGATGTCTACTCCCCCTCCCAGCAACCCCGTAAGTGGGTTGAACTCCTACGGAGTTTCGGTGTGGTGGTGGCGGTTCGCACCCCGCACCCCGCACTGCGCTAACGCTTGTACAGGGTTATCAAACTTCTACCCCGTACGGGGTAGTCTCTACGACATATAGCCCGAAGGGCTTTAACCCGTAGGCTAAAGCCCAATGCTAATAAAGTGCTGTCGCTGCGGAACAAGAAGCCGTTTGCGAAAATAGTACTAGAAAAATAATCAACCGAATTTGGGAAAATTTACCCATACAATTCGTTATAGAGCCTATTTTTTTTGCTTGCAAACCTACAGATTGCAAGTTCTATATTACTCTATTTGTCTACCAAGCGCAACATTTCTAGCGGAATGAAAGCACAAAATTTTATTTATATTCAGCATATTGACAGTTGTTTTTGCATAATAACAGTTTATATTGACAATATGCAAAAATACAACTTTATTTTTCAATTTTAGGCGTTTTTTCAAAAGTTTTTAACAAAATTGTTGCGGTGTTTTGTCGCGGTATCGCAGGTAAATGACAGATAACGTTGTTAAGCAGTGGTATGGATTGTTGTTCCAATTAGCTCGTAATTTGTATTTCGTCCGCCACTTTCTTCTTGACGGAGTACTCCTTTGTCTATCAGGTCTTTTATGTCTCGGATGGCAGTGTCTTGCGAACATTTACAGATTTTTGCCCATTTTGACGATTGCAACTTTCCAACAAAGTCGCCGTCAAGAAGTTTGTTGAGGACTTCTCGCTGTCGTTCGCTGATTGGCGTACGCGCGTGCTTTGACCAAAATTTGGCTTTGAGCAAAATATGTGAAGTCGCCTGTTCGGAAGAAAGCAAGGCATTTTTCATACAATTCAGAAAAAACGTCAACCAAGCCGTAATGTCGCTGTCGGTGTTCCATTGAACTTTTTGTAACACTTCATAATACGCTTTTTTCTCAACAAGAATTTGACTTGACAAACTATAAAAGCGCTGCGAACTTTTTTCTGTTCGTGCCAACTGCATATCTGTAATTGTACGGGCAATACGTCCATTGCCGTCGTCAAACGGGTGGATTATGATAAACCAAAAATGAGCGATTGCCGCTTTCAATATGTTGTCAATACTAAAATCAGTATTCAACCAATGCAAAAACTTGTCCATTTCCTGCTTTACAAGTACCTGTGGTACAGCTTCATAAAACACTTTTTCTTTTCCCATTGCACCGGAAACAACTTGCATTTCACCTTTTCTGTAACAGGCAACATCAATTTTGTATGCACCACTGTAACCACTTGGAAACAAGGCGTTATGCCAACCAAAAAGTCGTTCTTCTGTTAATGGGTATTCGTAGCGTTGAGTAGCATCAAGCATCATTTCAACTATGCCCTCAATATTGCGTGCGGAGGAAACTAATCCCGCTGTTTCAATTCCCAAACGGCGGGCAATAGAAGAACGAACTTGGTCGTAATTTAATAATTCACCCTCTATTTCTGACGATTTCAAAATGTCGACAGTAAACGTATGAAGCAATGTTTCCTCTTTCTGCGAAAAACCAATTGTACTCATTATACCGTTTAGTTTTCCTTGCAGATACTTGACTTCGCCGAATAAATCGCGGATTTTATCTTCGTCCCAAACAAAGTTAGTCCAGTTTTCGTGTTGATAAATGTATTTTGCCATCATAAATTTTTTTGCGAAGATACTGTATTTGCGGAGAATACACAAGTTATTTTACGCAAAAATGCGGAGAATGT
>BNXR01000199.1 GCA_025999735.1 Bacteroidia bacterium | reverse complement strand
TACCCTTACCTGAAATTTTGGGTATAGGCGTAGCAGATTCTTCGCTACGCTCAGAATGACGGTGTTGGTTACGGTTATGATTTCGCATCCGTAGGTCAACGACCTACGGTTATGAAGATGTTGTCTTTCAGACAAAAAGCTGACCTGAAAGGTCGGACTTTAATAACCGCAGGTAAGCGTAGCGCAGCCCACGGTAGGTTGGTGGCGTCCCCGCTGGCTACTCCGTAGATTTGGGATTTCGGGCCATCGGGCGCTTATTGCAAATAAGTTATGGTACCGTGTATCAGTGGATTAAGACGTGGGGCAAGACAAACTCTATTGCCTCGTAAGAAACGAGCCAATAGAGTTTGTCGAACTTGACGAAATACATAGTTATGTCAGTCAAAAAACTACAGGTGGATATGGATTGCTGTTGATAGATATGGGAAAAGGTTTCTCTCTTTTGTCTATGGCGACCGCTCAACAGCAATAGGATTGAAACTAAATAAGCAACAATGTATATTAAATTACCAATACCTATAATTTAAACTTTTTCTGTAATTTTCTCACGGGTGTTGCTCCATTCAAAGGCAAACGACAGGCTCCAATGCGTTCAATACCACCTCGCCAGCCTTCGCGGGCGTTAAAGTACATCCACAACGCATCATCATGATTAATTACATCCAATTGATAAACAATTGCAGAACGCCAAGGATATGAGGAATTAGGTGTGATGACCGGATTACCATCCGCCTCTTTCCAAGAAAGGCCATCGTCACTTACCAGCATGCGTATCTCCGAACGCGATTTTTGGTTACTGTCAATATAGATGGGATTATAAAAAGCGACATAACCATCCCCGTAGCCAAATACTTTAAAACCACCGCAGCCATAATTTCGGTAGGGCAGATTAACGTCCGGTGATAATATGGGTTCTCCCAGTTTTTTAAACGGACCGAGAGGGTTGTCTGATTCTGCACAGAAAATATATTTCGGCTCTTCATAACCGGCATCACGCAAATACACCGTACCGGCACTGTAATACATCCGATACCGACCGTTGGGCAATAAAATAACGCATGGGTTACGCGCCTGAACGTTGTAGCCATCACGCTCTGCTGGTGTTTCAGGGTAAATAATATCAACCGGTTCTGTCCAATTAATAAAATCCCGTGTTGTTCTAGCACGGATGACATTATGATATTTTTTCAGTTCAGGCTTGTCTGTTTTGCTTGTCGTGCAAGTGTAATACTGTATCCAGCGGTCTCCGTCGCAAAACACATATTGAATGCCTACTTCTCCGTTTTGGCGGGAAACCTCTTGCCAGTGAATTCCATCTTCTGAAATTTGGTGAAAGAAAGTCGTTGCGCCCGGTCCGAAGCCGAATCCATGGAAAAATACATGCCATTTACCGTCAAAGTCACCCGGAGTCAGTAGTTGAGGGTCTCCTATCGCCATGCCCGGATCTGTATATTCATTACCGATAAGAGGATTTTCCGGAATATCTATCCAGTGTGATTCTCCCCAGTCGGGTACTTTAAATGATACTTTCGCATCAGTATCCGACTTTCCATATTGCCCAAGTCCGCAGGATGTCAACAGTATCGCGGAAAAAACCGCCATAAAAATGAATTTGTTCTTCATAAAATTTGATTTTTAAAATTTAATTTTTTTTACTATAGGGGACTTCTAAAATTTCATTTTTTCTCACGAGGTTATTAAACCACCCGTATTTTTGAGTTGATTATTCCCCGGTGGTACGAAGTCCATTGATACCAATTGAGGATAATCGCCACAAAATTAT
>BNXR01000198.1 GCA_025999735.1 Bacteroidia bacterium | reverse complement strand
TGCTTTCCTTTTTTTGTCTTTATTTTTGGTTTGGGGACTTTTATTTTCTTGGGGATGGTTTTTCCAAATGCCAAGCGCAACGTCACGCCGACAGCTAAGGGCGACATTTTGTTGGTAAAGTCTGTGGATGCAGTGATACTGCCGGTTTTGAAGTTAATCGGCTCTGTGCTATTTTGCTTGATAAATGTTTGTCCCTTTTCCTTGCGTACGTCATTCAATCCATAGTCGAAATAGATGCCTGTGTAAAGGGAAAGGTTTTCTTCGATAGTCCATTTTACGCCTGTCTCTAAGGCCAGGGAATAGGCGGTTTTCAGCGGTAGCTTGTTTTCGACATTGCGACCTGTGAACGTTCCAAGTCCCATGAAAGCCGGTCGGCTGCTTTCCGTTTCGGTGTCAATATAATAGGCTTTGTTTGTGAGGGTTGCATTGCTGCTTTGGAAGTTTGAACGCAGTGGGAAGCCCAGTTTTGCCCCGCCCCGTAGATAGAGCCTTTTTCCGGCAAAGTCTGTTTGAAACTGAAGCATCAGCGGAATGTTGAGCAATGTGGCCGTTTGTTTTTCAGTGTAACTATCGAGTGTGGTGCGAAGGTCGTAAACATCGTTGTATTCATCTATTAGTCCGGGTATGACGCTTTTCGTATTGTTCATGGTTGCTTGTGAGTTGTAAATCCCAATCCCTACTCCTGTCCCCAGTCCCCATTGTTTATTGAAAAAATAGGTGTAGCCCAAGCCAAAATCACCGCCAAAACCACTTTTTCTGCTTCCTTGCGATAGCTTGTAATTTAGCGCAGACAGTCCCGTACCCGCATGAAAACCAAATTCAAAGGCCGTTTGCGCCGTTAGCGGGACGGCGACTAATAGGGCTATGGAGAGAATTAACAGTTGCTGTGTCATTGTTTTACCTCTATTTTTATTCCGTTTTCATTTCCTGCCTTCAAGATATAAATTCCTGATATTGCCGGCATTTGTATCGAAATAGGGCGCACACGCAGGTGTTCCCCAACGAATGGGGTATCTATTAATTGACCTGAAATGTGGTAAATTTTAATGTGTTCTGCATTTTCGGGGATGCCTTCTATTGTAATTTGTCCGCCTGCTGCTATTGGATTTGGATAGACTGTTGTTAGGGTAGGTGCCCCCACGGTGGCGGTCGTGTATATTTTTTTTGTGGAACGTACGATGCCTGCGGGGGTCTGCAATTCAAAGCGATACACGGAACCTTCTTTGAAAACATCCGTGCGATTGTCTCCTTTTGAATAGTCAATACCCGTGTCACGCGCTTCATCGTCCTCGTACCACTGACACGTCGTGAAATTGTAACCGTCTTCGTGCAGTTTGCGCACATTTAGGATAAAAAGGTTGTTCCATTTTGTCTTTACGTAGCTGTCAAAGTCAATCACATTGCCGGATAGGGTGATTGTGACCGGCACATTCACAGCCGTTACGGCGTAGTTGCTTGTGTCTTGTGGCGTAAATAGGGCAGGAAAGTCATGCTTTCCTATTCGGTCTAATAGGGAGTTGTTATTCCACGTAAAACCTTCGGGCAATGATACGTTCGATAAGTATTCCCCATACACCGCTATTAGACCGCTTGGGACAGTGTAGGCGGGAATGGCTTTAGCTACATTCACGGTGATATTGAGTGCAAAGGGGTTGTAATTGGCTGTGTCAGCGTTATAGTTGGCTGCATAGCTGTTTTTTGCAACCGTCAGTTTTTCGGTAGCATCAGACCATGAATAGCCCGCTTGCAGCGTTACGTCTGCCAGCGTGTTAGTTACTGTGTAGGTGGCAGACAGCGCAG
>BNXR01000197.1 GCA_025999735.1 Bacteroidia bacterium | reverse complement strand
TGCTTTCCTTTTTTTGTCTTTATTTTTGGTTTGGGGACTTTTATTTTCTTGGGGATGGTTTTTCCAAATGCCAAGCGCAACGTCACGCCGACAGCTAAGGGCGACATTTTGTTGGTAAAGTCTGTGGGTGCAGTGATACTGCCGGTTTTGAAGTTAATCGGCTCTGTGCTATTTTGCTTGATAAATGTTTGTCCCTTTTCCTTGCGTACGTCATTCAATCCATAATCAAAATAGATGCCCGTGTAAAGGGAAAGGTTTTCTTCGATAGTCCATTTTACGCCTGTCTCTAAGGCCAGGGAATAGGTTGTTTTCAGTGGTAGCTCTTTTTCGACATTGCGACCTGTGAACGTTCCAAGTCCCATGAACGCCGGTCGGCTGCTTTCCGTTTCGGTGTCAATATAATAGGCTTTGTTTGTGAGGGTAGCATTGCTGCTTTGGAAGTTTGAACGCAGTGGGAAGCCCAGTTTTGCCCCGCCCCGTAGATAGAGCCTTTTTCCGGCAAAGTCTGTTTGAAACTGAAGCATCAGCGGAATGTTGAGCAATGTAGCCGTTTGTTTTTCAGTGTAACTATCGAGTGTGGTGCGAAGGTCGTAAACATCGTTGTATTCATCTATTAGTCCGGGTATAACGCTTTTCGTATTGTTCATGGTTGCTTGTGAGTTGTAAATCCCAATCCCTACTCCTGTCCCCAGTCCCCATTGTTTATTGAAAAAATAGGTGTAGTCCAAGCCAAAATCACCGCCAAAACCACTTTTTCTGTTTCCTTGCGATAGCTTGTAATTTAGCGCAGACAGTCCCGTACCCGCATGAAAACCAAATTCAAAGGCCGTTTGTGCCGTTAGCGGGACGGTGACTAATAGGGCTATAGAGAGAATTAACAGTTGCTGTGTCATTGTTTTACCTCTATTTTTATTCCGTTTTCATTTCCTGCCTTCAAGATATAAATTCCTGATATTGCCGGCATTTGTATCGAAATAGGGCGCACACGCAGGTGTTCCCCTACGAATTGGGTATCGATTAATTGACCTGAAATGTGGTAAATTTTAATGTTTTCTGCATTTTCGGGGATGCCTTCTATTGTAATTTGTCCGCCTGCTGCTATTGGATTTGGATAGACTGTTGTTAGGGCAGGAGCCCCCACGGTGGCGGTCGTGTATATTTTTTTTGTGGAACGTACGATGCCTGCGGGGGTCTGCAATTCAAAGCGATAAACGGAACCTTCTTTGAAAACATCCGTGCGATTGTCTCCTTTTGAATAGTCAATACCCGTGTCACGCGCTTCATCGTCCTCGTACCACTGACACGCCGTGAAATTGTAACCGTCTTCGTGCAGTTTGCGTACATTTAGGATAAAAAGGTTGTTCCATTTTGTCTTTACGTAGCTGTCAAAGTCAATCACACTGCCGGATAGGGTGATTGTGACCGGCACACTCACAACCGCTACGGCGTAGTTGCCCGTGTCTTGTGGCGTAAAGACAGCCGGAAAGTCATGACTGCCTACTCGGTCTAATAGGGAGTTGCTATTCCATGTAAAGCCTTCGGGCAATGATACGTTCGATAAGTATTCCCCATACACCGCTATTAGACCGCTTGGGACAGTGTAGGCGGGAATGGCTTTTGCTACATTCACGGTGATATTGAGTGCAAAGGGGTTGTAATTGGCTGTGTCAGCATTATAGTTGGCTGCATAGCTGTTTTTTGCAACCGTCAGTTTTTCGGTAGCATCAGACCATGAATAGCCCGCTTGCAGCGTTACGTCTGCCAGCGTGTTAGTTACTGTGTAGGTGGCAGACAGCGCAG
>BNXR01000196.1 GCA_025999735.1 Bacteroidia bacterium | reverse complement strand
CTACATAAAAAAGAAGTATGCCATAGAGCCTGACAAATCGGGCAGAGACATATCGCGAGCCTGCTTTCTACCGAACGACCCAGCGGCATACATAAACCCTAACAATTATTAATGTACGGGCGGGGTTTGAAATCCGCCTATTAAAAATCAAAAACCATGGAAAAGAAAACATTTAACGTACAAGAATGGCTAAACAAATCAAAATCCTGCCCTTCTATCGACACCACAGCGGACATAGAAATAATCACCGAAAGAATAGAACGGGCAAAAACGGACATAGCCGCAACCTACGCTGACTGGCGGGACCTCGGCTTTGCGCTATCGGATGAACTGGGCGAAGCGGGACGAACTTACTACCACCGCCTAAGTCGTTACTATCCAAACTACGCCACCGAAGAAACGGACAAACAGTATGATAGTTGTCTGAACGCACACGGACACGGCATAACAATTAAAACCTTCTATCATTTGGCGCAGACCGCAGGCATCGACATCCGTAGTGGCGGGTTTGAAACCCGCCACATGAACACATCGCGCGCTCAAAATAAATCCCGCCCCAACGAAAATACCCCATATACGCCAAATAAACGAAGTGGCGGTTTGGCGGTTTGGCGGTTTGGCGGTAAAAATAATATTGAAAGTGAAAACGAAGATGAAGAGATGAAACCACTCCCCACCATTCCCGAAACAGTGTACGAAAACATCCCTAACTTCCTGAAACAGTGTACAGAAAAGGCTATATCAGCTGAAGACAGGGACCTGCTGCTATTAAGTTCATTAGTAGTAATATCTGCCTGTTTACCAAACATTTACGGCATATATGCTGAGCGAAACGTATATCCAAACCTATTTCTATTTGTAACTGCACAGGCATCGGCGGGGAAAGGGCGGCTCACCTTGTGCCGAAAAATAGTAGAGCCTATCCACCGAGCTTTGCGAGACAAAGCAAAAATCGAACAACAAGAATACCAAAACAAACTGAGTGAATACGCAGCAAGCAAGGAAAAGACGGACATCGAACGTCCGCAGGAGCCACCGATGTTAATGTTAATCATTCCCGCCAACAATTCCGCCACTGGACTTTTCCAAATCCTCAACGACAACAAGGGAGTAGGCTTGATTTTTGAAACAGAGGGCGACACATTGGCGCAAACATTCAAATCAGAACACGGCAACTACTCTGACGGCTTCCGCAAAGCATTTCACCACGAAACCATTTCTTACAACCGCAGGAAGAACAGAGAATACGTCGAATTAGAAGCACCGCGACTATCTGCCTTACTGTCAGGAACACCGCAACAGGTAGCCTCATTAATTCCAAACGCCGAAAATGGCTTATTCAGTCGCTTTATATTCTACTTTATGAACATAAAACCCGTATGGAACGACGTCTTTGTGGGCAACGACAACCAAACACTGGACGACTATTTTAAGCAATTAGGAAACCAATTTCACGACCTATACAAACACCTCATCCAACACCCTACCCCGCTACGTTTTTGTCTAACAAAATCGCAACAGCAGGCCTTTAACGACTACTTTACCAAAGCCCAAAATCAATACATCTGCTTATACGGCAACGACTACATCGCCACCGTCCGTCGTCTGGGCTTAATCACCTTTCGTATAGCCATGATATTAACCACCTTGCGAATAATGGAAACGGGCAACATCACGCCCCCAATACAATGTACTGACACCGATTTCAACACGTCCATGGGAATAGTGAAAATCCTCATACAGCACGCCGCCGCGGTGTACCAACGGCTACCAGCCGAAGCGACAACCTCAGCAAAACAAACCCCCAAGCAGAAATTTTTAGAAGCACTACCCGCAGAGTTCGCCCGCCAAAACTATCTCAGTACTGCCCAACAGCTAAGCATCA
>BNXR01000195.1 GCA_025999735.1 Bacteroidia bacterium | reverse complement strand
CATCATCTCGACACGTTTCACTTTGTAATTATTCACAATCTTCGGAAGCAACTCGGGTAAAAGCTCCTCTTCACGAGGATAGGTATTTTTGTTAGCAGTCCAAATTTTACTCAACTCGTAAGGCTCACTCAAAATACTTGCAGTGATACTGCTGATTACAGGGTCGGAATGGCTGACAAAAAACTTTTGAGGGGAAAAATCTTCATCCGTAGCATACAGTTGAAACTCCTTCAATATGGTATTGATATGCGGATTTAGCATTTCTAATTCATCTTCTTGAAGTTCACGGATAATGTACTCACCAACAGTGATTTCATCATCTAATTTATAGATTCCAAAAAGTAAAAGGGAGCGGGCAATGGCCATTTCCTCTGTTTGGCAAGTATCTGTCCTGCCTGAAGTATAACTTACTGTTGTGGCAGTGAGAGATGAGGGAGTGAGAGATGAGGAGGGGCTTAGTTGAGCTTCTTCCGTTTTTGGGGGAGCGTTGCCGATAAAAGAGCGTTCTACGGGTGTCAACTTCTTTTTGGTGCGTAGGGTGGCGACTTCGGTATGGAGGACGGCTTCTTCCACTTTTAAGGTGGCGACAACTTCTTGGATATAAACAGAGCGTGTGATGTTATCGGGGATAAGCGATATGGACTGTACGATGTTGGTAATCAGCTTGGCGCGCTCGAGTGGGTCATCAGCTGCACCTTGGAGCAAGATTTCCGTTTTGAATTTTATAAAGTCAACTTCATGCTCTGCAATATAGGTTTTTAACTCCTCAGTACTTGATTTGCGGGCGAATGTATCGGGATCATCTTCTGGTGGTAAGGGAACGACTTTCACATTTAGTCCTTCTTCTAAAATCAGGTCGATGCCCCTTAGGGAAGCCTTGATACCGGCACTGTCACCATCGTAAATCACGGTGATATTGGGGGTAAGGCGTCGAATGAGCCGGATCTGCTCGATAGTCAGGGAGGTACCGGAAGAGGCAACAGTGTTTTCGATACCTTTTACATGAAACGAAATCACATCCAAATATCCTTCTACCAAGTAACAGCGGTCGCTGTTCACGATACTTTTCTTGGCAAAGTAGATGCCGTACAAGGTGTTGCCTTTATGGTAAATTTCGGATTCTGGGGAATTGACATACTTGGCGGCTTTGACATCATTCTTCATCACGCGCCCGCCAAAAGCGATTACTTTCCCGCCAATGTCGCGGATTGGGAATATCACACGACCTCGAAAGCGGTCGTACAGTCCCCTTTCAGACTTTCCTGTGAGACCGGTACGCACCAGAAAATCTTCCTTAAAACCATGTTCAAAAGCGACTTTTGTAAAGGCATCGGAAGCATCGGGACTGTATCCCAATCCGAATTTTTCTATCGTGTCACTGTCTAAACCTCTGTGTTTGAGGTACCCTAAGCCGATAGAAATCCCATTATCCGTATGCAGTAATTGCTCCACAAAATATTCTTGGGCAAACTGTGTGATGATGAGCATACTTTCGCGGTCGCCTTTTTCGCGTTTCTGTTCTTCGGTCAGTTCTTTGTCTTCGACGGTGATGCCGTACCGTGCTGCCAGATGTTTGATGGCTTCGATGTAGGACATCTGCTCGTGCTCCATGATGAAATTCACGGCGTTACCGGCTTTGCCACAACCGAAACATTTGTAAAAACCTTTCGCAGGCGACACGGTGAACGAGCCTGTTTTCTCGTTGTGAAAAGGACAGCAACCTACATAGTTAGCACCCCGCTTTTTGAGATTCACAAAGCCGGAGATGACTTCATAAATATCGGCGGTATCCACAATCCGTTGTATCGTACTCTTGTCAATCATGGGAGTTAAAAACCTATATTGCAGAGCATGAAGTTGACTTTATAAAATTCAAAACGGAAATCTTGCTCCAAGGTGCA
>BNXR01000194.1 GCA_025999735.1 Bacteroidia bacterium | reverse complement strand
AAGTCAAACAATGCGTATCCCGAAGCCATAAAACCGTTTTTCACCTCTTCGAGATTGATTTGTATTTCTTCTTCTATTTGAGTTTGCAAATAGTCACTTGAAATCTTGTCTGCAACCGGTTGTTTTAATTTCACACCTGCTTTTACCTTTTTAGCAATTTTCTGGATACTTGCAAAAGCATCTTCATTTGTTTGCAAAAAATCAAGCGAAAGTTTGAGTGCATATTGAGGATTCGGCTCAAAAATTACTGAATTGTTAGTTGACAATACTGTTTTTATGTCGGTTGAAGTTTCGAGAATGTATTGGTCTTTCAGATATTTTATTTGTCGAAGTTTCTCAATAACACTGCTTTGATATTGAATTTGATTTAGAAAATCAATAATTTGTCTTTCGATTTCAATCAAATTGTGGGAACATTTCCCGAGTTGCATTTTCAGTTGAACAAGATTGCGGTTTAATTCTTCATCAGTGGCCGTTGTAAAAAAAGTAACTTCTCGTTCTGATATTAATTTTTCAGTTTGTTCTATCAGTTTGTCAATGTCTTTCCGTTTTTTGTCAAGGTTTATGAGTTTAGCTTTTTTGTTTTTATAGTTTGGCTCGCTTTTGAATGTGTTATTTACATTGCGTTTCAAATCAACCACATTCCGCAACGTAATATTTCCGATATTTCGCAGTGTTGTTTTGATTTTTCGCAGGTATTCATATTTGCGATTTTCATTCGTTTCATTCAGAAAATATTGAATGTTTTGCGTGATTTTTTCAAGGTTTTCGTTGATATATGAAATATTGATTTCTTCGTTGGCATCAAGCACTTGCTCGAAAAATTGAAGAAACAAATCGTCAATTTCGAGGTTGTTGCCGTTTTGCCGAATAACTTCTCGGTCTAATAGATATTTTATTCTGTTGTCATTGTTTTCAAGTAAATCAAGGGCATATTCGTATTGAAAATTTTGAATCGATTTTCGTTTTTTGAACATTTCTGACAGCAAATTTTCCTCTTTTTTCAAAGCGGAAAATAGCTCTTTTATGCTGGAAAATGTGTTCATGTTCGTTTTTCTAAAAGCAGCAGATTGTTTTTATATGCTACCTACTTCACCTTGTTCTCTTGAACCAAATACTGCGCCGCCTGAATCATTGACTCAGCATATTGTCTCATCGAATCGGCAACCGCAGGGTAAGTGCTTATCTGGTCTTTCCCTTCCTTATCCGTCAGTTGGTACAGACTTTCCCGTCTGTCATTGCGATGCACGTAATACCATTTTCTGTCGATACATTCATACGAGTTGTCGGAAGAAAAAAAGGCGTAGGGACGGTTTTCGTGCAGCAAGTCGATGCCGAAGGTATTGTTCCGGTATGGCAAACCGAGCATTCCCATGATGGTAGGGAAAATATCCAACTGACAACCGACACTCTCAATGGTTTTGCCTTCTTCGTTTTCTGGGTCAAAAATAAAGAGCGGGATGTGGTGATAGGCCAACGAAACATCGTACAAAAAATCGACTGCAGCACCATGGTCGCCCGTTAATATGAAAATCGTATTTTCGTACCAGCTTTCTTCTTTTGCCATTGCAAAAAATTGGGACAAAGTCCAATCGGTATATTCCAAAATCCGGTCTT
Source organism: Bacteroidia bacterium (assembly GCA_025999735.1). GTDB lineage: Bacteria > Bacteroidota > Bacteroidia > Bacteroidales > Marinifilaceae > JAISHE01. The sequence goes on along the minus strand of BNXR01000194.1, from coordinate 288 downwards.
TGATTTCTTCTTTCTCCGAGTGGTAATATTCAGGGACAATATACGGCTGATGATTGCTTGCCGTAGAAAAAGTAGCGAAAAACGGCGGATTAGCGGCTATGTTTCGCAAAATGTCCATAGAAAAGCGAAACATGAAATCGTCGGGAACGCCTAAATTACTGCGAACTTCCTTGGCGGGATAATCTTTCTGGGCTATAATGTTTTCCACTTGATTAGCCGCCAAATATCCGCCGATATTGTCAAACTGGTCGTCATGGGTGGAAAAATAGAGCGTTTTATAGCCGTTCT
>BNXR01000193.1 GCA_025999735.1 Bacteroidia bacterium | reverse complement strand
AGATGAATAAATTAAGTGTTTTTACACGGAAAAGATTGTTTTCCGTATGTTTTTGTCTGTCAGGCATGGTTTTGACGTGTTTTTCCGGCTATTCCCAGTCGGCTTTGTGGAAGATGCCCGATTGTTCGTGGACGCGAAAAATGGGTGATAGACCGGTATATACTACTCAGGTGTACTATCATTCTCCCGACATGATGCCCGAAACGATGACCAAAAAAGGGATGCCGCTGGGAGGAATAGGCGCCGGAAATTTTATGTACAACCTGTCGGGAAGTTTTGGTCCCTTCCAGATGAAGCCGGGCATTTATGAAGAACGTTTCCTGAAGCAAGCCGCCTTTCATGTCCGCGAAGAAATCAAAGGCAAAGCGGTCAGCTATACTTTGGCGACCGAAGATGTATTGCCTGCTTGGAATAAATTGAACAAAGGGGACGCCGAATATAAGGCGTTGTTTCCCAAAGCGACTTTCGACTACAAAGTGTTTCAAAGCAATATCTCCCTGCTGTATTTCAGTCCCATTATTCGTGACAATTACAAGGAAACGTCTTATCCTGTAGGCATATTTCTGTTCAAGGTGAAGAATGACAAGGCGGAAACGGTAAAACTGTCGTTCATGTTTACTTTCCCCAATGCGCCATACATTCAGGTGGCGGCAGACCAATGCGGAAAGAACCCCTATTACAATCCGTGTCGTACCGGATTGTACAACAAAGTGGTGAAAAATAAAACGCTTACCTCTGTCATACTGGGCGCCAAAGATACCGCAAATGTACAGGAAACGCAGAACACATCATGGTGTATAGCCACTTCGCCGCAGGCAACTTATGTGGATTTATGGGATGGCGAAGGCGATGGCCGCGACATCTGGGCGGATTTCACGCAAGACGGCAAACTGTCGAACAAACCCTTGTGCACAAGCAGTGTGTCGCCAAGCGGCGCTTTATGCGTTACGGTGCAGTTGAAACCGGGCGAAGAAAAGATTATACCTTTTGCCCTGTCGTGGTATTTTCCCACCATGTGTTCCGGCAGCGGTGCTTTGTGGAACAGACGTTTCACCGAATATTTTCCCGATAACGGGCAGGATAACAATGTGTTGGCAATTGCTGCCGAAGGATTGAAGGAATACCCCAAATGGCTGAATGCCGTTGACGCATGGACATTACCCATCGTTGAAAATAAAAACTGTCCGGACTGGTTGAAAGCAGGCGCTTTGAATGAGTTGTACTACACCACTTTCGGAGGTTCGTTTTGGGAAAACGGCTGTCTGAACCGGGAAAAGAAATTCGGAAACCGCAAAGGGCAACACATATCGGGAGTAATGGAATGTACTGCCTATTACTTTTTTGAAACTTTTGACGTGCGCCATCATGTAGCGCGTACCACTCGCGATTTATGGCCTAAAAACGAAAAGGATATTTTACTGGCGTATGCCGATATCATCATGTCAACCGCATTGGGAAGTTGTACACATGATTTGGGCGGTCCGAGTCAGGATATGTTCAACAATCCTGATTTATATGTGAAAGGATATAGACCGGGCATGGAAACCACACCGTGGTCTGAATTTTCGCCGAAATTCATTCAACAAACGTTTATGTACTGGAAACAGTATAAAGACGATGCGTTTTTGTCCGAATGTTGGCCCGCTATCAAGCGTTCCTTTAATTATCAGGTAGCAACCGACAAGAATGACGACGGAATCACCGAAATGACCAGTTCCGAATATGTCAAGAATAAATTATTGAATGCCGTATTGTGGATTACCTCTTTGGACGCCTTGAAGGAAATGGCGACTTATCGGAATGATGCAAGTCTGTTGCGACAAACCGATGAGCAGTTGGCAAAAGCACGACCGAACAGCGAGAAACAATTCTGGAATGAGACATTGAAATATTATCAGTACAACGAAAC
>BNXR01000192.1 GCA_025999735.1 Bacteroidia bacterium | reverse complement strand
ATTAACCCACATTGCACTTATCCGCTCATAACTCTCACAGATACAGTCGCGTTATTTTTGAAAATTTCCGATTTTGGCACTACGGATTTTTTTCGGACGAATGGTGCCTGTCGGTAGCCTAAGGCCTGATAGATAAGCCCAACCTTCTCATTGGGTTCGCTGCACCTGCGCAACCTAACAATCTGATTTTTATCATTTTCAACACTAGTGGTTACCACTTTCTGCGTGTTCATCACCCGTACGATTTCACGCCATTCACTGTGGATGCTTTGTTGCTTTAGCTTGTGGCGAACAGTGTTCACAAGCCAGTACGCCAGCAACCCAAGATGTAAATGTGCTTCACTCGCCTGGTCCTTCTTGTGGTAAACTGGACGAAGGTCAAGGTCGGTCTTCAAACAACGAAAACTACTCTCTATATTTCTGATACTGTTGTAGATAACCCAAACTAATTCCTCGTGGTTTGCCGTTTTTGTCAAACTCGTTTTCACAAAATAAACGCCTTGTTCTTCCTTCTTTTCAATCACAACAGCGGGCTGCAATTGCCACCTTATTTGGGTACAAATTTCTTTCGTATCTTTCTTTATGTCAATCGAATAAACCCTGTTGCCACTCGGATACTTTGCTTTCAGCCTGCCGATTCGTTCGCAGACTTTCCCGTAATCTTTTACCCCGCCTTTTTTATGAATGCTCGCTTCTATGGCACGCATTCCCTCATCAAAACGCTGACAAAATTTATCGTGCATGGCACTTTCTTTCAATGCTTTAAGCGGACTTTCTATTTTCAGATAATACTCTGAATCGCCCTTTTCGACCTCAATTTCCTGTAGGGTAATTTCCCTACCGCGGTTGTCTGTTACAATAACTGGGTTGACATTTGAAACTTTATACTTCGTTAGTTTTGAACGACTTACACATACATAATCATAGCCTTTATATTTCAACAGCTCAAGATTTTCTTTCGTTGCAATGCCCGCATCCATCACCACAATCGCCTTTTTTGCGCTCGAGGAAGTATTCAATCTCAAATTTTCAATAATGCTTCCAAGTGTTTGGCAATCAGCTATATTCCCTTCAAAGATAGTAGAATATTTGATAAAGCCTTCCACATTCACCACCAATGCCAAAACAAGCAGTTTGCAATCGCTCCGTTTTTCCTTACTGCGACCGAATTTGGCTATTTTACTCTTTCCCATGCGACCTTCAAAATAAGTATTGGTCAAATCGTAAAGGATGATTTTATCCTGTAAATCAAATAGTTCGTTGGTCTTGCGGGATAAATATTGTTCCAAGCCATCCTTTTCGGAGTACAACTTGTTGGATATGCCGTACAATTTGTCTTTGGTCATCTTTTTTATAGGGTAACCGGTTAATTCACAGATACTTGAATTTTCACGGATAAAATCAGCCGTTTTCAATTCCGAAGCAGGATAAACCGCGCGTGAAACAATGTGTATCAGAGCCAATTGCACGTTTTCCTCTTTCCATCCGCGCTGGCGAAGAAACTTGTCAATTCCCAACTCCTGCAATGCCTGCAAGCTCATCCATTCGGCACCCAATTCCCTGACATCCTCATTTTGTAGTGTCGATAAATCAACCCGTTCCCAGTCTTTGGCTTCCGATTGAATTTTCTTGACAAGGTCTATTTTTTTCTCTTTTACCAGACGATTATATACATAATGTGCAAATTTTTCGGCTTTTTCTTCGAGCGGGAAAAGCGGGCATGAACCTGCGAGCATATCGTTCAATTTAGTGGCGATTTCGTTGAACGGCAAATTGTTATCCACGTCTTTGCCCAACGAAAGAAGCGTGCGCTGACGAGGCTGACCCACTGCATCGCGGTAGCTCTCCACCAAACGGTAGTAAACCGTTTCTTCATACGTGTGGTAATTATATGTCGAACTTGTTTTGAAATACATACGGCAAAGGTCGTCACTTTTTGCCATTCAACCAAATCCCCGATTAGGA
>BNXR01000191.1 GCA_025999735.1 Bacteroidia bacterium | reverse complement strand
CCCCAATACCCCCCTCATGATGGACCCGTATTATTCCGTGTCGCAGAATCTGACACCTCCCGTGCAGAAATAAGAATTGTTAATGGAGATACCATTCTGATTATCAAATCCGGTATCGACTCGGTGCAAGTCACCGCGTATGTGGATTCGACTACTACCCACTACGAAGCAGGTATCATCAAAACCATCACGCTACACAAGGCTCCTCAGGATATCAGGTGGTTAGATACGCTAAAAACAACATTTGGCGATGTAACACCCTTGACAGCTACTGCTACGAGCGGTTTGTCGGTAAGATATACTTCCAGTGACACCTCCGTGGCGGCCCTTGTCAATGTCGGTGGCAACTGGGAACTCATAATCTTAAAAGGTACAGGTACTGCTACTATCACAGCCCATCAGGACGGTGACCACCGCTACGATACGGCCGGATTAGTATCCTATACCATAACGGCTTACCGAGGCAAGCAGATTCTCAAATTTGCTATCCCCGCTCCTGACGCGCAAGTCTATTCTCCTGATTTTAGTTTTTTCAATGTAGCCACAGGGGACGGGGACGGAGAGGTTTCCTACAACCGACATAGCGGAACTGCTAAGGCTACGGTAAACTATGTCACCAGTGAGGTTTTCGGTGTCTGGAAGTCAGGGGAGCTTATCGTAGAGGCTACTATCGAAGCCGATTCGAACTATAAAGAGGCAAAAGCCATGTATTCTCTAACTATTAACAAGGCGGAACAGTCCCCACTTGCCTTTCAATATCCAGACACTGCCTTGTTCTATTCTCCTAGATTTGAATTTACCAATAGGGCGGGTCTTGACAGCGCGAACAAGGTCGTTTCGCCGCTATCGAATACTATACACGAGAGTACGGAAATCCTATTCTACACCATTACCGGCGGTACAGGTCTCGCACAAGTGGATGCCGGCACCGGTAGAGTGTCCAACGTACGCGCATTGGGCACCATCGAGATCACAGCGCATCGAGTAGCCGATGATAATTACAACGCGACATCCGTCACTTATACACTCACCATCAAGCGCTCGGAAAATCGCGTAAAAGTGACTTCAACTACTGATAGTAGCCTTATTGGCACGATAGACGGCATCTACCCGGTGACTTGCGGTAGCACGGAAGTGGAAGTAACGATCACTCCCGATGACCCTACGAGCGAGGTGTTTTATAAGGACAGCAAGCTCGAAAAGGACAATGGAGAAGCTATGTTTACTGTGGACGTTGCATACACCGACATTTACACTATAATTTACTCCATCAAAAACCGGTTGGGTACCTTTGATGACACATTAAAAATCGAAAGCTACTTTGTGTTCGATTCCATCATGTACACCATATACAACAACCTTTTAGTGGTGAACAACAATCCCCAAACGAACGGGGGATATACTTTCACAGGATATGAGTGGTTCCAAAACGGGGACCCTTTGTTAATTGGGAATTTGCCTCTTGACCGCCAGTTCTATTCGGCTGGGGATAATCGCGGGGATGAACTCAATCCAGACGATGAATATAAATTAATACTCACAACCGATGACAATCGCACGTTGCACGTTTGTGCCGGTCATGTAACGCTAACACCGGACCTTGTAGAGGCAGGTTTGGAACCTACCTCTACCATAGTCTATCCTAATCCGGTGGCCAAAGGCGGGAAAATTATCGTTGAAGGCATCCCCGAAAATGTCCAAACACTTTATATCTATGATATAACAGGTGCATTGATTCATACAATCCCAGTAGGGCAGACACGCAGGTCTGCCCCTACTGACGGTACGTTAACAGTACCGCATACTGCGGGTGTTTATTTAATACAGGTAGGAAAAGAAACCGTCAAAATTTCAATTACAGAATAAACATGTAGGGGCAGACCTGCGTGTCTGCCCTACCAATGTAGAAATGTAGGGGCGGGGTTTGCCCGCCCAATGTAGGAATGTAGGGGCGGGTTTGCCCGCCCAATGTAGGAATGTAGG
>BNXR01000190.1 GCA_025999735.1 Bacteroidia bacterium | reverse complement strand
CAAAATCAAATAAATAAGCCTTCACAAGACTGCCGTCGCTTGAGAACTCATAAATATAGTTGTCGGTTTGTATGTTATATTGTGTTACGTTATCTATTTCACCAAACCTATAGGGAGATCTCCAATAGCCGTCATCAATATGTTCACTGTATTCTAAATGAGACTGTTCCGTTTGCAAATCAGCATTTGTCACTGCAATAACTTTTGATGCATTTTCCCCTTTGTTCCCTATTTCAAGTCCGAATAAGAGTTTATTATTGGGCAAGCATTTAATATTGTTTGCACCAAAAGGCAGTTTCCTGACAGAAACAAATTGAAGATTTTTATTGAACACAAATAATCTGTCAGCATTACCCATTCCATCAATAAAATAAATGTCTCCCACCTCGTTGATGTCAAAATCGGTGAGTTGTAAATATTCTTCCGGTCCTTGTCCCACGTCGCCCACTTTCCCAATACCGACACCATTCCGTTCAAAAACGATTAGCTTGTTTTGCCAAGTGTCTAAGACATAAATCCTTGTTTCGTCTATTTTGATTTTGTCAACATGTCGAAACAAGAAATCATCATCAGAATCGTCCAATTTGATGTATTTTTTCTCTTTAATGACAGCATTGAGACTTCCTGCGCCCATGTTTTTAAAGGAAAAGAAATCAATCTTTTCAATTTCGACGTTCGGTACTAATTGTTCACTTTTCGTACCACATCCGATATAAAACAGAGGCGATACAATGAGAAATCCGATGATTAGTTTGTTTTTCATGCGTTTGTTCTTTTATTTCGTGCGTTTACAAATCCCGCAATTTTCATGCAATTTTGCGGTTTATCTTCTTTCTCTGTATAAGTATTGCTGCAAATGTATAAAAATGCTTCATATTACGCAAGTAAAATCATTGCATTTACTAGTTGAATCTATATTGTTCTAAATAAAACTGCGAATGTTTGCAAAAAACAGTTGTTTTTTTTACCTTCGCAGCGAAATTTGAAAACCCATTTATGTAAAGTATGCCTTATAGACGATTACCTAATACGGATGCATCACGGATAAGAGCACTGGAAACCGCTCTGAAAAAAGGAGGAGAAGTGAGTGATATTCATGCCATTGCTTATCCTTTCACTTTAAAACAGCAAGTGGATATGTTTTTGCTCCGATTTAAAACAGCTATTGAAAATTCGAAAAATGCACGCGAAAGACAAGCAAAGGCCAGCAAAACACTCGCAGGATATACCCATAAAACACGCTTATATATCTCTCATTTCATTCAAGTGCTGAATTTTACCATTACACGTGGAGAACTTAAACCGAGTGCCCGCACATTCTACGGATTCGATGAAAATGATAGCAAAGTGCCGAGTTTATTGACAGATTTGGAAGTGTACACTTGGGGTGAAAATATCATACGCGGTGAACAAGAACGCATAAAACAACAAGGTGGTAACCCCATTTATAGCCCCGCTATTTCCATCGTTAAGGTCACTTATGAGACATTCAAAGAAGCCTACGAAACACAAAAACAATTACAAGAAAATTCTGCCCGCTTCAGTAATGAAGTCGCCCAATTCCGCGCAAAAGCAGATGCCTTGATAACCAATGTCTGGGATGAGGTAGAAAAATTCTTTAGCAACGTAGAAGATGAAGAAAAAAGAAGAAGTAACTGCGAAGAGTACGGCCTAACATACATCTTTCGTCGCAGTGAAACCGAAAAACTAAAGGCCATAAAAGCACTAAACAACAAAACAAGAGCAAAAGATAACGAAATGCCCGAACTGCCGTTTGAAGAGTAGTTGGTCACCTAGCCCCGCACTGCGCTTCGCTTGTACGAGGTTATCAAAATAGTACTCCATTCGGGGTACAGGGTAGCTGTTTATCGTGCGGTGACAGACAAGCAGTACAACTACTGCCACTACATCCCGTGCAATTCTTGGGAGCCCCACTGTTCCTTCTAAATAGCTTGCAACACTTAAATATAATGGCAATCACAACGCCCGCAATGATAATACCTACACTGATTTCCTGCATGATTTTTTACATGACTTTT
>BNXR01000189.1 GCA_025999735.1 Bacteroidia bacterium | reverse complement strand
GCGGGTGTCAATAATACCGAATCGTTCATAACGGCTTCCAAGGCCGGTTTCGCTAAGGTCTCCATTTTCAGAAACCACTGCATGGACAGTTTCGGCTCAATGGGGACTTGTGTCCTTTCGGAACAGCCTACCTTATTCGTATAGTCTTCAATCTTCACCACATTTCCCGCTTTTTCCAAGTCGGGAATGATTAGTTTTCGTACTTCGAAGCGATCTTTACCGACAAACAGCTGTGCAGCAGGACTTAACGTACCGTCATCATTGAAGATGTCTATCGTCTGTAAGTGATTTTTATAACCAATTTCGTAGTCGTTCACATCGTGTGCAGGCGTGATTTTTAGAGCACCTGTACCGAACTCCATATCGACATATTCATCTTGAATAATCGGAATTTCGCGGTTGAGTAGTGGTACCAAACATTTTTTTCCTACAAACTTTTTGAAACGCTCATCGTTCGGATTTACACACACGGCAGCATCACCGAGAATGGTCTCAGGTCGTGTGGTGGCGATATGTATGTAGTCCTCTTCACCACAAATTTTATAGCGCAAGTAGTACAATTTGCTTTTTTCTTCCCGATAGATGACCTCCTCATCCGAGAGTGCGGTTTTGGCTGCGGGGTCCCAATTAATCATCCGCACACCTTTATATATATACCCTTTATTGTAGAGGTCGACAAAAACGTTGAGTACACTTTGAGAGCGCACCTCATCCATTGTAAAGCAGGTGCGTTCCCAATCGCAGGAGGCTCCTAACTGTTTTAATTGTTCCAAGATGATGCCGCCGTGTTTTTCTGTCCATGCCCAAGCGTGTTTCAGAAATTCTTCCCGTGTAAGGTCGTTTTTGGCGATGCCTTCGCTCTTTAATTTGGCGACAACTTTAGCTTCTGTGGCGATGGAGGCGTGGTCGGTGCCGGGAACCCAGCAGGCATTTTTTCCTTGCAATCTCGCCCTTCTCACTAACACGTCCTGAATAGTATTATTCAAAATATGCCCCATGTGCAAAACGCCCGTCACGTTAGGGGGAGGGATGACAAGGCAATAGGCTTCTCTTGATAAATCAACCTCTGAATGGAAAAAACCGTGCTCTAACCAATATTTATACCATTTCCGCTCGCTTTCTTTCGGATTATAAGCCATTGCTGCCATAATCTTTAATCTTCTTCAACAACAGCTACTTTTTTCCGTCTTCCTTTTTTAGCTTGTTCACCTAAGGCTATTTCCAAATCTGCTTTTTGCAGGCTACCGTCATAATCACAGATGTACTTGTCTATCAGCACACGACCACAATATTCACAGACGATAATTTTTTTGCGAGAGCGAATATCTAACTGTCGTTGTGGTGGGATATTGTTAAAGCAACCACCACAGGAATCGCGGTCAACTGCCACAACTGACAGTCCGTTGCGGGCATTCGAGCGAATTCTTTTATAAGCAGCCAACAAGCGTTCGTCAATATCCTTAGATAATTGGCGAGATTTTTCCGCTAATTCTTCTTCTTCTTTATGCGTTTCTTCGATAATGTCGTTCAACTCTCCTTTTTTGGCATCTAATTCGGTTTTTTTATCCGCAAATAAAGCTGTTGTGGACGCCAAAGCCTCTTCTTTTTCTGATTTGATGCGTTGATTTTCGCGGATGCGTTTTTGTTGAAGCTCAATTTCCAATTTCTGAAATTCCACTTCTTTATTGAGTGCATCAAATTCACGGTTGTTGCGCACATTATCCAACTGTTCGGAATATTTCTTTATAAGTTCCTCTGCGCTTGTAATATCGCGCTTCCGCTGGCTAATGTTTGTCTCTGCTTCCTGAATTTCCACATTCAAATTTGACAAGCGGGTTTCAAGTCCTGCAATCTCATCTTCAAGGTCTTGCACCTCGAGAGGCAGTTCTCCGCGCAATGTCCTAATTTTGTCTATCGCCGTATCAATACGCTGCAACTCATAAAGGTGCTGCAATTTTTCTTCTACGGACAACTCTTTCGTTTCTAACGACTGGGAGTCTGATTCATTGGCCGTTTCTTTCACTGTCGGTGTCGGTGTCGGTGTCGTTGCCGGTGTTGTTTGTGCTGTACTTGCCTTAGCGGGTGCTGCTTTTGCTGATGAAGATTTCTTAGCTGTCATATCTTAACTGTAATTTTTTATCATTT
>BNXR01000188.1 GCA_025999735.1 Bacteroidia bacterium | reverse complement strand
AAAAGGGATTAAGATAACAGAGGAAGAACTCAATGCTATTAATATGAAAAAATTTAAATTTCACTGTGAATGGAATTATGTCATTAAACCCAATAAAACGTAAATATTATTTGCGGACACTCCCTTATCATCCCAAACACTTGCCAACCGGCGCGCTTTTTTGAAAGTGTCCGCGTCTAAATCGGATATTTCAAGAAAAGGCAAAACCTCGTTTTCCGTAAACTCCTTATTCTTACGCAGATAAATGTTATTTATAAGCGAATGATTGTTTGAAATATCAATGTCGGCATCACCCACGCGGTCATAGACTTTACTCTTGCAACGATGCACTTGCGAACTTTCGGGCACATAAATATAAATGATTTTCTTCTCATCTATCGTAAAAATTTCTGGCGAAAAATAAAAAGTTTGATTCAGCACTTGCGGATTATTGGCCGTATTCTGAAAATTTTTTATCATCGTGTCAAGGCAACGCTCATCCACACCAATAACATTCCCATCATCATCCACCCCAATCAGCAAGTGCCCTCCCGAACGATTCAGAAAAGCACAAACAGTCTCAAAAACAGTCTGACTAAGTTCTTTTTGACATTTTTTGAACTCTATCGAAATGTTTTCACCCGTCTTAATAATATTTTGAAGCTGCGCCTTTGTCATTTTTGCTATTTTCTCAAGATGCAAATGTACGCATTTTTTCAAAACCACCGTCATATTCAAATACTCATCGGATAAAAAATAGACGGTGAAGAAAAATTATTTTCTCCAAAGATTACGAAATATCCTGCCAATCCTTTATCCAACTATGGGGCGCGTCAATGTGGGTTTGACTCGCAATCCCCGTATTTATACAAATTTTGTTCCTTGATGTCGTTGGCTAATTTCAACGACAATTTTTTTGCCCCTATTTCACATAAATGGTCGGCATCGTAGTAATCAGTAGAAACAAAAGTGCTATCCTCCATTAAATTCATGTATATGCAATTTGAATGATTATTTGCCATTTCATTTGCCTTATTTATCATTGCGCTTAATTGTTCTTCATTTATATGCTCACGATATGTTTTGTAATGTGGCGTAGTCAGCAAAAAAACTTTGGCACTGTGTCTTTGGCAAATCTGAATGATTGAATCTAAAAATGCCACATTATTCGCGAAAATTTTTTGATTATCAGGTGAATGGATGTCTATGGTATGCCTTAAAGCCGCTTTTTTGCCAGTTGTTTCCAAATCCGGAGTGTTTTGAATACAATACATTGTTCCCCAGCCCAATTTCGTCTGTTGTATATTATTTGTCCCTTTGAAGTAAGATAGTATCTGTAAAATATTTGTTTTAAAACTATTGCTCAATATTTCAGAATGTGATTTTATGGGGTCATTTTCATTTCTTATTCCGTAGTAAAGGATGTACTTCGTAATACGCCATTTTTCTAAACCTATAGATAATTTGCCCCATAGCGAAGGATAGGAAAACGCGATAATGATTGTTTTTAAATTCACTAATTTTTCATCGTATTTTTTAAGAATCGCATAATCATAATCTAACGACTGTGATACATGCGCTACATTGAATGTATTATCGGAAAAATAAGCTGGGTCAACGTCGAAGTAGGCATGAGAACTACCCAAAACCAATGTTTCTATTTCATTTGCATGGGTATCCAAATAATCCTTTTTGCAAGAATAGTCATTGGGGATATGCCGTAGCACCATTTCCAGTGAAATAGCAAACATCAAACTGACAAATAGGAATAAAAATATATTGACAATGAATTTTTTCATAACATTCTAGAATTGAAAATAAATAAATTGTTGTTCTTTGCCGCCAAACTGGAAAATACAAAAAACAATTGCATAATAAATTGCCCACCTGAAGTATTTTTTCTTTGCAAAATCCATTTTCTCAATCGCATATTGATTTCCCCGCCCAAACCATTCTATCAGCATGAAGACGCCAACGAGCACAAGGGTGAATCTGCTGCCGACAACATGAGAGTAAATGAAAAAAGACGAAGAAAATATTCCCGAAACATAACTCCACGCATGCGTTATATTCTCAGCCCGAAACAATATCCACCCAAACACCACCAACCCAAACGTGACTGCCATTTGGCAAACCTCTTTTAGAGTTGGCAAAATTCGCCCTTCGGCAACCGTATCAGTAT
>BNXR01000187.1 GCA_025999735.1 Bacteroidia bacterium | reverse complement strand
AATAATTGCTCTACCTACACCTGCTTTGATGCGTAGCAAGGTGTCGCCTTCAGTATCTGCCACGGAAGGATTGCTGCTCTCATATATAATTGGTAAGCCACTGCTTGAGGTAGCGGTAAGATGGGTGGTATCAAGGTAAACAGCCTTAAGCGTATCAATCCAAGTGATTGTTTGCGGGGCTTTCCGAATATATAGGTTATACATTGTCGTAGCTGCAAGATAATTAGCGTCTGCTTCATGGGTAGCTCTCACTTTGATTTGACCTACAGTCACATTCGTTATGACGCCTGTTGATGGATCTATAGATGCCGACCCGTCACCACCGACAATGTTATATGTAATGCCGCTTGTACTCTCGCCTCCATGTGCCGCATTTATAAAACTCAGTGTAGGCGAATAAATGACGTCATGAGGTTGTAAGGTGTCAAATTGAAACCATGTTTGGTTGATCTTAGCTATCTGTATGGTATATGTTTTTGTAGCCTCCAGGTAATTGGCATCCTCAGGTTTGGTAGCCTTCACGGTGATGAAGCCTGAACTGAGCACATCGTAAATTTTGCCTTCAATGGGGTCTATCGTCGCTACTCCAGGTCCGAGAACAATGGTATATTTGACATTGGAAACATCAAAATTGGCAGTTATCTTGTTCGTGAACTCAAAATTGGGAGAGTAGGGTCTCTGTCCGGGGTCGGGAATCTGAAATTCGATAGGACGGCTTGCTTTAGCAATCTTAAAGGTCTTAACCACCTCGTCGGCTTTTTCCGTAAAGACATTCCCGGACTGATTTGCTTTGATAGTAACTGTACCCGCTTTTGCAATGACAAGCGTATCATTCCGAATATACGCAATAGAATTGTCGGAAGAGGAATATTCTATCGGCAAATTAATATTATTCGGATAATTTGCGTAAGCAGTGAGTTTAAGCGGAGGATCGTCATAAGTGAGAAGGGTGTCTTGATTATCCCAGTGGATTATATTCGGGTCCTTATCGTAGCCTACCACGAAATTCAGCAGTTTGCTCGTGCTGCCAATACAATTGTTAGCTACAACAGTAAACGAGTAAGTACCCGGCCAAGAGGGGGTTCCGAAGATAATGCCAGCGGGAATCAGATTGAGACCTGGAGGTAGCGTGTCGCTCGCGCTGGCAAGTGCCCAAGTAAAGCTACTTGCATCTACATTCGCTGTGGCGATAAGTTGATTATTGTATGGCGTATTATACATGCCATTCAAGTCTCCTGTCACGATGTCGGGAAGAAGGTCTATTACTTGCCTTTCGTATGCACCCATATCAATGTTCGAGCCGATAACACGCGGTGCTGCCGACAAATCCAATTCGCTGGCACTCGTAGAAATGCCGTATGCTGTATTATAGAGAGCCGTATCACCTGCATTAACGGCCTTACTGCACACCAATAGGTGGAAGTCACCGCTCGCAGCATCCTCAAAAACTGGAGCGTTAGCCGCGTCCGTACCGTCTAAGTTTCCATTACCACTTAGAGGCAAGCCTTGCACGAGACTGTTTCTATAGATAGGGGTGCTGCTACCATCGGTTCCAATACCGGGAGACGTCCCCCCATTTTGCCATATGATGGTATTATTTATTTCAGGTGCAGATATGCCTATAGAATAGATTCCGCCGACCGCTCCGCCACCAATTCCATTCCCACTGACAGTGACATTGGTTAAGATGGGATTTGAATTATTGAGAATCATGCCGGCGCCTTCACTGTCTCCATTCTTTCCATTCTTTCCATTCTTATAAATCAGCGTATTGAGAATCGTGGGGGCAGCACTCGCTGCTACACTGATACCGGCACCATTCGCTCCATCATTCTCTATGACTTTCAGGTTGTTCAATAGGGGAGAGGAATTTAGTACAGCGATGCCGCCGCCGCCGTCCCTGTCTATGGATTCAGCATTTACGGGAATGCTGCCACTACCGTCAGCCCTTCCTTTTTTGACAATAAATCCGTCTAAACAAGCAGTTCCTACATCCCCAGCAGACACAACCACATGATAGGCGGTATTATCACCTGTTTTGGCAGTATTCACGCCCGACAGCACCGTTTCTGTTCCGCTGCCAAAACGGTCTGACATGCCGGGACTTGGAAGGGTAGTCGATGGAACGGGGAATCCACCGTAAACTTTTACGCTGTCCACGAGAACAAACGCTCTATCCTTAGCGT
>BNXR01000186.1 GCA_025999735.1 Bacteroidia bacterium | reverse complement strand
ATTTATATTTTTCATATTTTACTTAAAATACTGATTACTAATGTATTATATAGTTTATCCATTTTTAGTTATTTGTATTACATTTGTAATGTGTGATTATTACAAATGTAATTTGCATGGTTTGAATTATTGTTTTACATTTGTAACTTGAATAAATCTACAATTGTAACGCAAAATTTCGTTTTATGAAGGAAAGATTAAATCAGTTGATGAGGGAAAAAGGATTGACAGCAACAAAACTTGCTGCAACAATAAATGCCAATCCGTCCGCAATTTCCCATTTTTTGAGTGGTCGCAATAAACCCGGATACGATATATTATACAATCTAAGCGATAAATTTCCCGATATTAATATGAATTGGTTAATCAATGGTGGTGGCAATATGTATAATACTTCCGCTGCAAACACATCGCATCCATCTGGGAACATCACACAATTAGACCTTTTCTCAAAGGCAGAGGAACGTAGTGCTCAACCTGCACAAAAGGGCATGGAAAGATTGAATAACGGAGATAGTAATGAAGGAAATAATGGAGGGAATAACGAAAATGCGGCTCGATTAGCTAACACGACGATTAATACCACAGCATCCATTTCGCCCATTTCGAATGTTATTCCTTTGACAACAAAAAGTAAACGTGCCCTATTGTTCTTTGATGATGGCACGTTTGAAGAATTTACCCCTCGAAATCTGGCATAAAGCTCAACTATGTAACATTGCTAACGATATATGCATTTCACAGCATTTTTATATAATTCTCTGAAAATCAATATGCTAAAACTGATAAAATAAGAATATATGTATTACATAATTAGCAATGCCTAATATGTAGCTGACACCCCATTAAAATGGCAAATCGTCTGTTTCGGTTGTTTCCGCTATGTCTGCTACGGCATATTCTGGCAGATTAGATGCTGTGGGGGCTGCTTGTGACGGTGTTTCTTGTGCTAACTTCTCTATGCGCCAGCCTTCCAAATTGGTGATGAAACCGGAACGTCCATCTTTCTCCCATTTGCGACCCCTCAGGTTAAAGTGCACCTTTATCTGTTCTTCTAAATTGATGTTTTCTATCAGGTCACAACGATCCTGTGTTAACTGTATTTTGATGAAATCGTTCCACTGTGGATCCCTTTCATTAGCAACTTCTATAACAAATTCACGTTTCTGAAATCGTTCAGTGAGTTGTTGCGTATTCTCTTTAAAAACAAGTTTTCCTGCTATTTCGTAATTCATGGTGTTTTAGTTTAATGTGTTTAACGTTTTAATGTTTATGTGTTTAGTGTTTATTTTTTTGATATTATTACAACGAAGCCTGAGAATATTCCCAAGCTTCGCTGCTTTAATCTTAACTAATTTTTATCATGGTTGTCCGCTAAACCAAAATAATCTTCCATATTTGCAGTTATCTTATTGTTCAGGCATTGTATTACTCTTTGTGTCTTTTTTCGCCTCGTCTTTAACTATCTCAAGCAGTTCAACTTCAAAGATAAGCGTTGCGTTTGGACCGATAGTACCACCTGCTCCTCTGGGACCGTAAGCCTCAGCAGAAGGGATAAATAATTTCCATTTCGAACCCACCGGCATCGCTTGAAGTGCAGTGCCCCAGCCTTTGATTACTTGGTTTACACCGAACGTAGCCGGTTCTTTCCGTTTGATAGAGGAATCAAACTCGGTGCCATCAATCAAAGTGCCAACATAGTGAACTTTTACTTTATCGGTAGCCTGTGGCTTTGCTCCTTTCCCCTTTTTCAGCACTTTGTATTGAACACCGCCTTCCAGAGTTTCTATACCACTTTTCTTAGCATTTTCCGCTAAAAATTCTTGCTCTTTTTCCAAGTTTTCGGCACCGATTACCTCAGCCATCTTTTGTATATAGGTATAAATGGTTGTGTTCATTTGCTCCATATCCCCAACTTCTTTGTTCTGTAGAGCACTATTCATACCTGCCACAACGGCCGGCATATTCGGTTTTCTGATGTTAGAACTTGTCAGATTCTTTCCAAAGAAATAACCGATGTAATAACTAACGGTGTCAATGTCCGTTTGTAAGGGTACCAAGGTGTAAGTCAAAGTGGAATCACTGCTACTGCAACATGCTCCTGATGATTTACCACATTTACAAGAAATTCCTAAAGAGGCGATAAGTGCGCCAGCTAATACGATTTTTACTACTTTCATTTTTTTATATTATTAAATTAAACAATCTTTTTATTTACCTTGTATGTATTATATTG
>BNXR01000185.1 GCA_025999735.1 Bacteroidia bacterium | reverse complement strand
TCCCATACGAGCCTTCGCGTCCCAATTATATCTTCGCCGGCTGGCGCTTAGGGAATGATCTATACTTTTTTTACACACCGGTAACAAGCGATATTACGCTCGTTGCACGATGGATACATGTAAACACGCCCGCTTACATCGTAAACTTTACCTCTTCACCCGGCAGACCTACCCCTACACAACAGCTCGTTGCAAAGGGAAATACGGTCACCATCCCTATTCAACCCAGCCGCTTAGGCTACTACTTTGGGGATTGGCAATATAACAACAAGGGACTTGTTGCCTTTTGGGACTTCAATACGCCAGTAACCGAAAACCTCCGATTAGTCACTGAATGGACACCTATCGTCTATGATATTACGTATGACACGCAAGGAGGGATTGACGACTTGGCTAAAAACCCAAGGACCTATACCGTCTCAACCCCTACCATCACCTTAAAAAGACCAACAAAAACAGGCTACACCTTCAAAGGATGGCAACCAGCAAACACAATACCCTTCGGCAGTTCTGGCGACAAGACATTTACCGCTCTGTGGGAGGAAGGACCAAGTAATGATGCCACTTTATTTGACCTCATTGTCGTCAGTAGTAGAGGAGATACTTTTGCCCTAACACCCACCTTCGATATGTACCAATTAGAATACTCTCTCATTTTGCCTTGCAATGTGGACACTTGTATTCTCATCGCTTCGCACGATCCCGATGGACGAGTGGTGTACGGCCCACAAGGAGAAGTGCTGAATGAGCCTACCGGTGGGGTACTCGCATTTAGCGGAGCCGGCAGAAGATATGTCAATGCCACTTCTATTGCAGCCAACGGAAAGGACGAGAGAACCTATAGAGTTGGTATCTCGCGCCTGTATGACAAATCTACTGTTCGGCCGTACTGGGATGATGTATTGGCCATAAATCTGAATGATGAAACCAATGGTGGATACACATTCAAATCATATACATGGAGGAAAAATGGAAGGCTCATGGGCATAAAGACACCCTACCTTTATTTCAGTGATGCACGACCCTTGTCGCCCGGAGATTATTTTAACGTAGAACTCACTGATTATAACGGACTTACACTACCATTGTGCGAAAATGTCACGATACAAGATAGAAGATTTAAAGATTCACAAGAGATCAGTGTTTATCCCAATCCCGTGGCCAAAGGGAAGCAAATCATCGTCAATGGCATCCCTAATGAAGTAAAGAATATCGAAATATACGATATCAATGGGAATTTGCTCTATACGTCCCCCATCTTAGAAACAAGGCTCACTTTGCCACCCTCCACACCACAACAAACATCCATTCAATTACCGAATAGAGGAGGAATGTATATCGTAAAAATAGGAAATCAAACAGTTAAAATATTGGTTGAATAACCGTATGGGAGCACCTGCGTGTGCGCCCTTGTTTGGAATGTCGTGTTGGTCACCCTAAATTTGAGGCGGTTGTCGTATTTTTTTTTGCAGCATATTTGTTATAATAAAATAATAGAGTACTTTTGCGAAAAATTAGAGTAAAACTTCAAAAGCGTGTAAAGTTATGTATTGGACATTGGAATTAGCTTCAAAATTAGAGGATGCCCCTTGGCCAGCATCCAAAGATGAATTAATTGACTATGCCGTCCGTTCAGGTGCACCACTGGAAGTGATAGAAAATCTGCAAGACATCGAAGACGATGAAGAGATTTTCGATAGCATCGAGGACATCTGGCCGGATTACCCGAGTAAGGACGATTTCTTTTTTAACGAAGAAGAATATTAAAAGGGATGGACGATTTTCTTCTTTAACGAAGCTGAATATTAAAAGTAAAATGAAATGAGAAAATTATTGGTTTTTAGCCTTGTAGGTGTTATTTGTTGTGTTGACAGTCCTAATTTGATGGCTGCATTTCCCGTGAATGTTGGCGTGCATGGTGGAATAAATACCACTAAAATGAACGTATCCACGTCCGGTGTGGATGTCTCGAGGAAAACAGGCTATATGGTTGGAGCCTTTGCGCGTTTAAATGCTGGCCCCATTTACGTTGAACCATCGCTGAACTATGCCCATAGAACGAGCGAAATAGCTGGAAACAAGGCTCAATATACCTCATTCGATGTTCCCGTGATGGTGGGATATTATTTACTGGATATTCCCCTTTTTAAACTCAGAGCTTGCCTAGGTCCCATAGCATCGTTCCCAGGCGATTTGAAATGGACAGTTTCCGGGAAGGATATGAAAGTTGACATGAAAACAACCCTGTGGAGTGGAAAAATCGGTGTCG
>BNXR01000184.1 GCA_025999735.1 Bacteroidia bacterium | reverse complement strand
TGCCTTTATCCTTACTGTTATTGTTTCCCCTATATCCGTAGCTTGGAGAGTGTAAGTATTTGAGTTTGCTCCGGCAATATCACCACTGCTATTGCTCCATTGATAGGACAATGTGCCTACCGGCATATCGGCAGGATTGGTTGTTAGGGCGGTTGTATTTGCCGTCAGTGTGCTGCCATAAATGGCGGTTCCTTCAATCGAGGCTGTTCCCGTGAGGACTACACCTGTGACGGTGCAGATTGTATTGATTGTGTCACTGAGGCTGTTTAGCGTTAATACACTACTTGTCTCACTATATCCGCTCCATGAGTAGTTATAACTATTTGCGCCTGCACCGGTGGCTGTGATTTTCAGCTTTTTATTGGATAAAGCGGGTGTGCCACTTGATAAATTTTGGTCGCCGGACCTGGCAGAAATGGTTGAACCTGCTGCGTTTGCACCGTCTGTAACAGCATATTTTACGGTGTAGTAGTTGATAATTGGCTTTCCGGCAGCGAAATTATTCATTATATTCACGGGAATGTCCGTTTTTGCACCGTCAGCATACAAATCATAAACGCCGTCAACGATGTTTCCTTGATTAAAAATAACGACACCACTATCAACCTCAATAGCTGTGTCTTTCAGTGTTTCACCTTGATAAAGGGCGATGGTTTTACCGTGATTTTCCCATAGTTGCTTGTCTTTATAAACTTGCGCCAAAGCCCCGTACGGCACTAATTTTCCTTTAGCGACGATGCTGTTATTCCAATTTGCGGGAAGAGTTGATGCGCTATAACTGCCGTCAGCGGGAATATATATCTTTAAGTTGTCGTCGTCCCACATCCCTGCAAATACATGTTCTCCGATAGCGGGGGCTGTGGAAGATGTAAAAATAATGTTCGTTGATTTTCCGATGTATAAAGCCAATGTCCGTTGTGTGCCAATTGTAGCGACCATGAAATTGTTGTCAATAGAACACGGATAAATAGTGCCGGTCCCCGCGACCGTCCCGCTTACTGTTCCACGTTTATAGATGTCGCCATTATTTTCAAGGGTTGTGCCTCCGGCGACTTGAAGGGTTTGATTTTCGCGAATAAAGAGGCTTTGTCCTGCATCAATCGTGGCATTCTCTGTTAGTGTCACATTTTGACCATATTGAAGACCGAAATTGTTGTTGAACAAAATGCCTCCGGGCACAGTATCAATACCCAATGTAGAGCCTGCCGATGTCAAAATTCCCGGCTTTGAAGCACCGCTTTTGAGACTATTAACTCCTTTCGGGTGTAGCGTGACCTTTGCATTGCTCATGTCAAAGGCACTATACGTAGTGGAACTTGCATCAATATTGAGGTCTGAAAGCGTGATGTCCGCCGTTGCATCAACATCTACAACGATACGCCTACCACCACTGGCTGTGCCGACGGTGCCGGTCAGTGTGACGTTTGCATTGTCATGGATAGAAAGTATTTTAGTGGCATCGTCATAATCCCATCCTGCACCAATATTGTTGCCGAGCAAGTCACCGATGTCTATGGGTTTGTTGCCGTGATTGATTGTACCATTATTTACAAAGTAGCCCCCGTTATTGATGATTGTGCCGTTGTTTGTAAGCGTTTTCCCCAAGGGGATAGTCAGTGTTTTACCGCTGGGGATGGTCAGTGTTCCACCTACCGGTATTTGTGCATCCGTTCCAAGGCTTACATCATCGTACATTGTACCGGTATTGCCGATAAACAAGATGCTGTTACTTTTGTTTCCGGCACCGTCATCGCTGACAGAATTGGTAACGACGAAGGCATTCCCGGATAGAGCGAATGTGCCCGATTTGCCACTGACACCACCGATACCCTTGTTAGTACCAAACGTAGGTGAATTTGTTGCAGTGACAGTACCGCCACTGATAGCGATGGTACCACCGTCACCGTTGTAATAGCAACCGCCGATAGCAGAACCTTTGACACTTGTCGCTGTAATAGTACCACCATTAATCGTAATGTTGCCACCGTTCCCGGTTTGGTACCCGCCACCGATACCGGCACCCTTCTCTCCGGCAGTAGCGTTGATTGTGCCGCCGTCAATAGTGATATCCCCACCATTGCCATTGTATCCACCGCCGATGGCTGCCCCTTCCGAGCCACTTGTAGCGTTGACCGTGCCGCCTTTGATGAGGAGTGTTCCACCATTGCCATTGTTACCGCCACCGATGGCTGCACCATAGACAGCACTTGTAGCGTTTATAGTCCCGCCTTCGATGGTAATCGCTCCGGCAGCTTGATTAGCACCGCCACCAATCGCTGCCCCGTATA
>BNXR01000183.1 GCA_025999735.1 Bacteroidia bacterium | reverse complement strand
AATAAACAGCAAGCACAGAAGGTGTTAGAAGCAATGAACAAATTGTAGAATTAATTAACCTACTTGCTGAAATTTCAAAAATTATCATTACATTTGTGGCTTTGGAAAAGAAAAAATCATATAACTTATAAAATAGAATAATGAGCGAAGAACAAGAGAAAGTGCACAACGAGGAGTATTCAGCAGACAGTATTCAAGTGTTAGAGGGCTTAGAGGCGGTGCGTAAGCGGCCGTCGATGTATATCGCTTCTTCTGCCGTCCTCACAACCTTGTATAGACTCTCGTATTCTTGGGCAATGAAATGCTGTTCTTTGGCTGTGGTGAGGAATTTGAAAAAGGGGTCGTAGAATCCGTCTGTGTTTACAAAAATGACAGGCTTATTATGCATCCCTAAGTGCTTGAGGGTGATTACTTCCGCTACTTCATCCATGGTTCCCCAGCCACCGGGAAGGACTACAAAGGCATCTGCCGACTCACGCAAGAGTGCTTTGCGTTCTTTCATATCGGCTACCACCTGCAATTCGGTAATTTCGCGGTTTGCAAGGCCCATATCGACAATACATTGCGGTATCACCCCTTTAACCTGTCCTCCGGCTTTTAGTGCCCCTTTTGCCGCTGCCTCCATCAATCCCTCCTGTGTACCTCCATACACTAACCGCCAACCCTTCAGGGCGATAGCGCGTCCCAAGGATTCGGACTCTGCATAAAAAATTCCTGCTAACTCATTCGAAGAAGCACAAAAAACACAAACATTCATAATTTCTACATTGGGCGGGCAAACCCCGCCCCTACATTTCTACATTCCTACATTTTTACATTATCACGCATCTATCGTGGCATACGTGGCATTTTGTTCTATAAACGCCCGTCTTGGCGGTACGTCATCACCCATGAGCATGGAGAAAATTCTGTCTGCTTCTGCGGCATTGTCGATAGACACCTGCTTCATAATCCTACCTTCGGGTGACATGGTCGTGGTCCACAATTGTTCGGGGTTCATTTCACCCAAACCTTTGTAACGCTGTATGTGTAAGCCACTTTCCTTTCCGCCTCCCCAATCTTCAATCAATTTGAGACGTTGTTCATCCGTCCAACAATATTTCTGCTCTTTGCCTTTTTTTACTGAATAAAGTGGTGGTGTGGCAATGTAAAGGTAGCCGTTGTCAATGACAGGGCGCATGTGGCGGAAAAAGAGCGTCATAATCAGGGTCGCAATGTGGGCACCGTCCACGTCGGCATCCGCCATGATGATAATCTTATGGTACCGTATCTTGCTCAAATCAATGTCTAAACTGTCGGTATCTGTGCCAGGAACAATTCCCAAAGCTTTGAATATAGTCACAATTTCATCGTTATCATAGATTTTGTGGCGCATGGCTTTTTCAACGTTCAGGATTTTACCTTTCAGTGGCAATATTGCCTGAAACTGCCTATCACGTCCCTGTTTTGCCGAGCCACCTGCTGAATCACCCTCGACCAGGAATATCTCGCACTTGGAAGCATCTTTATCGGAACAATCGGCTAATTTCCCCGGTAAACCGGAGCCGGTAAGCACAGATTTTCGTTGCACCATATCACGCGCCTGTCGTGCAGCGTGCCGCGCCGTAGCCGCCAGAATAACTTTATCGACAATCAACTTGGCATCTTTGGGATGTTCCTCTAAGTAGTTGGATAGGGCGGTGCCAATAGCTTGTGATACCGCTGTTCCTACTTCGGTGTTACCCAATTTTGTTTTCGTTTGTCCTTCAAATTGAGGCTCTTGTACTTTCACGGACACCACTGCTGTCAGTCCTTCGCGGAAGTCATCCCCGCTGATTTCAAATTTCAATTTCTCGAACATTTTGTTCGTTTCGGCATACGCCTTTAAAGTCTGTGTCAAGCCTCTACGGAAGCCTGCCAAGTGGGTACCACCTTCTTTTGTGTTGATATTATTAACGTAAGAAAATACATTCTCCGAAAAAGACGTATTGTAATGTAGGGCCACTTCAATCGGGATACCGTTTTTTTCCGTATTCAGGCTGATGGTATCTTCAATTAATTTTTCGCGACAGTCGTCAATATACTCTACGAACTCTTTCAGGCCGAGTTCAGAGTAAAATTCTTCAAAGCGTGGTTCTTTCGTCTCGGGATTCAAATCCCTTTTATCCGTCAGGGTCAGGCGAATACCTGCATTCAAGTAGGCTAACTCACGCAAACGGGTCGCTAAAGTATCATAATTAAATACCAAGACTTGGAATATGGTTTCATCCGGTTTGAACAAAATGGTCGAGAAATTGAAATTTGAAATCAGCGGGGATG
>BNXR01000182.1 GCA_025999735.1 Bacteroidia bacterium | reverse complement strand
TATACGGGGCAGCGATTGGTGGCGGTGCTAATCAAGCTGCCGGAGCGATTACCATCGAAGGCGGGACTATAAACGCTACAAGTGCTGTCTATGGTGCAGCCATCGGTGGCGGTAACAATGGCAATGGAGGAACACTCCTCATCAAAGGCGGCACGGTCAACGCTACAAGTGGCTCGGAAGCGGCAGCCATCGGCGGTGGATACAATGGCAATGGTGGGAATATCACTATTGACGGCGGCACAATCAATGCTACTGCCGGAGAGAAAGGTGCCGGTATCGGTGGCGGATACCAAACCGGGGACGGCGGCAACATTACGATTACCGGTGGTACTATTACAGCGACAAGTGTCAAAGGCTCTGCCATCGGCGGTTGCTACTACAACGGTGACGGTGGTACCATCGCTATCAGTGGCGGTACTGTCACTGCAACAAATTCACCTACGTTTGGTACTAACAAAGGTATCGGCGGTGTCAGTGGCAAATCGGGCACATTCGCTCTATCCGGGAATGCCTTCGTCGTTACCAATTCAGTCAGCGATGACGGTGCCGGAAACAAAAGTAACAGCATCTTGTTTATCGGCAATACCGGTACAATGTACGATGATGTAAGCCTTGGAACGGATGCACAAATACCGGTAGGTGGAACACTGACCATCCCCAGCGGTAAAACACTGACTATCCCATTGGGGAAAACGCTTACAAACAACGGCACAATCATCAATAACGGGGGCTACTTTGTAAATAATGGTACAATCAATCACGGCAACAAACCCATAGACATTGGTAACTTGCTCGGCAACAATGCAGGTGCAGGATGGGATTATGACGATGCCACTAAAATACTTTCTATCCATGACAATGCAAACGTCACACTGACCGGCACCGTCGGCACAGCCAGTGGTGGTAGGCGTATCGTTGTAGATGTAGATGCAACGGCGGACATCACGCTTTCAGACCTCAATATTGATGCAAGTTTCACTGCTTGTAGTGCCTTTGACATGACCGATGCAAATGTCACACTACACCCGAAAGGAGTTAATAGTCTCAAAAGCAATGCTTCAATGCCGGGAATTTTGACATCGGTAGGCTCTACATTGGCTATTGACACTATGCCCGGAGGCATTTTGTTCAACAACAATTTCGGTCTTCAATATGGTCAAACTGTGACACTAACAGAGAATGCCACGATTGATGCAGGACAAAGCCTCTTTATTCGCGAAAACCAAACCCTGCAAATCGCCGGTGGTACAACCCTTCAAAATAATGGCGACATCTATAAACTTGGAACAGTAAGCGGGACGGTCGTGGGGACCGGCACTAGTTATCAGTGTTCTATTGAAAACAATTTCATGGTCGCTATTATTAGCGCACAGCCGACATTGGCTTTATACATCGGAAAATCAACGAACATTATTTTTACATCTTCCACAGCCCCCGCTATCGGAGAACATATATTTGCAGGAATGTGGGACGACGACAACTTAAAGATATATATACCTGCTGGAAGTGTCAGTAGTTATAGCGCAGCAAGTAGTTACGCAAATTGGAGTAACAGCATCGTCGCTAAAAGAAAATTAGTGCAGTACGGGGCTTTGGCGCAAGTTTATAAAGACAAGCAACTATGGGAAAATCACGGTAAAGCCATCGCTCTTTATCAAGATGGGGACTTGAAATACAGCGGCATGGAGGTTGTTAGTAACAATGATAGTGGTGTCGTTATTTTTAATCAAGGAAACATCGTTGACGGCGCTTATTATTTGTATGCTGACGGTGTAAACACGGGCATTCCTGTGAATATAACGAATAATTTCGCTGCCGGAAAGCCAATTATCAACTACTACACCGTAAAATATGCTGTTACAGACAGTGCAAACGCAGCAGGTTCAACCATTTCGGCCATGTCCGACGACCAAAATTTATCAAGTGGCACACCCGCTTTATCCAATAAAAAGCTGACAATCACAGCCGACGGTGCAGGCGCAAATAGTTATAGCTACTCATGGAGTGGATACAGTGAGACAAGTAGTGTATTAACGCTCAACAGTCTCAGTGACACAATCAATACAATCTGCACCGTCACAGGTGTAGTCCTCACGGGAACAGCCTCGATTGAAGGAACCGCCATTTATGGCAGCACACTGACGGCAAATACAAGCACTCTAACAACCAATCCTGCCGGTATGCCGGTAGGCACATTGTCCTATCAATGGAGCAATAGCAGTGGTGATATTGCCGGAGCAAACTCAAATACTTACACTCTCCAAGCTACGGATATAGGGGAAACAATAACAGTAAGGATAAAGGCA
>BNXR01000181.1 GCA_025999735.1 Bacteroidia bacterium | reverse complement strand
CTATAAATTTTGTCTGATATTTTTATTCGGTTGTGTGTAATTGGGAAATTTAATGCTAACTTTGCACTCAATTTATTAACAATGCCTACGGAAATTTTGAACGATGGTGGGAATTTTGAACTATGACATCATCTGCACAGACAAAAGTACAAACCAATTTAAAAGAAAACACGAATATGCAAGAAGTTCATGATTTTGTAAAAGCATGCGGTACCTATTATATAGCGACCGTAGAAGGGAATCAGCCGCGCGTACGTCCGTTTGGGACTATCCACATCTTTGACGGCAAGCTGTACATCCAGACAGGGAGAAGTAAAAATGTGGCAAAACAGATGAAAGCCAATCCCAAAGTAGAAATTTGCGCCTTCAATGGAGAACAGTGGATTCGCATACAAGCGACCGTTGTTGAAGATGCTCGCCGTGAAGCCAAAGTGAGTATGCTAGACGCTTATCCAAGCCTGAAAAGTATGTATTCAGCAGATGACAACAACACGTTAACCCTCTATTTAAAGGATGTTACCGCCACGATTTCGAGTTTTTCAGGTGCACCAAAGGTAATAAAGTTTTAACCCAAAAAGCCCCCCATAGTTAACTATAAGGTGTCAACTAAATAAATCAGCACAGTAATCAACCTAAAATCAACCAAATCAACTCAGTATGACAAGTCTTTCAGATGTCAAGATTTTTTCAGGGAAAAACAGCAGTTACATTGCCGAGCGCATCGTCGAATCGTTGGGCATGAAACTCGGGAAATGTGCGTTCTTAAAATTCAGTGACGGCGAGTTTAGTACGGCACTCGATGAAACGGTAAGGGGAGAATATGTGTTTATCGTGCAATCGACTTTCCCGCCAAGTGACAACTTAATGGAACTGCTCATGATGGTGGATGCTGCTAAACGTGCTTCGGCATACAAAGTGGTGGCTGTGATGCCCTATTTTGGTTTTGCCCGTCAGGATAGAAAAGACCGCCCACGGGTGGCTATTGGTGCAAAATTAGTGGCTAATATGCTGATGGCAGCAGGCGTTGACCGCATCATGACCATGGACTTACATGCCGACCAAATTCAGGGATTTTTCGACATTCCTGTGGACCACCTGTATGGCTCAACTGTTTTAGTACCTTACATACAGTCGCTGCATTTAGACAATTTAGCCATTGCCTCACCGGATATTGGCGGTTCCAAGCGAGCAAATTCTTGGTCAAAGTATTTTCATTCAGACTTGATAATCTGCCATAAAACGCGCGAAAAACCGAATATTGTTTCGGAAATGAAAGCCATCGGAGATGTGGAAGGCAAAAATGTGGTCATCGTGGACGATATGATTGATACAGCAGGCACAATATGTAAAGCGGCAGATATGCTGAAACAAACGGGAGCGAAAACCGTGAGAGCGGTGGCTTCACATCCTGTTCTATCGGGCGATGCCTACGAGCGGATAGAGCAATCCGCACTGGAAGAGGCTATTTTTACAAATTCTATACCCCTGCGGCAAACATCGAAAAAAATAAAAATCATCTCCGTAGCAGAGATGTTTGGGAGCACCATTCAAAATGTGATAGAGCATAAATCCATCAGCGATAAGACACTTTTTTAGGAGAAGAGGGGAATTCTTCTAATTCTATGTCAACCGCACCAAATTTTATGGTGACCAACTACCCCCTATATTCGTTTTTTTTGAAAAAAATCCGCGATTTAATATATTTCTCGTTGTTTTTTTCTACATTTGCACCTTGGCTTTAACCTCAATAGTTACATAACTGTTACATGTTTGTTATATGGCGTGGAAAGTTTTAATTTGTATTTTTATTGGTGCTTTCATTGGCAACATTGGCACCGTTCCCGCTCTTCGTGCTCAGAATATAACTCCCGGTACTAATGGCGTGGTATATGTAAAAGCAACCCCAAGCGGAGACAAAAGCGGCAGAAATTGGAACAATGCCTGTAGTTTGTCTGTAGCCTTGGATTCGGCAAAATCCAATAAAATCAAACAAATATGGGTAGCTGCGGGGACACACACACCACAACGTGTTGCTGATGGAAAATCAACAAACCAGCGTGACAGAGCCTTTGTGCTAGTGGACAGTGTGAAGATGTACGGTGGATTTGAGGGCACGGAAACCGACCTCGACCAGCGTCCCTCTGTAGAGACGAGGTCGTCTGTAGAAACCCTGTCTCTACAAGGTCGTTCTATACTCTCGGGTGAGTTAGGTGGGGGCATAAAAGCCTACCACGTGCTTGTCGGTGCAAAAATAACAGACGCAACTTTATTGGACGGCTTCACCGTCACGGGTGGCAATGCCAACGGTGCTGATAG
>BNXR01000180.1 GCA_025999735.1 Bacteroidia bacterium | reverse complement strand
CACAGCTCTCATCGAAACCTTATTAAAAGAAGGCTGCGACACTATCTTTGGGTATCCCGGAGGACAGATTCTTTCTGTCTATGATGCCCTTTACGATTACCAAAAGCGCGTGAACCATGTATTAGTACGCCACGAACAAGGAGCAGTGCATGCTGCACAAGGCTATGCCCGCGTTTCAGGGAAAGTCGGTGTGTGCATGGTCACGTCCGGACCCGGTGCGACGAACACTATCACAGGTTTAGCCGATGCCATGGCTGATTCAACCCCCATAGTCCTCATCACAGGACAAGTCAGTTCTGCACTACTTGGCACAAATGCCTTCCAGGAGGTTAACGTGATTGAAATCACGAAGCCCGTTTGCAAGTGGAACTACATCGTGCGCCATGCGTGGGAAGTACCTCAAATTCTTTCTCAAGCATTTTATATCGCGCAGAGTGGTCGCCCCGGTCCTGTCGTTGTTGACATCACCAAAGACGCCCAACAAGGGATGTTCCAATATGCAGAAGAGCCTATTCGGAAAATACATGGCTATAACCCCTGCCCTGCGCCTGACCATGCCCAAATTCGAGAAGCTGCCGCCCTTATACAGCAATCCAAAAAACCAATGGCCCTCGTGGGACAAGGCGTCATGTTAGGTAGAGCAGAAAAAGAACTACGCGCATTTATTGAAAAGACAGGTATCCCTGCGGGTATGACCCTCTTGGGACTTTCCACCCTGCCCACCGACCACCCCCTTAATATAGGCATCTTGGGTATGCACGGCAATTATGGTCCAAACATTAAGAATAAGGACTGTGACCTGTTGATAGCTATCGGTATGCGCTTTGACGACCGTGTAATCGGTGTCCCCAAGCAGTTTGGCGAGAATGCAAAAATCATTCACTTAGAGATTGACCCGGCGGAAATCAACAAGATTATCCACGTGGACGTGGCTGTGACTGGTGATGTAAAAGAGACACTGCCTCTGCTGACAAAAGAGACAGAGAAAGCAGACCGTAGTGCTTGGGTCAACGAATTTCGTGTATGTGACGAAATCGAAGCACAGGAAACGATACTTCCGGCGATACAACCTAAAACAGGGATGCTCAAAATGGGAGAGGTCGTGGATGTGGTGCGTCGGGCTTACAAGAATGATGCTATATTGGTGACGGATGTCGGTCAGCAGCAAATGGTGGCGTGTCGCTATTTCGGCTACAAACGCTCTCGCAGTATCGTCACTTCCGGTGGCTTAGGTACGATGGGCTTCGGGCTACCGGCAGCTATTGGTGCAAAGTTAGGTGCCCCGAAGCGGGACGTAGTCCTTTTCGCAGGTGATGGCGGTCTGCAAATGACTATTCAGGAGTTGGGCACCTTGGCACAACTCAATATTCCGGTAAAAATGATACTCCTAAACAACGAATTTCTGGGTATGGTGCGCCAATGGCAAGATTTGTTCTATCACAAGCGTTACTCCTTCACAACGCTCACGAATCCTGACTTTGAATGTATCGCCAAGGCCTACGGAATCGCCTATAAACAGGTGGCAAAAAGGGAAGAGTTGAACGTTGCTGTAAAAGAAATGCTGAACTGCCCCGGTAGTTTCTTGTTAGAAGTGAAGGTTGAAAAAGAAGAAAATGTATTCCCAATGGTGTCACCGGGGACATCTGTAGCCGATATTATGCTGAAAGCAAAATAAAAATCCTTCTATCAATAGGCCTATAGTAATATTGGCAACATTTTGGTGCATACTGAAAGCAAAATATGCCCTCTATCAATAGACCCTTTATCAATATTGGCAACATTTTGGCGCATAAGGTCCCACTTTCTGAATCCGTTTGGAACGTTCCTTCGGTGGCGGGATGAGGCTACCGGCAAACTCAATCTTTATGCCAATAGGGACGAACGAACCTACATCCACGTATAGCCCTGTATAAACATATCGCTTGGCAATCTCCCATTTGACGCCGGCTTCAGCAGAAATTACGAGTGCCGGTTTAGAATTGAGCGCGACGGGCAAGCTAACGTCGTGTTGAGTTCCGAACTCATGTACATTTTCGTACTCTAAGCCAGTATAGTTCGAGTAACCTTTGGTAGTTAGGGAGGCAGCCGTTTTGGTTCCCGTAGCTAACATGGGAAGTCCAAATTTGCCTCCAATACGCGCATAGAAAAAATCCTCGCGGTTGATAGGCCATTGAAATTGCAGTACCAACGGTACTTGTACCTGCATAAGCGTTTGTTTGTCTTCTATCCCGTCATACTGTGTACGTAGAAAAAAGTCGCCCTTTAGCCCGACGCCGTAAGGTGTTTCTATCTGTTCTTCCGTATTTTCGTTGTATCGCTTGGATTTGAAATACT
>BNXR01000179.1 GCA_025999735.1 Bacteroidia bacterium | reverse complement strand
TTTTTATACCATACATCATCACCATGGTCTTGCAAACCAATGTATCCTTCGTGGTTAGCACCACCTAAGTTGTTTAATAGCTCAAAAGCAAGTGGCCATTTGGCTTGGCTAAATTTACTTTTTTGCAGCAACTCTGTCCATTGCGGTGTCCACAAATGATACTCAACGACCGTTTTACCGTTTTGTCCGTAGAATACAGAACCTTTAAAAACCGTGATAGAAGCCGTATTCCATTCACCGAAAGGCTTACCGTTCTGGGGATTAGCGGGTATCATGTCATACAATGAAGCGGATTGGCGGTTGCCGTTTTCTCCTTGCTTGGCATCTGGGTGATTGGCATTATCCAAAATCTGGTATTCCGGTGAGGAAACGTAGATGGGTTGACCTTTGATCTCCTGTGCCAAGACGAAGACCCCTGAATTGGAGCCTTTCGCCACTTTCCACTCGAAAGACAACTCGAAATTCTTAAACTTGTGAGCAAAAATCAAGTCGCCTCCGCTTTTGTCCTGTGCTTCACCGCCGCCACTGCCATTGAATTTGATAGCACCGTCTTCGATAACCCAACGTCCGGGCACGACATCTTTGTCGTAGCCTCGCCACCCTTTGAACGTTTTACCATCAAAAATCTCAATCCAATCGCCGTCTTTCTTGAAATCGTCCAACTTTACTTGCGCTCTGTTCAGAATGACATGCGCTGGAACACCATTGGCTTCAGGTACGGATACTTCGCAACAAGCTGTTTCTTTTGCATCGCAAGCGGCCGACGCATCGGTCGTGGCTTTGTTCTTGTTTTTACAATCTGTCAGTGCAACGACTGCTAAAATTGCGGATATGATTATTACTGTTTTTCTCATAATACTCTTTTTAATCTGTTATTTAATTTATTAATTTAGTCTTTTATTTAGGCATTTCCGGTAACGACCAACCTGTACGATACTTATGATTGATAAGTTCGGCGGCAAATTCTTGCGCATTTACCGCGTCTGTCCACGTTTTTTTGAAAGAAGGATGACCATTGTGGATGGTAAATCCGTCTTTAATAACCGTCTTAATGGTTTCATCCGCACCAATGTTCGTAAACTTCATGTTGAGACCATCCCAATGCAATTCTTTGTTCAAGGCTTGCAACCGTATAGCCAACACTCCCATCACAACCATTTCATTGAATGGCCCTGCCTGTGCGAAGTCAGATTTTGACTTAACGAAGCTATTCGGGTTCGACGCACTTTCTTTCGCGGTACGTACCCAATCCAATTCATGATTGGTGGAAACACGACGTTCGGTTTTAGCCACATTGGGCACACGACCCGACAAGAGCCATGGGTCTGCACCATAGCAGTTCGTAATCAGCGTATCTTTGGTTCCGTGGAAAATTACCAAACCGCCGCCACTGCCCATCAGTGGTTTGCCGACAGGGAAACCTTTCGGACGGTCAGGCATCATACCGCCATCGTACCAATGCACTTCCACTTCCGGTAGCCCCACCTTAGGTAAGTTGTCACGAGCCGGGAAAGTCAATTTAACGTGTTGCGCCTGTGGTGCACATTCATTCAACAACAAGGTAGAGGAACCTTCCACTTTCGTGGGGTATCCCAATTTCAGACCTGTGAACACCGGATGCAGGATGTGGCAAGCCATATCACCCAGCGCACCAGTACCGTAGGGCCACCAGCCGCGCCAATTCCACGGATGATAAGTGGCGTTGAAAGGACGCACGGCAGCCGGACCGGAGAACAAATCCCAATTCAGAGTAGAAGGAACTTTGTCCGTTTTTTCAGGGGTATTCTGCCCTTGTGGCCAGATAGGACGGTCGGTAGCGGCTTCCACTTTGAGTACTTCGCCAATTTCACCATTCCAAATCCATTCATTGGAAAGATTAACACCTTCCCAGGATGCACCTTGATTACCCATTTGGGTAGCTACCTTGTGCTTTGCTGCTAACTTCGTCAGCAGGCGCGATTCATAAACCGAGTGTGTCAACGGTTTCTGAACGAACACGTGCTTGCCCATTGTGATGGCGTTGGCTGCGATAATCGCGTGCGTGTGGTCGGCAGTAGCAACGATGACGCCATCGATGTCTTTACCCATTTCATCATACATCTTGCGCCAATCCCAATATTGCTTGGCTTTGGGATGTTCTTTGAACACGTCGGCAGCGTATTTCCAATCCACATCGCACAAGGCTACGATATCCTCCGTACCCTTTACCGCATTGATGTTGGCATGGCCCATACCGCCGATACCAACAGCAGCGATACGAAATTTGTCACTCGGGGCAGCGTGTCCACCACCAGCAGTGTTTCCCAAAGCTACGTTGGGGATAATACTTGGCATCGCAACCATACCAATGGCCGCTGTTGCCCCTTTCTTGATAAAATCTCTTCTTGATGAATCCATAATATAAAATTTGGTTTAAATATAATAAT
>BNXR01000178.1 GCA_025999735.1 Bacteroidia bacterium | reverse complement strand
GTTTCTAAGTTGTGAGACACCACTTGTGGATGTGCCTCAATAATCTGTTGCACCAACTCTTTGCGTCCCTGAGAATGGGGATTGGAACTCCCACGTTTCGGCGGGCATTTGGGCTGATTTGCTACTCATTGCACCGGCTACTGCGAACACCATTGCAAAAATGGCAAACGGGATAGCAGACAATCTGTTACTGACGACCTATCTCTCGGCGAAAAGTCCTGTAATGGTCGTTCCGGCGATGGATTTGGATATGTGTCGCCACCCTGCCACCCTGAAAAACTTGGATACTCTCCGTTCGTACAACAATCTAATTGTGGAACCGGAAGTAGGCGAGCTGGCAAGTGGTCTGCTAGGCAAAGGTCGGATGCCTGAACCGGAAACAATACTCACCCATGTTAAGAGCCTTTTTCAGAAACAAGAGCAAATGAAAGGCAAAAGAGTGCTACTGACACTTGGACCTACCTGCGAAAAGATTGATGATGTACGTTTTATCGGCAATTTTTCAAGTGGTAAAATGGGATTTGCATTGTTAGAAGAATTTGCTGCACGGGGTGCAACAGTGACGGTAGTTAGCGGTCCCGTGAATGAACATTTTTATTCATCCAATAAGTATTCATCCAATAAGTCTCAGAATATTCAGATAATCAACGTTATGTCGGCCGAAGAGATGTATGCATCAGCAGTAAGCCGTGCGGAAGAAAATGACATCATCGTTTGCTGCGCGGCAGTCGCGGATTTTACACCATCAGAAGTTCATACAGGGAAACTGAAACGCGGCGAAGAACCATTAGTCTTGAAACTGCAACCGACCAAAGATATTGCTGCGGAAATAGGAAAGCGTAAGAAAACGGGGCAACTCTTGGTAGGATTTGCTTTGGAATCTTATCGTGAAAAAGAAAACGCTTTGGCGAAAATGAAGAAAAAGAATTTAGACCTGATTGTGCTCAACAGTCTTCAAGATGAAGGTGCCGGTTTTGGCGGGGACACGAACAAGGTGACCATCATAGATGCGCAGGGGAAATGCGAAGAATACCCGCTGATGACAAAGAGGGAAGTAGCCAGAAATATTATCGACAAGGCATTACTAGTTAAATTAAGTGACTGAACTTCTTTGCCAAAACTGCGTATGCGTGTCAAGAATTTACAGTATCCTTATTTCCATACGTTATGTGTTATTATCGCAGGAAACCGGATTGGTTGAAGGTACAATTACCGAAGGGGCAATTGGCGGTGGATGTTGGCCATGGGGTGCGTACGCATGGGGTGCATACGATTTGCAGCAGTGGGAGGTGTCCCAATCAGGGGGAGTGCTGGGGATGCGGGACGGCTACCTTTATGATTGGAGGAGATGTGTGTACGCGGGCGTGCAGGTTTTGTAATGTGAAGTCAGGAAAGCCGGCAGCATTGGATGGGACGGAAGGGGAGAGGGTGGCAGCTTGCGTGGCACGGCTGAAGTTGAAGCATGTCGTCATTACGTCGGTGGATAGGGATGATTTGGCGGATTTGGGTGCTGCACACTGGGTGCGGGTGATTGAGGCAGTGAAGAAGGGTAACCCTATGACCACGATGGAGACTCTGATACCCGATTTTCAGGGACGCAAAGAGTTGGTGCAACAGATTATTGAGGCACATCCACAAGTGGTGTCTCACAACTTAGAAACAGTTCAACGTTTGTCGAAAAAGGTGCGAAGGGTGGCTACTTACAAAACATCTATGGGGGTGGTCGGGCAAATAGCGAATTCAGGGCTGATTGCCAAGTCCGGAATTATGTTAGGTTTTGGAGAGTGTAGGGAGGAGGTTTTGCAGACGATGGATGACCTGCGAGAGGTGGGGTGTAGCGTGCTGACGATTGGACAGTATTTACAGCCGACAGTAAGTAATATCAAGGTAACAGAGTATATCGAGCCGAGCGTTTTTGAGGAGTATGGACGTATTGGACGTGAAAAGGGATTTACACATGTGGAGAGCGGAGCCTTAGTGCGGTCGAGCTATCATGCTGAAAGACATATACGATGAAGGAAATCACGTTCATAGATATAGGTACTCGCGACTATCGGGAGGTGTGGGAGATGCAAAAAGAGCTGTTGGAAGCGGGGAGAAGGGCTAAGAAGCAGGGGAGAAGGGTTGCGCATTGCGTTTTGCTGGGGGAACATCCTCACGTTTATACGCTGGGAAAGAGTGGTGACGCGGGAAATATGCTCTTGGACGGCCGTCAGTTGCAGGCTGTGGATGCCACGTTGGTGAAGGTTGATAGGGGAGGGGATATAACGTATCATGGTCCCGGTCAGCTGGTGGTGTACCCGATTGTGGACTTGGCAAGGTGCGGGTGGGGTGTGAAGGAGTATGTGCGCTGCTTGGAAGAGGTGGTGATAGGTGTGGTTGGTGAGTATGGAATTAGCGGGGAGCGCGTGGAGGGTGCTACCGGGGTGTGGGTCAATGCGGGGG
>BNXR01000177.1 GCA_025999735.1 Bacteroidia bacterium | reverse complement strand
TAAACATTGGCAACTCCGTTGTCACTATCGGCGGCGGTGTTTTTTCCGGTTGCAGTGGGCTAACTAGCATAAGCATACCCAACGCCGTCCACAGCAGAGTATTCCGTATTTGCATTGTCCACTACAAATGCTGTTAACCCACCGCAGCCGTCAAAAGCACCTTCGCCGATAGAGGTAACGGAGTTAGGAATGGTTATACTCGTTAGCTCCCCGCACTTGAAAAAAGCGCGGTCGCCGATAGATGTAACGGAGTTGGGTATGCTTACGCTCGTTAACTCCCAGCAATCCTCAAAAGCACCTGAGCCGATTTCGGTAACGGAGTTGGGTATGGTTACGTTCGTTAGCCCACTGCACCAGCAAAAAGCGTAGTTGCCGATAGATGTAACGGAGTTAGGTATGCTTACGCTCGTTAGCCCACCGCAGCCGTCAAAAGCGCGTTCGTCGATAGATGTAACGGAGTTGGGTATGCTTACGCTCGTTAGCTCCTTGCAATCCTCAAAAGCACCTTCGCCGATAGATGTAACGGAGTTGGGAATGGTTATGCTCGTTAGCCCAGTGCAATACTCAAAAGCGCGTTCGCCGATAGATGTAACGGAGTTGGGTATGCTTATGCTAGTTAGCCCACTGCAACCGGAAAAAACACCGCCGCCGATAGTGACAACGGAGTTGCCAATGTTTACGCTCGTTAGCTCCATGCAACCCCAAAAAGCACCGTCGCCGATAGTGACAACGGAGTT
Source organism: Bacteroidia bacterium (assembly GCA_025999735.1). Lineage (GTDB taxonomy): Bacteria > Bacteroidota > Bacteroidia > Bacteroidales > Marinifilaceae > JAISHE01. The sequence continues at coordinate 1,742 of BNXR01000177.1, read as the reverse complement.
GCCAATGGTTACGCTCGTTAGCCCCGTGCAATCCTTAAAAGCGTCGTGCCCGATAAAGGTAACGGAGTTAGGTATGCTTACGCTCGTTAACTCCCTGCAATGGCTAAAAGCACCGTCGCCGATAGATGTAACAGAGTTAGGAATGGTGTACGTTATTCCTGCCTTTGCCTGAGGATACGCTACCAATGCTGTTTTATTGTAGTTGAACAACACGCCGTCCACAGCAGAGTATTCCGTATTTGCATTATCCACTACAAATGCCGTTAGCCTATAGCAACCGTCAAAAGCACCATAGCCGATAGTGGTGACGGAGTTGGGTATGGTTACGCTCGTTAGCCCACCGCAGCCGTTAAAAGCACCTTCGCCGATAGATGTAACGGAGTTGGGTATGGTTACGCTCGTTAGCCCACTGCAACCACGAAAAGTTCTGTAGCCGATAGAGGTAACGGAGTTGGGTATGATTATCGAGGTTAAGTTTGTACAACCAGAAAAAGCATTCTGCGGGATACTCGTAACGTTATCGCTAATGGTTACCTGCTTTAATGCCGTGCCGAAATATGCAGAATTAGGATTGGAGCCACTGACATTTCTGCCCAAATAGAGGGTGTCGGCGCAGTTGTAGAATGAAGCGTTTACACCATCAGTATTCACCGACAGGGCAGTAGTACCGTCTTGTATGGTGAGTTTTATGCCACTGGAACCGTAAAAAGCACCTCTGCCGACTGTGGTAACGGAGTTGGGTATGGTTAACGTACCTGTCAAGCCCGTACAACTAGAAAAAGCGTATTCGCCGATAGATGTAACGGAGTTGGGTATGCTTACGCTCGTTAGCCCACTACAACCGTAAAAAGCTCTTTCGCCGATAGATGTAACGCTACTCGGTATGGTTATGCTCGTTAGTCCACTGCAACCAGAAAAAGCACCGTTGCCGATAGATTCAACGCTACTCGGTATGGTTATGCTCGTTAGTCCACTGCAACCCCCAAAAGCGTAGGCGCCGATAGATGTAACGCTACTCGGTATGGTTATGCTCGTTAGTCCACTGCAACCAGAAAAAGCACCGTTGCCGATAGATTCAACGCTACTCGGTATGGTTATGCTCGTTAGTCCGCTGCTACCCCCCAAAGCATACTGCGGGATACTTGTAACGCTATTGCCAATGGTTACCTGCTTTAATGTCGTCCCAAAACATGCAGAAGTACCGGAGCCACTGACATTTCTGCCCAAATAGAGGGTGTCTATGTAGCATTCGCGGAATGAAGCGGAAACACCATCATTACTCACCGACAGGGCAGTAGTACCGTCTTGTATGATGAGTTTTTTTATGCCACTGCAATTGTTAAAAGCTCTTTCGCCGATAGATGTAACGGAGTTGGGTATGGTTAGTGATGATAAAAGATAATATATTGAAAATCAGCATATTAAAATTTATACTTTCAATTATTAGCAATGTTTTGGCGACTTATACTAATTTTTTAGCGATTTACAATATACTTTTTGTTTAGATTTAGTATATAAGTGATTTACAAGTAAATAAAATTGGCTGTTTATTGACAATATATTGGCTACTTAGTAAGATTTAAGAGAAAAAATGGAAAAAATTGAACATCAGATAAATTTTAAAAGCGAACGTCAGATAAATTTTGAAAATTTTCGCTATAAGTTAAATATAAGTTTGTATATAAGTTTAAATGGTACCAAATTAGTCACACCTTTAATTTGTTATATAATTGATTTTAAAT
>BNXR01000176.1 GCA_025999735.1 Bacteroidia bacterium | reverse complement strand
GCAAAATAAATACAAACAAACAACAATAAATATGCCTACATTAAACTGGTTATCACGCAACGAAGACTTGAAAAGTGCCTCACAGACGGACTACTGCCTTCTTGAAGAAGCCCCCGAATGGGGCGCAGGCGACAAGGATACAGGCAATATGCTCATTCAAGGTGACAACCTGCAAGCCCTCAAAGCCCTGCTTCCTTTTTATGCCGGACAAGTAAAGTGTATTTACATTGACCCACCCTACAATACCGGCTACGCTTTTGAACACTACGATGATAATCTCGAACATACGAAATGGCTCTCTATGATGTATCCGCGATTAGAAATGCTGAGAGAATTATTATCGGAAGACGGCAGTATTTGGATAAGCATTGATGATGATGAAGGGCATTACTTGAAAGTCATTTGTGACGAAATTTTTGGCAGAAAGAATTTTGTAAACACAGTTATTTGGCAAAAAAAATATTCCCCTCAAAATGATGCCAAGTGGCTATCTGATAATCATGATTTCATTTTTGTTTATGCAAAGAATAAAGAAATTTGGAGACCATGTTTATTGCCTCGTTCAGAAGAAATGGATGCAAGATATAAAAATCCTGATAATGACCCTCGCGGAGAATGGAAATCAGTAGATTTTTCACGTAAAGCAATTATTCAAAATACAATTTATCCAATAACATTACCTTCTGGCAGAATTGTTAATCCACCACAAAATAGAAGTTGGCGAAAATCTAAAGAAGATTTTGGACAAATGATAAAAGACAATCTTATTTGGTTTGGACCAAAAGGCGATAGTGTTCCGTCTGTAAAGGGTTATTTGTCAGAGGTAAAAAAAGGCAGTACCTCAATGACTGTTTGGCTGTATGAAGAAGTTGGACATAATCAAGATGCAAAAAAAGAAATTTTACTATTAAATCCTGATGATGTTTTTGCTACACCTAAACCTGAATTTTTATTAAAGAAAATTTTAACACTTGCTTCAAACAAAGATGACCTCGTCCTCGATTCTTTTCTCGGCAGTGGCACTACGGCGGCAGTGGCACACAAAATGGGACGGCAGTATATTGGCATAGAAATGGGCGAACAAGCCAAAACGCATTGCGCAGTACGGCTTCAAAAAGTAGTAGATGGCGAACAAGGCGGCATCTCTGAAGCCGTCAATTGGCAGGGTGGCGGTGGCTTCCGTTTCTTCACATTAGGAAAACCTGTATTTGACAGCGAAGGACATATCAATAAAACAATTAACTTTGCCCAACTTGCAGCGCATATTTGGTTTTCGGAAACTAAAACGCCAATCAATTACGAATTAAAAATTACGAGTTACGGGAGAACAACCGCACTGGGCGTGCATAAAGGCACAGCATACGCACTGCTCTATAATGGTATTTTGCACGACAGAAGCGTTGACGGCGGCAATGTATTGACAAGTCGTACACTCAATATTATAAAACAGGATTTTGGCGACACTGCTTACGAAAAATTAGTGGTTTATGGCGAGTGGTCAAAATTAGGGAAACGCCCAAACATAGAGTTCAAACAAACCCCGTATGATGTAAAAAAGAAATAATACGAAAAAACGATGCCAACAAAAATCACAAAAGCAAGTTCTGAAGCCCCGATTGCTCCCTACAATCCTGATTTCTTTAAAGAAATAAAGGAAATTGTAAAAAATGGTCGGCAAATGGCTTACAGTGCCATTAACACAGCAATGGTGGATGCTTATTGGAAAATGGGCAAGCGGATTGTGGAAGAAGAAATGCAATCTAATGACAGAGCGGATTATGGAACAGGGCTAATGAAAGAACTCTCGAACCAATTGACAGCAGAGTTTGGTAAAGGCTTTTCAGTCAAGTCGTTGTATTATTATCGGCAATTTTATCAAGTGTTTCCGGAGATATTCCCCACAGCGTGGGGAATATTGACATGGTCGCACTACAAACGCTTGTTAAGTGTTGACCATCAGGAGGCGAGAGAATGGTATTTGCGTGAAGCAGCCGAGCAGATGTGGAACTACCGTACACTCGACCGCAATATCAGTTCGCAATACTATCATCGCCTGCTTCAGTCGCCAAACAAAGCCAAAGTGGAAGCCGAAATGAAATCATTAACCCAATCATTTGAGCCGGATGCTTCCGCATTTATTAAAAATCCTACTGTGGCTGAATTTATAGCACTCTCTCCTAACAGTGACTTTTCGGAATCGGATTTGGAGTCCGCAATTATTGGCAATATCCAAAAATTTCTATTGGAACTTGGCAAAGGATTTTCATTCGTGGCACGACAAAAACTAATACGAACAGAAAAACAAGATTATTTCATTGATTTGGTCTTTTATAATTACATTCTGAAAGCATTTGTGCTGATAGACCTCAAGACAGCGAAAATCACACACCAAGATGTCGGGCAAATGGATATGTATGTCAGGATGTACGATGAACTTGTGTGTGGAGATAGCGACAATCCTACTGTTGGTCTTATTTTGT
>BNXR01000175.1 GCA_025999735.1 Bacteroidia bacterium | reverse complement strand
AGCGTCACATCGTGATCCAACGTGAAGACGGTGCTTGCCGTATACCGGTCGCCTCCCGCAGGAGCGGTCCACCAACCGTCAAAGTCATCACAAGTGGTAGGGGCGGTGGGACTACCAGGTAAGGATGACATAACAGAGCCATACGTCACTGCTATCTTTGCTGGAGCAGCGCTACCGCCGTTAGCGTTGAAACTAAGCGAGCACGCTACCGCCGTCCAAGTCGCTTGATAATTGCGAGCAGCGACCACAACACCAGCGCTTGTTCCGGCAGCAATATTAGTACCTGTAGTAGGATTTATACCAGTCCAGCCGTTAAATTTATAGCCGTATGGGGCTATGAAGTCGCTGGCAGGAAGAAAATAACTGGTACTGCAGGCAACAAAGACGGTATCCATATAGCCGCCAATAGTGGTACCGGTAGGAGCTGTCCCCTTAGTGAAAAATACCTTGTAAGTTTTCTTTTTCCAATGAGCATAAAGCGTCACATCGTGATCCAACGTGAAGACGGTGCTTGCCGTATACCGGTCGCCTCCCGCAGGAGCGGTCCACCAACCGTCAAAGTCATCACAAGTGGTAGGGGCGGTGGGACTACCAGGTAAGGATGTCACAGTATTATTGTAAGTTACTGGTACGTCTAGCGGAGGAGTACTGCTACCGCCATTAACGTTGAAACTAAGCGAGCAAACTTTTGCCGCCCATTGAGCTGTATAAGTTCGAGTATCGGTCACATAACCAACGCTTGCGCCAGCAGTAAGATTACTCCCTGTTCCACCAACATCATTTGTTGGACCATTCCAGCCGTTAAATTTATAGCCGTATGGAGCAGTGAATCCACAATTCGGAAGAGTATAAGTGGTACCACCGCAGTCCACCGTGACAGGGTCCATATTGCCTCCAATTGTGGTACCGGTTGGAGCTGTGCCCACACTGAAAGTGATATCATAAGTTTTCCTTTTCCAATGTGCATAAAGGGTTATACCGTGATCCAACTGGTAGATTGTGTATTTAGTATACTGTTCTCCTCCGTCAATAGCTGTCCACCAACCGTCAAAGTCAAAACACGTATTACTCGGCATGGGGTTAGGTATTCCCGCTCCCACTTGTGTGTTATAGGTCACAGGCATTTCTGACGGTACCAGAGGACTACTGATAGCCATATCGGCAAGTTCGAAAACTATCTTGGACTGTATCGCCGCCCATTGCGCAATAAAAGAGTAGCCACCAACAGCATTTAACCCCTTTCCGGGAGCATAGACAGTCCCTACTGTTAGTCCGGTTCCACCTGGTTCAATATCAAGTTGCCACCCGTCAAATGTATATCCATAGTCGCCAGTGAAATCATTGTTCGGCAGATAATAAGGAGGTGTAGCGACGACAGTAACTGTCACGGAACCTCCATGATCACCAGGCTCGAACTTTACGGTGCAGGAAGTTTGTGCGCGGCAGATATTGCTATTTGCGATAGCGAAGATTAGTATAAGGATGATGTTGCAAAAGATTTTTTTCATATATTCCTCTATTTAATTTATTGCTTTCTCAATTTCTACATTGCTACATTGGGCGGGAAAACCCCGCCCCTACATTTCTACATTTTTCGCTTCGGCTCTACTGCGTTAAGATTCCTTTCACTTGGTCAATAGTCAGTCCCGAAATTTGAGCTATCGTTTCTATCGGAATGCCGACACGATGGCTGTTTAACACCACCTCTATCCGTTCTTCTTCCCGTCCTTTAGCTTTTCCCTTTTTCTCCCCTTTTTCTTCTGCATCCTCGATGAACATTCGGTGGGTCATGATAGCATCAAGCACTCTATCGTACATGTCCAATTCGTCACTGTCATAATTCCCCCGTTTGGCTAGTTCTAAGGCTGCCTTCAAATTTTTGTCTTTGTTAAAATCATCTGAAACCGTATCAGTACCATTATTTAACTCTGTCAGAAAGCGAAGCCACAATACCTGTAATTTCTTATGCGACCTCGTGGCGGCTTTAAATTTTGGCAACTCTACAAATACAAATTCTAATCCTTTGATTTGTTGTTCGGTATTGTGAACGTTCACAATCTTATAATGGTGATAATAATCGGTCGTCCTCTTGTCATATACTTCATTGACAAGGTTGAGAGAATAAACAGGGTGTAAGAATTTAAAACTTTCCCCTACTTTTAATTGCTTAACATACGCCTTGGAGGCATTCAAGAGTACACGCTGCTGGAAATGTTGTGTCCAATGCATCTGCATTTCCACGATAAAGATACTACCATCAGAAGCGATGCATTGAACGTCCACAGAAGTGTTCTTGAGGAGCTTCGTTTCGGGTGTAAGCTCCGTAGCTCGGTATTCAATGGAAGTGATGGGTTTCTTCAATGGCAAAAGACTGTTTAACAAGCTAATACAGAGTTCTTTATGCTCACCAAAGATTCGTTTAAAAATCAAATCGTTCTTAGGATCTAAATAACGTGACATCGTTTTTTTTTCTTGACGCCGCAAA
>BNXR01000174.1 GCA_025999735.1 Bacteroidia bacterium | reverse complement strand
TTGATAATCTTTCCAAGGGATTCCCCATTTTTGACAATTTCTCTTTCGTGTTCCAGGAATCAAATAAACCTACATTACCACTGCTTTTGTACTTCATATTGCTATCTTTTTTATGTCTTGTTTGAACACCACAAAGATACACATAATTATTTAAAATACAATGAATTAATTTTTAGAAGTCCCCTTAAGATATTTATTACTTTCACAAACAAATTTCGCAATGTGCCTCTCTACTGCTCTGTCAGGTATGCTTAGCTGTTGGGCTGCTGTGAGGTAGTCCTTGCGCGTGAACTCGGTGGGTAGTGCTTCTCACAATAGTTGCTTGTGGCTTTGGTGTACGATGACCGCATCTTCTGTCGGTAATCGTTGGTAAACTTGGGCTGTGTGTTGGATGAGGATTTTTACAATTTCCATAGCCGTGTTGAAATCGGTGTCAGTACATTGCATTGGTGGCGTGATGTTGCCCGTCCTCTTAGATTTTTAGACCATAAAGAACATTTAACATAAAGTTATAGGACTGACCGCCGCGGGCTGTTCTATAACAGAACATTATGCTATTTGTCTTGCCGGATCTAATGATTAAAAATGCGACCGTGCGGTAGCCGGGGGATAGGGTCGTGCGCGAGAAAACAGGGGGTGGCGGTCGGGGACGTGGTTGGTCTGGGGGGGACGGGCATCTCTATTATGGTTTTGGCTTTATTTTCAGAATAGCAGTTGAAGCGTTAAATTAGTAGTATACTTGGCAGTAGGATTAAAGCGGTGACCGCGCGAAGGCTCGCTGGTGTGTGTATAATCCCCAAAACGAAATGTACAAAAATATAAAACGAAATGTACAAAAAAATGCGCACATTTCGTTTTATAAATTGGAGTTTTCATTTGTTTTATAAATTAATAATTAATAATTTTACACCACTCTCAAAAGATAAATAGAATAGGTGCTACAACATCAAGCAAAGGCTCGCAGCTTCTGTCGTGGTGTTAGGACACCTTTATAATATAACTGGTTGAGAGCCGCTACGTTGAGACGGAGGCTTTTTTGCGCCTCCGATTGTCGTTTATAAATACGCCATCCAACTCCAGGACTTCCGTTCTTTCAGATAGTCCACATTGTTTTCGTTGGCGTATGCCTCGCGCTCAAATGAAATGCTACGGTAAGCATTTCCGGACATTAACAGACGGACAAGCCACTCAACAAAATACCACAGGTAAAAACCAACTATGAGCATCTCCCACATTTGTTTTGCATGGATGCTTTCGTGGCGAACTGTCTTCGCCAATACTCGCTGCTTATTGCGCGTAAAAATCATTCCAAACAACATCATCGCTGAAAATCCTTTTGTCGGTAAAATTTTGTTTTCTATTATTCTCATGCTTATACTATTAAATTAAAACATATTTACTTAGCGAAAGTGGAATAAATCGCTGCAACATCGTTTTTATCTTTCTCGCACCCACTTTCAAAAATATTTGTGTCCCGAATTTTTGTAGATTTATAGATGTGAGTATTCTATCATGTTTATATAAACATTAAAATCCAAAGGATTTGGTAACGGATCACCAAAAGCATCTATTTCATAAAAAATAGATGCTTCAGAAGAACCTAAAATCATATTAAGACCAAGATACGAGTCCGAATCAATTAAATTATAAGTAAAATTATTAATACGAACATATCCTGAATAATTTACTATTTTGGGATTATTTAAATTCATTAAAACAGTAAAATATAAATAGTTGGTGTAACGGCTAACATGTATTTCACCCAACGACCTAATATACGTTGGCACTCCCATATAAGTACGCCCTGTTGGACGCTCTGTTTTGTCGATGACTTGAACAAAGTTTCCATTAGCATCCAATCCGCCTTTTCCGTTCACGGTCAATGGTCCCGTAAGGTTTCCGCCGGTTAGTGGTAATTTCGTTCCAAGCGCAGTAATAATTCCATTAATCTTACCCATAACACCTTGCCAAAAACCCTTAAATGATGTTTGTGTATTGTTGGCAAACTTAGATGTTTGCTCAGTTATTGTAAATGTTTGGTCCTTGACATGCGCGAGACCCTCTTCTGTCAAGTCAATAGTGTCCTCGTCGGTTTCCAAGTCTTGGATATTCCACACGTTTCCAAACCAATAATAACCCTTGTTATTGGATAGTCTTGCCCACAAATCAAACTGATCGGGTGTGTAAGCAGACGTTCCACTTGACCATGCGCCATCTGTGAATGTTTTTACTTGAATGGGAAAGCTGGTCGGTAGATTATCACTTGCGTACCAAAGATTACTTTCTCGCGCTATACCTTGTGGAGGCGTTGTGGAAGACATGAATCCAATAAAGTGGTTTACTTTTGATAGTGCATACGCAATCTCTGTGTCGGTGTACGTTTTTGAACCACTGGTAGTGCGTGAACTTGTAGCCGCCATTGTTGTCAAAATTGTTGTTCACGTAAAGGCGTTATTGAACTTCATGCCCACAATGTCGGTAAAGGCAAAGCGGCTTTCTATTTGC
>BNXR01000173.1 GCA_025999735.1 Bacteroidia bacterium | reverse complement strand
GTAGTACTCGGCAGCCGATTCCTTCGCTGCACGCAGTTCCTTCTGAAAATCTTGAGGTTTGGGTATTACTTCCTTGGCAGCTTCACTTTTATTGATACTATCTGTTAGCACAACTAAACTTGTGTATAGAGCAATAAGCTCATCATGTTTGGTCACTTTATTGCTCTTTTGCGTCTTCTCAACATCGTTTAGCACTTTTTTTACTGCCAACGGATAAGCTACTTTCAACGTTCTCTTTGCTTCAATATTATCTTTAACACCATAAGGAGTTGAATTTAAGTCCGTGATAGATTGCATGGTGATATTATAATAATTACCTCTTGGTGGAGAAGGTGCTGAAATTTGAACGCTACCGCAAGAAGACAAGACCACAGAAAAGACAACGACCCCCCAAAAAGGCATAAAAGGGTTCAACGGGCTGTATCCTTTGCTATTAGGGCGATGTCTAACGATGCCTGAATTTCTGTTCTGTCGCTGTGTAGAAAACTTTTGTGTAACTGAAAACATACTTTACCATTTGCCCGCAAAATTATAAAAAATGTAAAACAAAATAGCACTTTCGTGGGAAAATATTTTGTACAAACTAACGTAAACGACTTAAAGCCTGCACCATCACATCATCCTTACGTATTCCCCGAAAGGCAAGATAATGCAAAATTCCGGCAACAAGCGGAAAAACGACAGGCAAATTAGTGGGTTGATAGTGCTATTTTATATAAATGACATTGCCTACGCGGCGTTCGCCTGCATGGTCAAATTGTTTGTTATCGCACGGATAATTCACCACGCCATTATCAGGTTCGCCGCGTACATACATGGTCGATGAACCACCTCCGTCGAAATTCATTGCATGCTCACAACCCAGCGATTTTGCCAAAACATACAGTTCGTAGAGGCTCATTCCAGCAGCATTCGCATTTCTTCCGTCCACTACAATCAACAAGATTGTTCCATCTGCTTTGGTCGCGACAAAAGTGCGAGGATGCCGATTCTTCACATACGCATCCTTGCCTAATTGGGCAACTTCCCCGTTTTCCATTATCAGTGGTCCGGAAACAATTACATTGTCGCAATCAATCTTATCTTCCCACTTCGCATCCGTTGTGTCGCGTTTAAGAAAATGAATTCCCGATTCGTCAATGGCCATAGCGGCATTCCGGGATTTACTTCTGCTTTCGTGCAAAACAGTTCCGTTAACGCGAACAAAATCAACGGAACCTTTGCCTGCTTCCAACGCAAAATAGGAAGCATTAACGCCTGCAACCGCATCCACCTGTTTGCATAATTCGCTGGTTAAGTTCAGTTCGTCACCCCCATCATAGATTGCTAATTTTGCAGTTGAAGCGGGTTGAAGGGCGAGTATACTGATTGTTTGCTTGGAATCGAAAATCTCGAGTTGTGCTTGTTTCAAAACCACATCTTCTGTTATCTGCTTCGTTTTCCAAGCGGTTTGTTGTATCATGTTGGCAACCTCGCAAACAGACGGTTGCGCAAAAACTTGCAACGACATCATCAAACAGACGAGCCAGAGCGACAGCATCCTTGTTCTTCCTTTTTTCATTATTAAAAGATTATTATTATACATCACAATTCTATTGTTCCTATGACGCCGATTGCGCCGATTGCGTAAGTAAAAATGGTGGTTGCTCACCTATCCACTGCATACCGCTTACTGTTTGTTTGTGTTTCTTCCCGTTCAGGGACACGGTCACGGTGGTCGGTACTTTGCTGTTTACGTGCAACTTGTCGATAGAACGCTCGTTGGGCACAACCGCGATTGTCGCCCCCTTCTTCGTTGCCTTGCAATTCCACGCTTGGAAGGTGCCGTCTTCACGCACTATGAGGTACGCCTGCGTGAGGGCACACTCTTCCATGACCTTGAATATCTCCTGTACCGTGTTGTCACCCGCTGCACCCCGCTCCCCAAGCCCATCTTGCCCTTGCCCAAAGAAATAGAAGCCGTTCGTCTCGTCGTCCGGACGGTACCAAGGGCTAATCATATCCAGATACTGCTCTCCGATGACAGTGTCCACCTGCATTGCTGCACGTGGCTGTTGGGGGTTTTCTACCAGTATTCGTGCCTGTACAAAGGGGTCGGGAAGGAATGCCCAGCGAAGCTTCCCCGTACGTGACATGATTTGCGCCGCTGCACCCAGTGTATCCATGAAGTCGCGAAGGTAAAACTCGTCGCCGGTAAGCAGGTAGAGGTAGTAAGAGGCATATATCTTCCAGCCTGTCCACCCGTGCGGGGAATTCATCACTTGGTTCGGAAGGAAAAAGACATCCAGCGCCTCCCAGTAGCGGAGAGTCGCCCCCCTCATGCGCGTATCCGGTATCTGGAGCTGCTCTAAGCATTGGTGCTTGTCCAAGACATACTTCGCAGCATTGGCGTAAACGCTTCGCAGGTCCTCGTTGTCCTGCCACAACGCGAATAGTCCCAGTTGAAGCGCGCAACAGGCAATCATACCGTCCTCAAAGGTGAGGTCGCCCTCGGTGTCAATATCATCGCGGCGCGCCAGCAAGTCGTTGATGGCACGCGCCG
>BNXR01000172.1 GCA_025999735.1 Bacteroidia bacterium | reverse complement strand
GTTAATATCAGGTGCTTTTGCTGTAGAATTTGTCGTAGACAAAGGATTGAGACAATCAACATTTGATGAATTTTTAATATGGAATGATATTTTTGATTCAAAAATTAATTCGGACGTAATTGCTTTGGGAAATTCTCGAATATACAATGGTTTTAATCCTAAAGTTATTGATAGTGTGTTGCATACAAATTCATATAATTTAGGGACGACTGGCTATCCCATTAGCATGCAGTATGTGCGGTTTAAACTTTTTGAAAAATACAATAAAAAACCGAGTTTAATTATACAAAGTGTAGATTTTATAACTCTTCAGCAAGCCACAAATCCAGTCAATAAAGGACAATTCGCACCCTATATACACGAAAATTTGCTTATAGATGAATTAAAAAAAATAGGATTTACCAAAGCTGAATTTCATATTCCTGCATGGAAATACTTATACTTATTTGCATATAAGGACATATTACAAGGGTTAAGAGAATCTCTGAATTGGATACCTGGCGGCAATAGATATAAAGGCTACGCAGAAGGAGATTACAATTGGGACCCAACTGAAATGAACAAGATCTTATTAGGAGACAGCATTGTTGCAAGCGTAACCCCCAAAGGAGTTGCACTATTTGATACATTCTTAGGCTATTGCAAAGAAAATGCCATTCAAGTAATCTTGGTGTTTCCGCCGCAGTATATTAAGGTGACGGAATTTACAAAAAACTGGGATAAAGAAATGCAGGTATCATCCCCCACTTGCCCCAATCGCGCCATCTCACATTCAGCGGCATAAACACATAATCCGTCAGCCACGAAGTGAGCGAAATATGCCAACGCCGCCAAAAGTCGGCTATATTTTGTGCAAAGAGCGGATAATTGAAGTTTTTAGTCAAACGAAATCCCAGCAATTTGCCCACCCCAATCGCCATATCCGTATAACCCGAAAAATCGGCATACATCTGAAAAGAATAAAAAATAGCACCCACAGCCAGCGTGCTCCCCGAATAATCGCCGTAGTTAGTAAAAATTTCATCCGCAATGATGGCACAATTATCGGCGATAACTATCTTTTTGAACAGTCCCCAAAGAATTTGCCGCATCCCGTCCACCGCCAAGGAGTGGTCAAAAGTTCGTTTGTTTTGCAACTGCGGGATGAGCATATTGGGGCGGTCGATGGGACCGGACAGTATGCACGGAAAAAAGGCCACGTATGTAGAAAACGCCACAATGTCGCGCGTAGGTTCGTATTTACCTCTGTTGATGTCAATTACATAGCTCAACAGACGAAACGTATAAAAGCTAATCCCAATCGGAAAAATGATTTTGAATGAGTGCAAGTTGGTTTGCAGCCCAATGCTGTCGAACAAATCCTTGAACGACGAGATAAAAAAGTTGGTGTACTTGAAATAACCCAACACGGCTATGCCAAACACTACACCAATGGTAGAGAGAAGACTTTTTCTTTTTGAACTTTTGGCATTGAAAATCGCAATGCCCAAGCCATAAAAGACAAGAGTTGAGATGATTAGTAGCGGCAAAATTCGCCAATCTGCCCACGCATAAAAGACATAACTTGCCACTAACAAAAGGATATTTTGCGCCTTAGTTTTTCCTTTGAAAGCGAAGTAATACAGCGCAAAGAGTATTACAAAGAAAATTACAAATTCGATAGAGTTGAATATCATATTATTTGTTTGAGGAGACTACCAATTTATACGAGTATCTATCAAGGCTTCAATAATGTCGATGAAATCAATAGCCTGTTTATAAAAATCTTCTGTGGTTGCCCTATCAAAGTAAATGAAGTCTTCATAATCGCCTGTCTGCCTACTCTCAAACAAGTCTGTATAAAACTTGTGCCATTTAAGCGGCAATTTCCCATCTTTTGTATAGTGTAGAGCCAACATACGCCTGACCCCGGCGTGAGTATGTGCTTCTATTTCTACACTAATTAGCAAGGCGGTTACAGCATAAAAGCAGGCATAGTACAAGCGGTTTATTGCCGTGTTCCATAATTCGTTCTCAATATGAATTGAGATTTCCTGCAATGTCTTATGTGCGTTTTCTAAGCGATAAGCGACAATTGCTTTTCTTGTTTCCTTGTCAATCATAGCACAATCCCTTCCTTCATTACGTTGTGATAAAATGGGGTAATAGAAAATTTATCTTCCCAAAGACGTTTAGAAAACACTTTGGGACTGATAATTACTCCTGTTTCCAATTCTACATCATATAACGGATAGGTTATATCTCGGCGTTCCTGTGGTGTGACTGTGTCTTTGTCCACCAAAATCAGCAAATCAATATCACTATCTGCACGAGCATCGCCTCTTGCTTCACTGCCATACAAGATGACCGTTGCATTGGGAACATTCCTATGCAATGTGTTTCCTAATGATTGTACGATTTTTCTTCTGTTCATAATGGTGCAAAGTTAGCATTAAATTTCAATTACACACAAACGAATAAAAATATCAGACAAAATGTAAAATACAATATCTCGTCCAATTCCGTATCGCCTTCTTTTATGCAGACAGCCCTCACATCTGATATGGATGAGAGAATCATTGAGCAGATGGTAAACGAGCATCCGTTGAA
>BNXR01000171.1 GCA_025999735.1 Bacteroidia bacterium | reverse complement strand
ATACTACACGACATTAGGGCACTGAAACATCAGTTATTGCCAAACGATAGATTAATTTTGTTCGGTTCGCAAGCTCGTGGAGACCAAGTACCTGAATCAGACTGGGACTTGCTCGTGCTTTTAGACAAGCCTGTCCGTGAAGAAGATGATTACGACAAGTATGGCTATCCTTTTACGGAAATGGGCTGGAAACACGGTGTCTATCTAAGCATGAAAATATATACAACCTTGGAATGGGAAAAGAGGCGAGTTTCCCTTTTTTATAAGAATGTCGAACAGGATGGAATAGAAATTGTATGAGCCTAACCGAAGAAGAAAGAAATGCTATTATTACCCTTCGCGTGCAAAAAGCGCAAGAATCGTTATTGGAGGCAAAAGATATTATGAAATTGGGGCATTGGAGGGTTACTGCTAATCGCTTGTATTATGCGTGTTACTACGTGTCAATTGCTTTACTCATAAAATTCGGTTTCTTTGCAAAAACACATTCAGGTGTTGTAAATTTGTTAGGTTTACACTTTGTGTCTCAGGGAATTATCAGTAAAGAGCAAGGAAAATTTTACAGCAAACTTTTTGAACTTCGACAGTCAGGCGATTATGATGACTGGGCGATTATTGAATCTGTTGATGTACTACCACTAATTACCCCTGCCGAGGAATATATTTATACAATCAAGAAGTTGATAGAGTCTTAGTTTTTATAAATAAATTTGGGTTGCCCTGATTTATGTTATAAAGCAGATGAAAGTGGGTGTTTTATATACAAATTTGTTTGATTTTAAACCATTCGTTTGCAGAATAACAATTTTAGCTAAAAAAATACGGTTAGTTAGAAAAATGTATCTATCTTTGCAGCCCAAAATCCGAAAATTCAATCAAGGAATGATTTTGTAAATATACATAACCATAAATATGGTGTTGCGAATATGCAAAACAACACTAATCTTGCAATCTTCTTACTTGCTAACCTGTCCTTTTTGTCCCTAAAACCGAACTAAAACAAATAATGTCTAACCTAAATACAGTTTACTTACAGTGTGAAACGAATAATGTTTAACTTTAATACAGTATCTATGAGAAAATTAACAGTTTTACTTGTGCTTGCACTCTTGGGGGCACAAGGGAGCTTCGCCCAATCAAAGACGGTGACCGGTACGGTGACCGAAAGGGGAAGTGGCGAAGCACTACCAGGAGTATATGTCGTCATTAAAGGTTCACAGCCACCGGTTGGTACCACGACGGACATCAATGGTCACTACTCGCTACGCATCAGTGATGATGCAAGCACGCTGGTGTTCAGTTCACTTGGCTTTGAAACCAAAGAAGTCGCCGTCGGCGGACGACAAGAAGTGAACGTGGAATTAGGCACCGCCGCCACTCACTTGGATGAAGTCGTCATCACCGCCATGGGTATCTCTAGGGATAAAAAGTCGCTGGGATATGCTACACAAGAAGTCAAATCAGAACTGATTTCACAAGGCGCAAATACGAGTGTTGCCGGAGCTTTACAAGGGAAAGTCGCCGGTGTTGAAATCAGTCCTTCTTCGGGTATGCCCGGTGCATCGGCTAAAATGACTATTCGCGGCTCGCGTTCTTTCACCGGTGACAATACACCCTTGTATATTATAGACGGTCTTCCCATTTCTTCTTCGTATGACCTGAATACAGGTGATGGGGTGACGAATGCCGACTATTCCACGCGGTCATTGGATATTGACCCTAACGATATTGAGAGTATAAACATCCTCAAAGGTCAGGCTGCATCAGCTCTGTACGGTATGAGAGCCTCCAATGGTGTAGTCATTATCACCACCAAAAGTGGCAAGGGCGTTAAAAATGGTAAAGTTGAAGTGAACATTCATTCAAATGTCTCGTTTGATGTGGTTTCTACCTTGCCTAAATTTCAAACGGAATTTGCACAAGGCTCCGGTGGTAGATATAACCCTACCGCCTCTACCAGTTGGGGACCTAAAATCACAGACTTGCCTGATGACCCCACTTATGGCGGCAATACAGACAATACTTATACCGCAGCAGATGGTCGCAAAGAGGGCTATTATTGGGTGCGACAACGCTCTTTGGCTGGCTTAGACCCATGGGCAAAACCTCAGGCATATCACAATGCGAAAGAATTTTTCAACACAGGTGTCACATGGAGTAACTCTGTAAACGTGGCCAAATCCATCGAAGGTGGCAACATATCCTTGTCGCTGGGTAGCACCAATCAGGATGGTATTGTTCCCAATACGGGCATGGACCGTTACAACGCCAAATTCGCTACAGATGTAAATTTGAATAAGCATTGGGATGTAGGCTTTACCGGTAACTTTGCATCCACGTCTCTTTCTAAATCGACGGGGGCAAATAACGGTATTGTTGCCACTGTCTATGGGTCCCCTCCCAGCTATGACTTTGCAGGCATTCCCTCGCACCTGAAAGGGAATCCCTATTCTCAAAATACTTTCCGTGGTACCACTCTTTTTGATGGAGCCTATTGGGGTGTTGAACACAACAAATTTACAGAAGAAACACAACGTTTCTTTGGTAACGCATACACGAATTTCTCGACGACTTTTGCAAACAGCAGCAAGCTGAATCTCAAGTATCAATTAGGTATAGATTCGTACGCTAC
>BNXR01000170.1 GCA_025999735.1 Bacteroidia bacterium | reverse complement strand
GTAAAAAATCCGAGGGAGGCATTGATTTGAGTAGGGCGGGGGAAAAAGGGATTACCGAGGCCTATAATATTATTAAGAGGTATTGTTCAGGGTAAGTTGTAATGAGCAATATGCGTGCCTGCCCCTGAAAAAAATATTTTCCTTGTCCGCAAATTATTTCAAATAAAAACCCTATTTTTGCAGTTTGGTGTGGTGGCTACACCCTCCTTTTTATTAAAATTGAAATAAAAAAACTAACATGAATATCAGAATCGTGAATAAGTCAAAGCATCCGCTTCCTGAGTATAAAACACCTCAGGCCGCTGGCATGGATTTAATGGCAAATATAGATGCACCTATTACGCTGTCACCCTTGGAGCGTACCTTGGTCCCTACCGGTTTGTACATCGAGCTACCGGAAGGTTATGAAGCACAAATTCGCCCGCGTAGCGGCCTGGCACTCAAAGAAGGATTAGGACTGCTGAATAGTCCCGGTACCATTGATGCCGATTATAGAGGCGAAATTGGGGTTATCGTTGTGAACCTTTCTAATAAAGAAATCAGTATCAAAGATGGCGATAGAATCTGCCAAATGGTTATTAATAAGGTGGAAAAAGCCCAATTTGTTGAAGTAGAGGGATTAACGGAAACATTGCGGGGGGCTGGAGGATTTGGGCACACTGGGAAATGAGGAGAAATAAGGATAAGTGAGGATAAATTAAGTGGATAAATAAGGGAAATAATTTATACAGATGATGGTTAGGATTGTAAAAAAATGTTTGCTCCTCATTTTTGTTCTTGTCAGTGCGATGGAATTATTTGCCGACGGAAAGAAAAAAATAGCGCGCTACGAGGACTTAGATGAGCAAACCAGATTGGAATATGACTTTTCTTTCTTGGAAGGCGTGGGGGCTAAATTGTCAGGAAACCTAATAGATGCCATGAAATGGTTTGATAACTGTTTGAAAATACACCCGAACAGTCCTGCTGTGAGGCATGAAATCGCAGCCCTCCTTCTGTTGGCAGAGGATTATAACGGAGCTCTTTACATGGCACGAGAAGCAGTGGCCGGTAATCCGAATAATTTGTGGTATAAATTGCTTCTGGCCAATGCCTTAGAAAAGAAGTCCATGATTGAAGATGCCGGAAAAGTCTATTCCGAAATTATCACAAAATATCCCGACAACGAAGAATATTACTTGACAGAAGCAAATTTATATGTGTCCATTGAAAAGTGGCAAAAAGCCATTGACGTGTTGGACCGCTATGAAAAACAATTCGGTATCAATGAACTCGTTTCCTTTGAAAAAATAAAGTTATACACCGAATTGGATAATACAAAAAAAATCACTGCTGAACTCACAAAATTAATCAACAATTACCCCGAGAAGAATGAATATTTGGGTTTATTGGCTGAATTGTATTTTTCGCATGATAAGGAAAAAAAAGGCTTGAAAATTGTAAAGGACATACTGAAGAAAGACCCCAACAATGGCTATGTAAACCTTTTTTTAGCGGATTATTACATGAAAAAAAAGGATTTAAAAGCGGCTGATACGCACACAAAAGCCGCCCTTGTTGATGATGAAACGGACAATTCTTTAAAGATACAATACATTTTAAACCTGGTATTTAACTATGATTCTACGCAAATTTCAAACGCCCAATTGAATGAGTACACGAACATTTTGATGGAGAAATACAGCAAGGACCTGCCCATTCGGATTTTACATTCCGATATGTTGAAAAAAGACAAAAAATACGAGGAAGCAAGGGACGAATTGACCTATATCCTTTCACAAGATGCAAGCATTTATGGCGCGTGGGAAGACTTGTTGCTTATCTGTAACGAACTGATGGACACTGCCTGCACCTACGCGAAAAGTATAGAAATGATTCGATATTTCCCTGAGCAGCCTTTGCCATACGTCATGGCGGGGCTTGGCTTAGTGATACGGAACGATTATAGGGCTGCCGTTGAAACGTTCGAGCGAGGACTAAGTTTGTCTGAGGGTAAATTGCCTCTGAAATTGCAATTTCTGGCTTTTCTGGGCGACTGCTATTACAAATTAGACAGTGTCGAAAAAGCGTTTCAAACGTATGACAGTGTGCTTTTCATCAATCCCGGAAATGTGGTTGTCTTAAACAACTATGCTTATTATTTGTCCTTGCGTGAAGAACAATTGGAAAAAGCAGAAGACATGAGTTATAAGGCCATTCGCGCTGAGCCTGAAAACGCTACCTATATTGACACGTACGCATGGGTTTTGTTTAAACGAAAAAGCTACTCACAGGCACTATACTATATGCATAGATGCATCGAAAAGTCCGAAGAACCGTCAGGTGTGCTGTATGAGCACTACGGAGACATCCTTTATATGAATAACGAAAAGGATAAAGCATTGGAAATGTGGAAGAAAGCCAAAGAAAAAGGAGGGGACGATTTGAGCGAGAATTTAGACGGTAAAATTGATGGAACATATAAAATGAATCAGGATTAAATTGTCTGAATCAGGATTTACATAAGATATTGTTTTGAACCACAATTTTAATATGGTACTCCCCATTTTTTGGACACGGACTTAAAGTGTACTTTTGCGCAAAAAATGAAGTGTAATGGAAGCAAAAACAGTAAGAAGGAAATTTACAGCGGATTTTAAGGCTAAGGTTGCCATTGCA
>BNXR01000169.1 GCA_025999735.1 Bacteroidia bacterium | reverse complement strand
AGGCTACTATCAACGGAATGATAGGTTCAGACAAAGGCTGAACGATTGTTTATGCGACTTCTTGTCGCACTCCATGCCACAAAAGTAGCATTTTTTTACAGCGACCTAAACGCTTATACCAAAATATTTCTATCATTTTAGCACGCATTAAATCAATGACTTTCAACTGTTTATCTAATGCGGTACTATTTTGAAAAATGAATCTTTCCCGAGTTTGCACTCCCCGGACGGCGTATTGATTAGTCGTATGGTATTTCCAAGCACATCGCCTTCAGCCGTATTTCCTTTTACGCTGATTTTTTTGCAATATTCAAAAGTCAAACCGTCTTTTCGTTTGTGAAACGGCTCGTAGTCGCGACTGCGTACCAATTTGTTATTTGAAAACGCTATATTTTCTGTCGAAAAGGCATACAAAATTGGGTAATCGTATAGATGAAACTCATTGTCCGTGATGACGATATTGCGATGGAAAGCCGGTGAATTGGCTGTCTTTTGCGGAATTTCAGGCATGATACTGATAACGCCCTCGCAAAACTGGTACATGGACGTCATACAGGGTGCACGGAAAATATTTTTCGTAATCAGTACGTCTTTGACAGCGCCTGTTTCATACCATTGATTGGCGTCTCCGGCAATGAGGATGGCCGAACCGCTCGATTCGAAGATGTTGTTTTCAATGACAACCTTACCCGGTGTGGATACCAGGATGCCTCTTGCGCGACAACTCTTGAAATAAGAGTCCGTAATGAGGACATTGGGATTCCAGGTCAGATTTTCCAATGCGTTTCCGGCAATCACCCCTTGAGGAATGGCCTCCTGAAATGACAGGTCAAACAATCGGGTATCAATGTCACGGAATGATTTTACCGTTCCGGTTGCGAAGGTGTGCAGACTTGTGTTTTCGATAAACCCCACCGATTCGCCGGGACGCGCCCAAAGCAGGCCGCGATTGTCATTGCGCGTCAGTTTACAGCGCAGCGTAAAATCATCCACCTTTTCGATGACGCGCACCGACGTTCCGTGCACATTAATCGGGTCGTCCATCAATCCTTGAAAGGTGCACTTTTTTATTACAATGTCGCCCTTGCAGTTTGAAAAATGCAAGCCATCATCGTGTCCGGCAAAAACCCGTCCCTTTTTCTCGTTGGGTATGCTATTTACATTTGTAAAGGTGAGGTTTTCGGAGAATTGCAACAAAATGCCCAATCCGCAATTGTGATACATGTTGAAATTCTCGAATTGTACGTTTTTACTGTCGATAACAAATGTGCCTGCATGGTCGCGATGACTGTGGCGCAATACCAGGAAATTTCCCACGGCCGGGATTCTGGTAAATTCACTGTGAATGCGCACTTTGCCTGTTGCAAGTTCTTCTGCACGGTAATGCCCGTTTTTGGCGCGCAAAGAGGCTCTGTCGCCAGTCTGCGGAGTTACAATCCGGCTGTTTTTTTCAAATTCCATTGTTCCGCCAAGTCCCCACCATTCACTTCTCCAGCCTTCGCCCACAAAAACCAGTTTGTCGTTTTCTATGATGTAGGGCGATTCGGAATTGATTTGCAAATCAATGTACCGTTCATTTGCCTGCAACACAACAGCTTGTGCTAAAAGGGGAATATCCCAGTCGATACTGACATTCCTGATGGTTATGTTGCGACTGTTGTCAATGGTAAAGGGCTGCATCCGGTCGTGGAAAACGAAATCGGAGCCTGAACCGTCAACCGTTAATCCTTCCTGTTGTTCGATAAGGATTGCCAGCCGTCTCGGATTTGTATCATCCGAATTTGATTCAAAATACTCGCGTTCGATGCAATGTTGGGGCCAAAAATCGTAACGCCCCTTGGGAAATATAAGAACAATGCCGCTCTTGCCTTTGCACGCCTCCAGCGCTTTCTGCACGTACGATACGGCATTTACGCGCGTATTCGGTTTTAATCCGAAATCGGCAACAGAAATACTGTCCCGTGCCGCAGCTGACTGACAGAAGGCAATCGTTAAAAGAAAGCCTGTAATTTTTACTGTTTTTATCAATTTCATTTTAGTAGATTATTAATCACTATAAATTGTTGAGTATCATTTTCATTACTGTTGATTTCCCTAACGCCTTATGCCCGTCAGAATTTTAATTTGCGGCTTGTCAATAAAGGTTTCAGTCTTTCTATATACAAATTCCTTGCAAACATAAAACAACTCATTTATAGTTATTCTTGCTTATGTTTTGTACCGTTTACTTTACTTCCTCAAAATCCACTCGCATTGATTATGAGGTATTTATAAATATTTTGTACTAATTTGGTACAGATGCCTCATAACCAACTATTGATAAAACCACTGCACAAAGGTATAAATTCTTTTTATTAACAACAATAGAATTGAGTTTAAGATAAACTCATGGTCTTCGTTTTTAGTCCGTTGGGTGCTTGAAAAAGGGCAGGTTTTACACCCGCCCTTACATTAGAAATAACGCCGATTGTGGTTAGGCAATAATCACAATCGGGCCTTTGTGAATACTGTTCGCTACCTGTTTTCCGTCTTCGGAAATAAATGTGAAGTAGGTTTCTACGGTGTCGCCAATCCATGCAGAGGGAACGATGAGCGCGAGTGTCTGCTCACTTCTCATCGCTTCGCCCATGTAGTAGTCCACTGTTTTTTTGGTAGTATTGAGCATTACTACTTGTGCATAGTCGTTCGGCTTAGCTGCATTCATGGATTGCTCAAATTCCCAATCAAATTTCACTTTCCCATCTGTAATCGCTACCGCTGTCAGGGCATCAGCATTTGGCA
>BNXR01000168.1 GCA_025999735.1 Bacteroidia bacterium | reverse complement strand
GCAAGGAAGGAAAGGAAGGGGCTGCAACGATTTCTGTCAGGCTCGAAAGTTCCATTTCATCGCCGACCCAAAAGGTGAAATTAGCCGACCCGCTTACCTATATGCGGATGCACAATGAGGCAGTACAAACGCGAGACAAGTATGGGGCTATACCTTATTCACAGTCAAAAATTGACAATACCATGGATCCGAACAGGAATCAGTACTATTATCCTGCCAATGACTGGTACAATATGCTGTTCAATGATTATACCACGAACTATCGCGCCAATTTGAACGTCAGCGGTGGCGGCAAGGTTGCTCGCTATTACATTGCGGCGACCTACAATCAGGACAATGGTATGATGAAAACGAACGGGCTAAATAATTTCAACAACAATATTGACCTGAAAAAATACCAGCTGCGCTCGAATGTGAACATCAACCTGACAGAAACAACGGAAGCGGTGGTTCGTTTACAGGGCACTTTCGACGATTACCAGGGACCTATCGACGGCGGTACTGCTCTGTACCAAAAGGTGATGCGTTCTGACCCTGTTCGTTTTCCAGCATATTATGCACCCGATGAAGCCAAT
The DNA here is from genome assembly GCA_025999735.1 of Bacteroidia bacterium. Taxonomy (GTDB): domain Bacteria; phylum Bacteroidota; class Bacteroidia; order Bacteroidales; family Marinifilaceae; genus JAISHE01. The sequence continues at coordinate 2,291 of BNXR01000168.1, read as the reverse complement.
CTCTATACGCAGCACATCCTTTTTGGGAATGATGGTACGGCGGCAGATTTCATCAATCCGTACGCAGACATGGTGAAGGGGTATAAAGATTATAGTAAATCGCTGATGATGGCACAGTTTGAATTGAAACAAAAACTTGATTTTATCACCGAAGGCTTGAATGTACGAGGACTTTTCAGCACCAACCGGTATTCTTATTTTGACGTTAACCGCAACTACAATCCGTTTTATTACAGTGTAGCCGCTTATGATAAAGATAAGGATGAATATCAATTGCGCTTGTTGAATCCGGACGGTAGCAGAGGTGGCACCGAATATCTTAATTACAATGAGGGAACGAAAGAAGTCAAGACAACGACCTATATGGAACTTGCTATCAACTACGACCGTACCTTCGCGGACAAACACGCTGTCAGCGGATTAGTGGTTTACACGCGGCGGAACGTGTTGGATGCGAACGCCGGAACATTGCAGTTATCATTGCCGTCCAGAAATCAGGGTGTTTCCGGTAGAGCGACTTATGCTTACGACAGCCGGTATTTTGCGGAATTTAATTTTGGCTTCAATGGTTCCGAGCGGTTTGCCGAACGTTTCCGCTATGGGTTTTTTCCGTCAGTCGGTTTGGGATGGATTATTTCCAACGAGAGTTTCTGGAACGACGAACTCAAAAAGACCGTATCCAAACTGAAACTGAAAGGGACTTACGGGTTGGTCGGTAATGACGCTATCGGTGCGGCAACAGACCGCTTTTTTTACCTGTCGGAAGTGAATATGGATGCTACCGGACGTGGTTATACCTTTGGAAATGAATTTGGATACACCCGCAACGGAATAGGTACAACCCGTTATGCCAATGAGCTGATTACCTGGGAAACATCCCAGAAGATGAACCTTGGCGTAGAATTGGGCTTGTTTGATAAAATTGAAATCATTGCCGATTATTATACCGAAAATCGGCAGGGTATTTTGTTGACAAGAACAGATATTCCTTCCATCATGGGGTTGCAAGCCACTCCGCAAGCAAATCTGGGAAGGGCCGAAGGCAAAGGTATAGACCTTTCCGTTGATTATCAGCACAGTATCTCAACCGACCTTTGGCTAACGGGCAGGGCTAATTTCACGTATGCAAGCACCAAATATGCCGAATACGAGGAAGTCGATAACAGGCTGACTCCTTGGTTGTCCAAAATAGGACAGCCGGTGTCGCAACAATGGGGGTATTTGGCAGAGCGTTTGTTTGTGGACGACCAGGAAGTAGCCAACTCGCCAGTACAAAACGTCGGTACGGATGCTTATGCCGGCGGTGACATTAAATACCGCGATGTGAACGGCGACGATAAGATAACGTCTTTAGACAAAGTGCCCATCGGCTATCCCACAGAGCCGCAAATCATTTACGGTTTCGGACTGTCGGCGGGATACAAAGCTTTCGATGTTTCGTTCTTCTTCCAAGGCTTGGCGCAGGAGTCGTTTTGGGTAAATACGGCCACTTCTCCAGATGCCGGCAATGCAAATCCATCCACCGTCCCGTTCATAGATACGGACGGAGATGGTGCAGTGAGGTCTCAGAATGCACTGTTGCAAGCGTATGCAGACAGCCACTGGACGGAAGCCAACAAGGACATTTACGCTTTGTTTCCCCGATTTTCCGATAAAATGGTGAGCAACAATTATGCGGAAAAGAGTACTTGGTTTATGCGTGATGGCTCTTTTATGCGCCTGAAATCGGCGGAAATCGGTTATACCGTCCCCCGCAGCGCTACCGAAAAAATCAATATATCCAATCTGCGCATTTATGTAAGTGGTACAAATTTACTTACTTTCAGTAAATTCAAGTTGTGGGATCCCGAAATGGCGGGTAACGGGTTGGGGTATCCGGTGCAAAGAGTGTTTAATCTGGGACTTCAAGTTTCATTTTAAATGAAAAATGTAGAAATGTAGAAATTGAGAAATGTAGGAATGTAGAAATTGAGAAATGTAGGAATGTAGAAATGTAGGAATTGAAATGACGTAGCGTATCGAAGGCAGAGCCGAACTTTTTGTTCGGGTATGCTGAGATAGCAAGGAATTAGCCCTTTGGGCAAATTAGATATTTTGAACCACGATTTTAATAAGATTAATAAGATTAGCATGATGAAAGAGGAATATGAATACCGAATGAATGCCCTACGGGCAAATAGTCCGTTAGGACTTGTATATCAATAGAAATGGATGCTATCCTCTCAACAATTTCCCGTAGGGAATACACATTAGAGGATGAAAAATTTATCTTGAAAATCCTGATAATCTTA
>BNXR01000167.1 GCA_025999735.1 Bacteroidia bacterium | reverse complement strand
TGGCGACCAAGTGGCTTGAGGGTCACCGGCGCATGGGAATTCCGCTACGGCTACGCCTTCGCTTCATTCCCATGCAGAAAAAGAGCGAATGAATGAAAGAAAATAAACGAGTGAAATGATAAAAAAAAGAAAATTAATCAGTAAATTTGCACCCTCCGTCCAGAGAATTATACCTTAACAAGGCCTATTTTCTGTCTAACATTCGGGGAGTAGGTTAGTTATTATTTTCTTAGTAATTCAACAACCTGCTTAAACACTTCCGCAATCTCTTTCTCATTAGGGACAGCCACAAACGCCAATTTCGGCAGTTCTGATAAGTAAATATCTTCCAAAGAGTTCCATAACGCAGAAAAATCCGTAACAAGCGGTGATTGTGTTATTTCTTTTTCACGCCAATTTTCGGGCGTATCAAATTCCTGTTTATCGTGCGCCAATAGTTCAGCAAAGTCTGTTTTGAAATTTGCCGTTTGGATGTATGCCGCACATTCCGCATCATTTGCCAAATAGTACAAATCGTAGAAATGTCTCATTTTGGCAGAGAGAGCACTACGAGGATTAGCGGAAAACGAAAAACGGAAAAGCGATACCAATTTTTCAATCATTGTCCGCCGTTTATCCAACACATTTAGCAAAAACGGTTGCAACCCATACATGTCAATTAAATCCTGCCGATGAATAGCCGTAAGATAATCGGTTAGGAATGACTTAATTTCCTGTTTGATATACGGATAAGGATTTGCATAAGTGTTTATTTCAATCAAAAGTTGCCCTGTTTTTACAGTGTTAGAAGTCAATCCGACCAAGTTTGGATAGAGATAAACTGCTTTGTAAAATCGCGAGCCTTTGCTTGTAATACCTTGTATCATATTTTCTTCCAACCCTTCCGCCATATCTTTTGCCAAGCGTTTTATCAACATTTTCAGTTGATTGCTCGAAAAACTGTCGGCATCAATTACCGCAATATCAATATCTTCCGAAAAACGATTCGTCAAACGATATGCCTTTGAAAGCGAGGTCCCGCCTTTGAAAACTACTTTTTCGGTATTCGGATTTTGAGCCATTCGTTGCAATGAGCGTGTTATCCAATAATCTTTTTCGACAAAAACAATGTCAATACTGAAAAAACGAGCCGTATTATCAATAAGTTCCTGAAAATATGTCGGATAAAGATGTAAATTCATTTGATATGCCATTTTTTTTGTGTTGGTAAGATTGTAGGTGAAATATAGAGTTGATAGCTTGTTATTGGATTTAATTTTTTGAATAACAATGTCGTATCTTCATTTTTATCGAGCGTTTCGAGCATTGCCCCTAATAATGCCATGGTTTGGGGTGAATATTTTAATGCCAATCTTTTTATTTTATTTGTTTGAATATCAGTTAATTGAGATAATAAATCAAGTAATCTTCCGCAAATACTATCAGGAACTGCATCGGGAACAATTTTAAAAAAACGCAAACAATCAAGCAGTTGCAAAAGCGGGATATTTTCTTTTGTAATTGTATTCTTTTGCTTTATAAATATTATTCGATAAACGCCTCTTTTAACAGTTTTTTTGTCTTTTTGAGTGCCAATTTGCAGAACAGCAGACACTTGTGTTGTTAGATTAAATTGATTGAAAATGCTGTATCCTGTAAGATAACCTATTGGTTTACCGTTTTCTACAAGTAAATCTTTAACGGTTTGGTATGAGTCGGGATTAAGGTTGCCCAAAAGCCCATTTTTCGGCTTATAGTATCGTCCTTTCGAGAACTTACATAAATAACCTTCTCTCACAAAATGATTAAGGATTCTTGAAACTTCGACAGGATTTTTCACCGACACATCAAAACTACCAATGGTAAATATATATCCAAGTTCAAATTTATCAATTATATTTCTAATAATATCAATCATTTATAAATTTCAAATTGAGTAAAACTAACATTCATTATACAAGTTTTTCCCGTAAAAAACTGAAGTTTTTCGACTGCAAAGATATAACTTTTTCAGGTTTTCTTTCGAAGAATTTAAAAAAAGTTATCAAACTTCGCGTGTATTCCATCCATCTTAATAGGAAATATTTAGCTGTCGCCCGCAGAGCAACCATCGCTGAATTTTTTATTGAAAGAAAAAGCGTTCAAAAAAAAATTCAGCGAAGATTGCAAATACCTCATATCCATGAGCAACGTCATGGTAGAGCAAATTCCGCTCAGCCACCCATTGAGGCTCGCACACGCGGAAATTGCTAATCAAATCACAACAAAAATCAACTGTAATGAGCATAACCAATGGAAAAGAAACGAGAAATATTTTGCTATCTTCAAAAATAGCTTGTACATTTGCGCCGTAAGTCCCCGCAAAACCTCTTAACAAAGTCAATGAAAAATGAAATAAGGGTAAATAAGAAGAACGAAATCATCCTTTATCAACCTGATAATACTGCCATACAGTTAGAAGTGTTAGTAGAGAATGAAACGGTGTGGCTTACACAAGACCAAATAGCCTTACTGTTTGGCACACAACGTCCTGCAATTACTAAACATTTGGGCAATATTTTCAAATCTGGTGAATTAGAAGAAAAAGAGGTTCGTTCCATTTTGGAACTAACCACCATTCATGGGGCTATTGCTGATAAAACACAAGTTCAGCATGTGAAAATTTACAACCTTGATGCAATACTTTCGGTTGGTTATCGTGTAAATTCCATCAATGCAACCATGTTCAGACGGTGGGCTAATCGTATTTTGAAAGAATATATTTTAAAAGGATACGCACTTAATCAGCGTTTTGAGCAAGTTGATGACAAATTAGGAACTGTCCGTAAATTAGTTTTACGTTTATGTTTGGTATGTAAAATATTATTACTAACTTTGCAGCATGGAAAAGCTCAAAGAAAAATTAGCGTTAATAACTCCCTATTTGAATGAAAAGCAA
>BNXR01000166.1 GCA_025999735.1 Bacteroidia bacterium | reverse complement strand
GTAGCCCACCGTGTAATCGGTGGTCAGCGTGAGCAGTGTGGTGCCGTCCTTGACTGTGAGCGCGGGCGTATGCGGCGTGCCGTCATAGTCCTCGGCGGTGATGTCGTCCACCGTGAGGGTGGTGGCTCTGGGGTTCACCGTCAGCGTGGCGGTTACCATCCCGCCTGCCGCGTAGTTGGCTGTTTCTGCTGTGGTAAGCCCGATGGTGAAGTCGCCTGCGGTGGTTACCGTGAGCGTCTTGTCATCCACGCCGATACTGCCCGCACCTGTGGTGCCAATTGTTTCGATGCTGTATGTCCGCACACCTGCGTTTTCGTCAACAGTGAACAGTCCGCCCACGGCGCTCAGGTCGATGGTGTTGCCTGTGAAAGGTGGCTCGCTGTATGTAACCATTGCTGAGCCGATGGTGTTGGTAACAGCTTTCCTGTCCACCGTAATATCGACTGTCCGCACCACCTTGCTACCATTCCAATCCGTTACGCCTGAGTAGTCGTATTGGGCAAGGTCGCTGGGGGTAAATTCTACTGCGTAGCCGCTGTTGGCTACGGTGGGAAGGGTGGCGGGTGTTTGCCAAGCAAAGGAGCCTCGTCCTGCTGTGCCGTCCAACGACAGCGTGGACGTAGAAAGGGCATCGCCGTAGGTGATAGGGGCGGCGGCGGGGAATGTAACGTCGGGTGCTGCTGCCTTGTCAAGCGTTGCGGTGAGCGTTATGTCGCCTGTGGGTGCTGCTGGCGGCGTGTAGGTGGTGCTGGCGTCCGAAGCATTGGCAAACGAGCCACCTGCGAGCGACGCCGACCACGCGACTATATCCGATGGGTAAGGTGCAGCTAGCGCAACGGTAGCGCTGCTGTACACCACCGTACTGGCGACGCCCGCCACCGTGATGGTTGCCCCTGCTGTTTGCGTGCCGGTGGTGGTAGCGTCTGCCAGCAGCGTTACGCCTACCTGTATCCAGCCACTTTTGATAGGAACACCGGGCAAGCCTGCGGCGCCCACAGGCGTAGTTTCGATACAGATGTATTTGCCGAAATCAGCCGCCACGGGCGTGTAGTCAAGCGCAGTGGCGCCGCCTATTGCGGCGCTGCCTGCGCCGCCGCTGCTGGTGGCGCGATACCACTTGTAGGTGTGAGTGCCTTCGGCGCCGCCGTCATAGGCGGTGTAGGTGCCTGCTGTGGCGGTGATTTCGTGAGCCACGCTGTAAGGCGGCGTAGTGATGTACGCGGCGGCAGTGATGGCTTGCGGTGTTTGGTTTACGGTCTCAAATGTGCGCGCGTTATCCTCCACCATTACGTTACCCGCCACATCCTTAAAGCCGCTGATGGCAATGCTGTAGGTTGTATTGTTGGCAAGCGCGGTGAGCGGGATGGTCAGGACGGTGTTGCCGCCGTTCCAGCGGGAGTCGCCCGCGGCGATGGCGCCGGCTGCGAAGTTGGTTGTTGCGCCGTTAAGCGTTACCGTGCCCACTGTGGCTACATCCATCGCCTCGCTGAAGGTGAGCACGAGATTCGTGCCGGTGAGCGCAACGCCTGTGCCGCTCGGCGTAACGCCCGTTACGGTGGGCTTTTGCGTGTCCATGAAGAGGCTGACGGTGCGGTTGCCGTTTTCTACCACAAAGGTACCGAAGTCCGCAATGCCGACCTTTACGGTGCCCGCCGTTGTTACGCTCGTGAGCGGTATTGTATAGGTGGTGCCGGAGCCGCTAAGCGTTCCCGCAACTGCCGCGCCCGTCCCGGGCGTAAGGGTAATCTTGTCATCTGCCAGTCCGCTAACACTCTCGCTGAACGTGAGCGTAATGCCTGTGCTGGTTGCCGTGCCGCTTGCGCCGCCCGTTTGCGCTGCCGTGTAGGTTACAGGTGTTGCGGTAGGAATTGTGAGCGTGTGGGTTTGCGCGGTAGCATCGCGGGCATACTTCTTGCCGTATTCCGTGCCGCTCGCTGTGAGCCGCACCACTTCCGCACCGTCGCTTGTCTGCGGCAACCAAAAATAGACCACGCCCGCGCCGTCGGTTGTTACGTCCTTGATGCCGTACACGCCGTCTGCTGCATTGGGCGTGGCGGCGCAGGCTACGCCCGCGATATGCCCTGCTGTGATGGCGGTGTTTGGAACAAACGGACTATCGCCCACCGTCAGCGTGTTGAGGTAAACGGGTTTGCTATCGCCGTTCGTGGGCGCGGGGGTAACTGTAGTCGCATTGACCGAACCGCCTGTGATAATGACGTTTTGTCCATATATCCTGCTGCCCTTGACGCTGCCGCCGGTGATGGTAACCGTGCCGCCGGAATTGCCGTAACCGGGACCTATGTCGCCTCTGTTGTTGGCAGTGCCTTTCGTTGCCGTAATCGTACCGCCGGTGATGGTGATATTACCGGCTTCGCGGGTGACGGCGCCGACGCCGCCGCCGGTACCGCCGCTACCGCCGATGCCGGCACCGTTGTTGACGCCCGTCGCGTTCAGTATTCCCGGACCCTCAATCGTCAGAGCCGCTCCACTTGCCACATATATTCCGGCGGCGTTATGTCCCCCCGTCAGCGTGTTGGTGGTGCCGGCGGCAAGTTTCAGCGTTACGTCCGCGCCGTTAGTCAGCGCCAGCGGGTCTTGGTTGGCGCCAAGCCCTGCTATGGTCACACCGCTGAGCGTGATGGTTGCGTTTGCCGCTACCTCAAGCCGCCGCTGGCTGCCGGCATTGCTGTTGATAACGGTTACGTTCGCGCCGCCCTCAATGGTGTAAACGCTGGAGGCATACGTCCAGCCTGTGCCGCTTGCGGGTGGGCTGGGGTTTGCCATATCAATAGTCGTTGCCGGTGGAAACCAGTTCACCGTGAGCGTGGCGGTTACTTTCCCACCTGCCGCGTAGTTGGTTGTTGCTGCCGTCTCAAGCCCAATGATGAGGGTGCCGCCTGATGTTACCGTGAGCGTTTTGTCGTCCGCGGCGATGTTGCC
>BNXR01000165.1 GCA_025999735.1 Bacteroidia bacterium | reverse complement strand
GCACTGGAACAAGTGGAACTGCCCCTGCTTTACAACAACACGGTGTCCGACAAACAACGCCACGAACGCGCTGAACAGGCACTGCTGCAAGTGGGATTGAAAGAGCGTATGCGCCATTCGCCCAACCAAATGTCCGGAGGGCAGCAACAACGGGTCGCCATTGCCCGTGCCCTTGCCGGAGACCCGGTGATGCTGCTCGCCGACGAAGCCACCGGAAACCTCGATACGCGCACCTCTTACGAGATAATGTGTCTGTTTCAAGAACTCCACGCCAAGGGGAAAAGCATCGTCTTTGTTACCCACGAGCCGGATATTGCCACGTTCACAGAGCGCACCATTCTGCTGCACGACGGGAACATTGTGAACGATGCACCGGTTGAAACCCAATCGGCTCGCCGGATGCTGGAAGCACTGCTGGGCTGAAAGTATATCTGCGACCGGCGGAAATTCAAACAATAGAAGAACAATAAAAAAATAAACGCAATGAAAACAAAAAATCTCATCAAAATTGCATGGCAAGCCCTGCTGTTGAATAAAAAACGCGCCGTGCTAACGATGCTCGGCATCATCATCGGCATCTCGTCGGTGGTGCTGATGGTCAGTCTCGGACAAAGTTCTACGGAACTCATCCGCAATCAGGTCTCCGGTTTTGGCACCAATCTGATTATGGTCAGCAATGTCCGGAAAGACGTTATGGGCGTTATGGTGGGCACGGAGAATATGAAAAATATGAAGATGAAAGATGCGGAAGCCATTCGCAAGCAAGCGCGGCATATCACCAAAGTGACGCCCTGCGTGACCGCGATGGAACAGATAGTGAGTGGCTCGCACAACTGCCCCGGTGTCATGATGGGGGCGAATGTGGATTATCTGAGTATCTCCAATTCCAAGATTGACAAGGGCAGGGCGTTTACCGTGCAGGAAGAGGAAACGGCAGCCAAAGTGTGTATCCTTGGGCAAACGGTTATCAAAAGTCTGTTTCCCAATGGCGAAAATCCGGTGGGCAAAACCGTCCGTTTCGGCAAGATGCCCATGGTTGTCATTGGGACGATTGCTGAAAAAGGGAAAAATTTCACCGGCGACGATTACGACGACATCATTCTGGCACCCTACACCACGGTGCAAAAACGCCTGCTGAACATTGATTATATCCACATGATTATGGCAACCACCACCACAGAAGCCGACACCGACGTTGCGATGAGCGAGGTGCAATCCACCATGCTGCGAATGCACAAACTCAACGCCGATGGCGACCCTGATTTTGAAGTTATCTCGCTCACACAGGCACTCGATATGATGAACTCCATCATGGCTGTGCTTCAAGCGTTTTTGATAGCCATAGCCGCCATCTCGCTGATTGTAGGAGGCATCGGCATCATGAACATCATGTACGTTACCGTGACGGAACGGACACGTGAGATAGGACTGAGGCGGTCGTTGGGCGCAAAAAACAAAGACATCCTCCGCCAATTCCTGATTGAGAGTGCGATATTGAGTTTGGCGGGCGGCATCGTCGGCATCATTGTAGGGCTGTTGCTATCGGCATTGGCATTGTTTTTGTTGGATATGGGCTTCATGATCAGCATCACCGCCATAGTCATCTCGTTTATAGTATGCGCCACCATAGGCATCTTCTTTGGCTGGTATCCGGCACGAAAAGCTGCACAATTAGACCCTATAAGTGCACTGAGATATGAATGAAGACTGTATAGTTTACATAACGACTGTATAGTTTACATGAAGACTGCATAGTTTACATAATGACTGTATAGTTTACATAAAGAAGGGGTAGTTTACATAGTGACAGAGTAGTTTACATGGAGACGGGGTAGTTGGTCACCGTCAATATTATAGTATCACAATTAAAACACAAATAGTGTGGTAATAATCTGTAATTGTAAAATAATGTAGTAAATTTGCACCCAGTTATAAACAACTATAAAACACCTAACAATACATTATTATGTCAGGTACACGCAATATCAAAGAAGCACGTAACGTATTGTCATTTGACTACGCACTCAAGCGTTTGCTACGCCAAAAAGCCAACTATGATATCCTCGAGGGCTTCCTCAGCGAGTTATTGGACAGACGAATAAAGATAGAAAACATTCTTGAAGGTGAAAGCCAGCAAGATAAGTTGGACGACAAGCAAACACGGGTAGATATTCTTGCCAAGGAGGAGAGTGGCGAGTTGATGATTATTGAGGTGCAATATCAGTTTCAAATAGATTACTTGTTGCGCGTGCTTTTTGGGGTTAGCCGCAACATTTTTGACTTCATCACAAAGGGGCATCCGTTCATGGAAATAAAAAAGATATACTCTATCAGCATCATCTTTTTCAAAGAGTTTCACAATGATGACGAGTATATTTATCACGGCAAGACTGATTTCAAGGGGATGCATACGGGTAAAATATTGACGCTCACGCCTGCTCAGCAAAAGGTTTTTGGCAAGCTCGAGGCAGGTGATTTGCATCCTGAATACTACTTGTTGGATGTAACGAATTTTAATGATGCTGCTAAGACTACGCTTGACGAGTGGATTTACTACTTGAAGAACAACAAGGTTAAGGACAATTTTACGGCATTAGGGTTAGACAAAGTGCGTGAGATATTGGATTACGATAGTTTGTCGTCAGACGAGCAACGTTCTTACGACAAGGCACTTGACGACAAATTAAGTTGGGATGGTGCCATAGAATCTGCCGAGATGGAGGGTGAATTTAGGGGCGAAGCCAAGGGCAAGATTGAGGGCAGGGCTGAGGGCGAAGCCGAGCGAGCACAATTGCAACAAGTAATTGTCGAAAAGGACACCGCTCTTGCTGCTGAAAAAGCCGACAAGGATGCTGCCCTTGCCCGCATTGCAGACTTAGAAAAACAGATAACGCAGCATAACCTTGACAAAAAAACTTAAAAACTGACGTATTATGAGCCTAACGCAAATACACATACTCGCAACGAACAACTATACGGATAACGCTCTTGTTGTACATAACTATACGCCCGTAACTCGTTGTATATTAAGCAGTTCCCCCCCCCCCC
>BNXR01000164.1 GCA_025999735.1 Bacteroidia bacterium | reverse complement strand
TTTATCACCTTCCCGGGTTTTGTACTAAGTTTGGATTTCTCAACGATTCTCCCAGACTGATAGGCCATAGATATTCCCTTTTGTTGAACTTCAATTGACTCAGCGTCGTCACATGATAATAATCATCAGGAACTGCACCAAGTGTATTCCATCCCCTGATAGGTTTGTTCAACCATGTTTCGGAAAGTAACCAGCGTCGAATATCCCAGAAGCGTTTCCCTTCAAAAGCAAGTTCAATCATGCGTTCTTGTCTGATGATGTCACGCATACCGCTTTGAGTAGTGGGTTTGCCGGAGTTGTTTGAGTAGTCTGTCCAACTTTTCACCACACCTTCCAATCCGGCCCTGGCCCTTATCAAATCCACATATTCATAAACCGCCGGGGTAGGATTATCCAAACTTTCGTTCAACGCTTCGGCATACAATAAATACAAATCAGCCAAACGTATGATGGGAAAAGATGATACTGTTCGAACATAATCGGTATTTGCCCCATTGTACATATCTTCGCTATGCGATAATTTTTTGATGATATATCCGGTAACGGAATATCTGATTCCTCCCGCAGAATTGCCGGACGGTTCGCCTTGCAACATATACAGCGGCCAAGCAGCCGAAGACACCGTAGTGGCATCACCATCCAAATTTCTACCATTCCCTATCCAATAACCTCCGTCAAATCCCAAATTAGCATAAAATCTTGGTTCCCGATGCATATTAATTTTGGCGATTGGGCGAATACCATTTGTTATCATATATAAGTGCTGATTTTGGGGAGCCGGTTCTGCCTTAAAACGATTATCATAGTCATAATACTTGTCTTCTTCGATAGGTACGCCATTATTACTGTAAAACAATTCTACCATGCGCATCGTGGGAGCAATGCGAGGTTCCGCAGATATTCCTACTTGAGCCGCTAAAAATTTAGGGGATGTCCAATAAGAACAATTGTTGCGAGTTCCCCAGATGATTTCACTATTCCACCGGTCTGTAACAACGGTACGTAATGTCATCACCAATTTACTGGTATCTGAAAGACCGGCATAGTACGCGTAGTAAGATGATTTAGAAAAATCGTACAATTCAATTTGCTGCGTTAATTTTGCCGTATCAATGGTATTTTTGCAGGCAATTGCGGCACGTTCCCACTTCTCTTTTTTACTTAATTTACTTTCAAAAAGATAGATGCCTCTATTGTCTTTCAATGGTTCATAATCCGGATTATGATTGAACAGAGGACTCGCCGCCGTTACCAATATTTCCGCTTTGATAGCCAATGCTATCGGTTGTGTGATTCGTCTCAATTCACTGGAATTAGTCATAACCAGTGGAAGATTGGGTACGGCTTCGTCTATCAACTGAACAATATAATCTATACAATCGTCGAATTTATCCCGATATACTCTTGTTTCTGCTATCTCGGCGTCTATCGGTAAGTTTTCTTTAACCAAAGGTATAGGTCCATACATGCGCAACGCATAGTAATGATAATAGGCTTTTAAAAATTTCGCTTCAGCTCTCCAACGTTCTTTTTCGGCTTCCTTTAAATCCGCGCCTACCTTATCCAGATTTTCAAGGAAAATATTGCAATCTCGGAGTAACCTGAATGTACTTCTCCCCTGATTCAGCCCTTCCCACCAATTCACCAAGGGCGAATTGATATTTTGTGACCGTTTGAGATTGAAACAGGCCATATCTCCTAAATCCCTAAGCCCTACTTGGTCTATATACGACCATGTATCGTCTCCTCCCATCAGTCCGGGATCAGAAGCAGGATCACCAATGAATGGCTGGTAAGAGTAGAGGGTGGTAAGATATTGCTCGGCACCAGCCCTGTCGCGAAAAAGATAATCAATTGTTGCTACGTTATCCGGAACAATGTCCAAATAATTATCGCAGGATGGCAAAATACACATCGCCGCGATGATGGGTGTAAGGACGCGATAAATTGCGTCTCGACTGTTTTTATAAATATCTTTCATTTTCATATTTTATTATTATTATTATTTATCATACTAATCAAATTAATCATATTGAAATCATAGTTCAGACATTTAAAAGGTGAATTGTAAACCACAATTGTAAACTTTTTGCAGCGGGTACCCCAAGCCATTACCGGCCATCTCCGGATCCCACAATTTAAAATGGCTGAAAGTGAGCAGATTGGTTCCACTAATATAAACGCGGAACGTTTTCATTTTGATTTTATTGGTAATGCGTTCCGGTATGGTATATCCCAATTCTACCGATTTCAGGCGCAGGAAACTGCCATCCCGCATAAACCATGTACTTGGCTGTACATTGTTTTCAACTCTTTGGTCGGAAAGGCGGGGCCATAGTGCAAACAAATTCCGGTTGTCTTCCGACCAGTGGTTATCTGCATAAGCCTGCAACAGCGCGTTCTTGGAGATAGTCGCACTGTTGCCATCTGTATCCAGAAAAGGAGCAGTTGTTGACGCGTCAATCCAGAAAGAACGTTGTCCTAACCCTTGGAAGAAAAATGAGAAGTCCAATCCTTTATATCCGGACGATAATCCAAAACCGTATATGATTTGAGGTTCGGATGGAAATCCGATGGGCACCATGTCCAATTCGGTAATTTGACCATCGCCGTCAAGGTCTTTGTATTTGATGTCACCGCCCATAAGAGGACGGGTATCGTTAAAGTTTTGAGAAGGCGAATTGGGGACTTCGTAATCGTCAACAAACAACCGTTCTGCCACATACCCGAATTTCTGTGAAACGGGTTGTCCTATCATGGACTTCCAAGGGGTACCGGAATAATCAATTTCCTCGTATTCGGTAAATTTGGTGGTGGCATAAGTGAAATTCACCCTGCCGGTGAGCCAGAAATCCTTATTGAAACTGTGCTGATAATCAACAGAAAAATCTATACCACTTCCTTTTGCTTTACCAAGATTTGCCTGAGGTGTGAACATAAAACCCATGCTTGCAGGCACATACGCTCTGTCTAACAAGATGCCTGATCGATTCTCGGTATAATAATCTGCCATAAATTCCAATTTGCCAAACAGATTCAGCTCAATCCCCAGAT
>BNXR01000163.1 GCA_025999735.1 Bacteroidia bacterium | reverse complement strand
AGAATACCAAACAGTATGATTTGGTGGTTGTCGGCGGAGGAATTGCCGGAATTTGTGCAGCGGTTTCTGCCGGTCGCCTGGGGCTAACAGTGGCATTGATAAACGACCGCCCTGTTCTTGGCGGCAATAACAGTTCGGAAATTCGGGTCGGATTAATCAACGACCTTCCTATTTATGGCGGCAATCACGGTTCCATCCCATTCGGATTAAGCGGCGATAATGATTACAACCTCTATCCGAATCTCGGAAATGTGATGAGAGAGATAGCCGTGAAGATGGAGCGACACTATTATAACGCAGGACCTCCGAAGGCATACATTGATGATGAAAAGCTGGCAATGGTTCAGCAGACTCCTCATGTGGATTTATACCTGAACATGCATGTTTTCAAAACAGAAATGAATCAAAATACGATAACAGCCGTTGTTGCCCGCCACATCGAAAACAGCACCGAACTGCGTTTTGAAGGAAACTGTTTCGCCGATTGCACCGGAGATGCAACGGTCGGCTACCTGGCAGGAGCAGACTACCGAATGGGTAGAGAGGGTACTTATGAGGCTTTGGAAACCTTAGCTCCAACTATTGCGGACAATGCCAAGACCGGAACTTCCAATTTGTGGACATACGAGACATCAGATGTTCCCTCAACTTTTCCGGTATTGGATTGGGCTTGCCAGATGAATCCGGATTTTTATGTGGAGGGGGATAAAGATTGGAGGTGGGAAGGTGGTTTTAACAAAAATACCATCACCGAGGCAGAAAATATCAGGGACCACAATTTCCGGGCTATTTTCGGTAATTGGTCGTATGTGAAAAACAATATTCCGAAATTCGCCAACAGGCAAATATCCTGGCTGGCTTATATTGCCGGAAAAAGGGAATCACGCCGGTTGCTGGGAGACGTCATTTTAAATCAAAACGATATACAAAACCAGGTACAATATAGTGATGCTAGTTTTACGACTACCTGGCCCCTGGATTTGCACTATCCCGACCCGAAAAACAGTAAATATTTTCCGGGTGAAGAATTTTTCAGTTACTGTGTAAAAACATATTTTTCCCCCTACCATGTTCCCTATCGTTGCTTGTATTCACGGAATATTAACAACCTATTCATGGCAGGACGAAACATTAGCGTAACCCATGTAGCTTTCGGCACCATACGGATTCAACAACAGACCGGCATGATGGGCGAAGTAGTCGGCATAGCCGCATCACTGTGCAAAAAATATAATATCGCACCCAGACAGGTATATACCGAACATTTAGCCGGTTTAAAGTCGCTGATGAAAACGGGTGTACCGACAACAATGGTCAATGTTGCCAAGAATAAACCGGTAATATATAGTGATGTCTCACTTACCGACAATACGGGTCAAATGCCTGCGTTTTGGGTAAAATTCGGCAATACTCCAAGATGGGTTTCGAATAATTTGAATACTGAACACTGGATGGAGATTGATTTGCAGGGAACATACGCTGTCAATGCCTGTAAAATATGGCGCGGAACGAATGTGAAACAGTTTCGGTTGCAAGCGAAGGTGAATGGGACATGGGTGGATGTTGTCAGCGAAGACAATGACAATAAGTCGGAGTACTATAAGGAATTTAAGCGTGTATCAACCGATAAAGTCAGATTTTATGTTCCGGCTTACTCCAATAACGGGGTGCGTTTGTCTAATATAGAAGTTTACAGCATTAATCCGCTCAATAATATAAAAGAACCGCAAATTGATGCGAATTTTCCCGGCGGGAACATGAAGGTTTTGAGTATCAACGGTGATTCTGTAAAACTATTGCAAGAGCTTCGGGGCAGTTCCCATGATGAGATTTACTGGTCTTTCCGCATCCGCGGGGCGGAAGGACGGACATTGCATTTCACACTGCTGCCTTGGTCTATCAGCACACGGGGACCCGCAGTCAGTAAGGACGGAATTAACTGGCATTGGCTTTCAGACAAAACCGGTTTCGCCGCCGACAAGTTCGATTATTCCTTCAAGCAGGACGAAAAAGAAGTTTATTTCAGCCAGTGCATCAATTACACGGAAAAGAATCTCAACCTATTTCTTGAGAAACACAAAGGCAATCCCGCTCTGAAAGTCGAGACGCTTTGCAAGTCGGAAAAAGGACGCAATGTAGAACTGCTGCGGATTGGTGAACATAAAAACGCTTCGTTTAAGGTTTATCTTTCTTCGCGGCATCATTGCAACGAAACAATGGGAACTTATGCAATGGAAGGAATTATCGAAACGATTCTTTCCGATACCAAAGACGGCAAATGGCTGCGTGAGCATTGCGATTTCTTTGTGGTTCCGTTTGTTGATAAAGACGGCGTAGAGGAGGGCGACCAGGGCAAGAACCGCAAACCGCACGACCACAATCGCGATTATATTCAACGGAAGTATCATTCTGTCCAAGCGATTACGGAACAGGTTCCGAAGTGGGCGGACGGCAAACCGCTGTTTTTGCTTGACCTGCATTGTCCGTGGTTGCGTGGCGGCGATGACCCGTTGAGCGCCAAAGTTCTCGAATACACGAATAGAGAAACCAACGAATATTTTTATTTTGTCGGACAGAACAGTGAAAAACTGACGAATTCCTTGCAGCGATACGGTGAAATACTGGAGAAAGAACGAAAAGGAGTAATACCCTTCAAGGTAAGCAACATTTTATCCTTTGGTAAAGGGTGGAACATTGCCTCGAATATCAAGGCAGGTATGCAGTCGTGCGGTAGTTGGGGCACAACGTTGCCGAATGTGATATTTTCCAGTTCGACGGAGATTCCGTTTGCCAATGCCGAAGGAGTGGTAGTTGATGCCAATTCGGCACGGGCTTTGGGCAGAGACCTTGCTCATGCTATCCGGGTATATTTGGAAGGTTATCACGAGTAATAGAGATTTAGATTCCTCCCTTTGGTCGGAATGACATGCTCGGGCTATTCGGGTATATTTGGAAGGTTATCACGAGTAATAGAGATTTAGATTCCTCCCTTTGGTCGGAATGACATGCTCGGGCTATTCGGGTATATTTGGAAGGTTATCACGAGTAATAGAGATTTAGATTCCTC
>BNXR01000162.1 GCA_025999735.1 Bacteroidia bacterium | reverse complement strand
CGCAATTTTCATCTACTTTTGTCGCCCGTTGCAGCAAAATGTTCCAATTACTTTTTTTAATAGTAACGATATGAGTATGAATGAATTGAGTGAACAAGAAATAATCCGTAGAAATTCTTTAAACGAATTGCTCAAAGTCGGTGTGGAGGGCTATCCGGCAGCAGAATTTCGAGTGACAGCCTATTCCGCCGATATAAAAAGAGAGTTTGAAGCGGTAGAAACACAAACACAAACAGCGGTAGAGGCACAAAATACGGTGCCTGCACAAAAAGAGGTGGTAATCGCTGGAAGACTGATGAGCAGACGGATTATGGGGAAAGCTTCCTTTTGCGAAATTCAGGATTCAAAAGGACGGATACAAATCTACGTTAGTCGCGACGACATCTGTGGAGATGGAAATGGAGGTGAGAGTAAGGGAAAATCGGATTCGTCCGCTGAATCAGTAGCCGGTTCGCCCGCTGGCAGCGAACAAGATTCTACCATGTATAATGTCGTTTTCAAGAAGTTGATGGACATTGGGGACATCGTGGGCGTGGAAGGTTTCGTGTTCCGTACCCAAATGGGTGAGATTACCGTCCATGCGAAAAAAATAGTACTCTTGTCGAAATCCTTACACCCATTGCCTATTGTGAAAGAAAAAGACGGGATGACTTTTGATGCCTTCACTGACCCCGAGCAGCGGTATAGACAGCGTTATCTGGATTTAATCGTCAACCCGCAGGTGAGGGACGTGTTTGTAAAGCGTACCAAAATAGTCAATACGATGCGGCAATTCTTTGACAGTCAGGGCTATTTGGAAGTGGAAACGCCTGTGCTGCAATCAATACCCGGTGGAGCTTCCGCCCGTCCATTTGTGACACACCACAATGCGTTAGATATTCCTCTGTATCTGCGTATTGCTAATGAGTTATATCTCAAGCGACTGATTGTCGGAGGTTTTGAAGGGGTCTATGAATTTTCCCGCAACTTCCGCAACGAAGGAATGGATAGGACTCATAATCCGGAATTTACCTGTATGGAAATATACGTTGCCTACAAAGATTATCTGTGGATGATGAACTTCACAGAAGAAATGCTAGAAAAAGTAGCCATAGCACTCAATGGCTCTACGAAAGCACTTATCGGAAATAAAGAAATAGATTTTAAACGACCTTTCAAGAGGGTACGGATGACAGATGTCATCAAGGAACACACAGGGTATGACGTGGAAAATATGTCAGAGGAGGAGTTACGCGCTGCTTGTGGTAAATTAGGTATCGGCGTGGATAAAACGATGGGAAAGGGCAAGCTCATAGACGAAATCTTTGGCGAAAAATGCGAGGAACACTACATTCAGCCTACCTTTATATATGACTATCCCATAGAAATGTCCCCACTAACGAAGAAACACCGCAGTAATCCCAACCTGACAGAGCGTTTTGAGTTGTTTGTAAACGGGAAAGAATTAGCCAATGCCTATTCGGAACTCAACGATCCGATAGACCAGTTGGAGCGTTTTCAAAATCAGCTGAAATTGCAAGAGCGAGGAGATGCTGAGGCCATGTATATAGATTATGACTTCGTGCGTGCATTGGAATATGGCATGCCACCGACTTCCGGCATGGGAATTGGAATTGACAGGTTGGCGATGTTTCTGACAAACAGTGCCTCCATACAGGATGTATTGTTATTTCCACAGATGAAACCGGAAAAAGTTTGCGTATAATTAGAAATTTAATGCTAATTTTGCGGGATTTTTATTAATAATACCAAAAACAGTATGGAAGACAACAGACAGCAATTCGACGTAAATTTAAGTTCTGACTTAGCACAAGGGATGTATTCCAATTTAGCCGTGATTTCCCATTCAAGTTCGGAGTTTGTACTGGACTTTGCTCGCATCATGCCCGGTGTACCGAAAGCCGAAGTGGTGAGTCGCATCATCATGACCGCTGATCATGCCAAGCGTTTGATGATTGCCTTACAGGATAATGTGAGTAAATATGAGAGCGTAAACGGTCAGATAAGTCTGCCTGAGAATAATAATGCTCCGATTTTCCCATTTGATATCAAGGCGAAAGGGCAGGCATGAAATTCTTGTATTATTTCTTCTTGTTTTATTTCCTCTGTCTTTTTTTTCCTCTTTTTTTGAATGGGCAGCCTGACAGTTTGCCGACTTGCCGATTAGGTATCGTAATGAGTGGTGGTGCTGCTCGCGGGTTTGCACATATTGGCGTCATTAAGGCATTTGAAGAAAGTGGAATTACGATAGATTATGTAGCGGGAAGCAGTATGGGGGCCGTTGTAGGGGCTTTTTATGCTGCGGGGAGAACGCCAGATGAAATGTTGCAAATTGCGATGAAACTTAACGGCGGCAGACTAAAGCCTCTGTTGCCGTTTCATTTTAGAAAGTATGGCTTGGATTATGTAGAGCAACTCTTAGAAGAGAACGTGGTGGTAAGAACCTTTGAGGAATTGAAAAAGCCCTTGTATGTAGCCGTCACAAACTTGCAAAGTGGTAAAAATGAGATTGTATCTTCCGGGAAACTCTATCCTGCCGTCAAAGCATCAGCAGCCATTCCCTTTCGATTTAAGGAACAGCGAATAGACGATGTCATTTATGTGGATGGCGGGCTTACCAACAACCTCCCAGCCAATGCTTTGCGTGAACAATGCACCGTAGTAGTAGGTGTTAGTGTCAATCCGATAGATGGCTATATTGGCAACAAATTGGGGCTCAAACAGAAAATTCGACGCTTGGCAGGTATCGTGTTTGCCGAGTTTGAAGCACGCAATATTGCCTTGTGTGATTATCATCTCGAAATAGCAGGTTTAGAAAAATATGGCTTTGAAGAATACCATGCTGCCCTTGCTATACACGATTTAGGCTATCATGCAGCCAAAACATTCCTTGCCGAACACCCCGAATTAGTGACAGCACACAGATAATATCCCAGCTTTTTATTTCATACGCTTGGAAGTCTTCGATTTTTATGTAATTTTGTGGCTTAAATCAAAAGACGATGGAAGAAAAGAAATACAAAAGGTTGCCTTATGGCAATTCGGATTTCAGAAGTATCAGAACTGAGAATTATGCTTACGTGGATAAGACACGATACATAGAGATGTTGGAAAATGAGAGCAACAAAAATCAGTTTTTCATCCGTCCGCGCAAGTTCGGC
>BNXR01000161.1 GCA_025999735.1 Bacteroidia bacterium | reverse complement strand
CCTTTACATATACCGCTACAGAGGGTGCTCTGTTCATTGACGGAGAAACAAGAAAACTTTTGGTTGTTTTTAGTCAGAGAGACACCATCGTCGTTCGTGTCGGAAACATACACAACCCCAAATCGGACACAAGCGGGTATATCCAGATTGGTAATACTACCATTGCAGGAATCGGTACCAGCCCACATCAATTGGACGATACGGTATATGCCAAATACAATCAAGACACCACATTGACATTTAGGCCGAAAAATGCAGGCTATGGCATAGATTCCGTCTGGATTAGCAATAGCGAAGCATTTCGCAGTCCCCTTTCTACTACAATGACTAGTAATTTTGGTACATTCACCTCAGATAATACATTCCAATTCCGAAATATAGGTAATAATATCGGATGGGGAACGAATACATTAGACTTCATACGAGTGTCATTCGCCGCTTATGATACCATCATCTCTTATGTGGGCCTGTCTGGAGCAGGAGCTGGTACCCCCAGTACAAAAGGTGCCATCCTGATAGGAGGCACTCCCATTGCCGGTACGGGGGGCGGAGTACTCTCAGACATCACAAAAATACTACCCAACCGAGATACAACCCTGACCCTTAGACCCGATCCCAAATGTATCATTGATACCGTCTGGATTGGAAATAACCCAAACTTTAAGTACTATGGTACGCTGAGTGGTATAAGCGTGACTGGTCACGGTCAATTTACATCGGATACCACTTTCCAATTTCAATCCATTAACCAACCGAAAGACACTATTCGCGTTGCTTTCGTAGAAATAGACACCATCAGAGTGACTATCGGTAATACGAATAGAGATGCCAATAGTGATCAGGGAAAAATACTTGTCAACGGAACTGACTGTACGCCAACAACAATGATTGGTGCTGCCACCGATACGGTGAAGGTACCTATAAAATATGCCACAGACAACACCATCACTTTTAGACCGGACGCTACTTTTGAAATTGACTCCGTGTGGATTAACGGTATTGGCTATGAATTTTATCCTACTTGGTTTGCCGCCGGTAATAGCAGTAGTCAGTTCAAAACAGATTCTACCTATACGTTTAACAATATGAGAGGCGACAGCTCCATTCGCGTTTCGTTCAGAACAATAATTTACGATACTATCCATGCGACTATTGGTAGAGTTGATATCACAGGAAGTAGAGGAAGTATCGTGACAAAAAATAATAATTTCCAGTCCCCACAAACTTATGCGGGTGCGGGTACCTACAAAATATTGGCAAGGGTTTATAAACCAGCTGAAATAGGCTTTAGACCCCATATTGGCCACGAAATAGACTCTCTGCTTGTAGGGAAAACTCTTATTCCCCTCATTCCCAATGTCGATTCTACTTACACTATACAAAAATTTAGCTCGGATACTACCCTAAAAGTTACATTCAAGAAACGAATGTTCACCGTAACCTTTAACTCAAATGGTGGCACTCCCGTCCCTTCGATACAAGCATATTATGCCGACACAATCAGCCGACCTACCACCACTAGAAAAGGCTACTTCTTTGATAACTGGTACCACAATGTCGTAGGCAACCAGGTCGACTCTATTTGGAATTTTCAAAAGGATACCGTTACAAACCATATGACGCTAAATGCCAAATGGAGAGATGGATTGACTGATAATACTCTGACTATTGCCGGACTTAAACACCTATTGGACCCTCCATTTTCAAACGACGTAATGAATTATCAACTCCAGCTACCTTGTAATACTCATAATGTTACTTTCCAAAGCTCTGACGAAAGGGTAAGCTTCTTCCTAGATGGCAACAACAACGAAGGAACAGTCGGATTTTCCGAATCCGATTCAAAAGAACTTATCATGCGAGTAACTGATACAATAGCGCATGCCTCTATTGATTACACCTTCAATGTTATCAACCCGTACGCTAACAATATGGTTGTCCAACTCTTTGCCGGTTTGTTGGCAGTAAACCGAAACACCGAATATGAATTCACCGATTACCAGTGGACAAGAGACGATAGTATTGTGCCGAATGCTACTAATTCTTACTGGTATTGTGGAACTGAGTCGAGTTCTTCCACATACAATGTGCTACTGAAAACAAGCGATGGGAAATCATTGCCGATGTGCGAGAATATAAAACTCGCTGATACACTTCCGACTGCAAGCGCACTAACCATATTCCCCAATCCTGCGACTGACGCTGTTATTATCGATAATGTTGATTGGAAAAATACACCTGACATCGAATTGTTCAACCTGAACGGTCAATTGAGCAAACAGTTCCCAAGTACCAACATCCGTACCACTATTAACGTGTCTGATTTGGAACCAGGCATCTATCTGTTGAAAGTAAAAAATGAAACAATTAAAATTTTAATTGCAAAATAAATACTCCTACTACGCTGGCGCGGCTTTGTAAGCCGTGTCCTTCTCTGCGCAATTATCTTGAACTCCCGCTGACGCGGCTTTGTAAGCCGTGTTCTCCTACGCAATTACCTTGAACCACGATTTTGACAAGATTTTATGCCTCTACACACAGAAAGCAGCGTACAGCGGCACGGACTTGATATTGTTTTCAAAGCCGAAATTTTTGGCAGAAATGCGGATGGAATAATCTGGCTTATATTTCGCTACATAGAGATTCAAGCTACGTGAACGGTTGTTCTCCGACGATTTTACCTCAACCGGAATAATTTTTCCGTTTCTATCCTGAAAAATAAAATCAATTTCCGCCTTACCCTCTGATTCCCAATAATGAGGTACGTAACCGTTCTGGTGCAATGCCGCAAAAACATAATTTTCAGCCAATGCACCTTTAATAGTATCAAAATCCGAAAAATCGCTTAATAAAATACGATGTGGAAGCGAATATTTCGACGACAGCAAACCGGTATCCGTAAGATATGCCTTGAACGAATTGTGCTGCGCAAATAATTCTAAAGGGAATTTGCCTTCGCTCACTTTCACGCATTTGCGCACAATTCCAGCTGCCTGCAACCAATCAAGCGAGGCTTCAAATTCATAAGCTCGCGCTCCAGTTTTTATAAATTTATACTGAAACTTGTGATTTTCCTTTGCCAACTGTGCCGGAATACTGTTGAAAGCCGCCAAAATCCGGTTCGTTTCCGTTGGTTGCGCATATTTCACCATATCGGCAATGTAGGCGTCGTTGATAGT
>BNXR01000160.1 GCA_025999735.1 Bacteroidia bacterium | reverse complement strand
AAAGCGGAAAGACTAAACGGGAAAATTCAACGATTTGTTACAAATAATTATGGCATGAAAGACAAAGATTTTGCACTATACAGAATTGCGGGATATTTTTCATAGCACCGGAAAAAAATAATTAACCGCAAATTTCAAAAACAACAAAGAATCAAAGTGATAGCGTTCACGCCGTTTGGCGTGGACTTTGTTCGTTTTATCTTGTTGTTTAGGTATTGCGAAGACCTCAGGTGCAGATAAAAATAGAGTTTTGTCCGCGCTTTTTTCGTGTCCTATATTGAACACAAACCAAACAACGCAATTATTAATTCATTCATATATTTATTAACTTAATCATTTATTATTATGAAAAAGACAAGTTTATTCAAGTGCATCGTAGCGATGAGTGTATTGCTCGGCACAACAGCGGCGGCTAACGCACAACCAACAAGCGGCTCTTGCGGCGCCAATGCTACGTGGTCGTACAGCACTTCTACCAAAGTCCTCACCATTAGCGGCACGGGGGCAATGGCGAATTATGGT
Organism: Bacteroidia bacterium; assembly: GCA_025999735.1. Classification (GTDB taxonomy): domain Bacteria; phylum Bacteroidota; class Bacteroidia; order Bacteroidales; family Marinifilaceae; genus JAISHE01. The sequence goes on along the minus strand of BNXR01000160.1, from coordinate 2,658 downwards.
TATGGTGGTATACCTTGGAAGTGGTACTTCACGCAGATGACTTCTGTGAGGATTTCATTAGGCGTTACCACTATCGGCTCGTTTGCTTTTGCTTACAGTAATTTAGCATCGGTAACTATACCAAGTAGCGTTACCACTATCGGCGACTGTGCTTTTGTTTATTGCAGTAATTTAACATCGGTAACTATACCAAGTAGCGTTACCACTATCGGCAGGGAGGCTTTTACTAATTGCTGGCGTTTAGCATCGGTAACCATACCCGAAGGCGTTACCACTATCGACGACGCTACTTTTAATGGTTGCAGGAGTTTAGAATCGGTAACCATACCAAGTAGCGTTACCACTATCGGCGACCGTGCTTTTAGTGGATGCACAGGCTTAACCCGCGTATATAATCTGAACCCTACACCACAAAGCATTGGTAGCAGGGTATTCTCTGATGTTACCATAAACAACGTGGATTTGTACGTGATAGGCAACACCGCTCAAACGTTGTATTCGTCTGCCCCTGTGTGGCAGGGCTTCAAGGAAGTGCTTGTGATAGTGGTGCCGGCAACGGGCGTAACGTTGGAAACGACAGCATCACTTACCGCAGGTGGCACGTTGCAACTAACAGCCACCGTTGAGCCGAACAATGCCACCAACCAGGGTGTAACGTGGGTGAGCAGTACGCCGAGTATTGCCAGCGTGGACGGCACGGGCAAGGTGACGGCGGTCGCCGTAGGCACAGCCACTATCACCGTTACCACCGACGACGGTAGTTATGCAGCAACTTGTACAGTTACGGTAAGCGTTGCAGTTACAAGTGTATCGCTCAACAAGAGTACGCTCTCGCTTTTGGTAGACAGCACAGAGACGCTCACGGCTACCATTGCACCTGACACTGCCACCAACAAGGCGGTAACGTGGTCAAGCAGCGATACAACTATTGCTACGGTAGATACTATAGGCGTAGTAACGGCACTTGCCGCAGGCACAGCAGTTATTACAGCAACAACGTTGGACGGCAGTTATACAGCAACTTGTGACGTAACGGTGACACCTGTAGCGGTTACGGGCGTAACGCTCAATAAGAGTACGCTCTCGCTTACAGTGGGCGCAAACGAGCCCCTCATCCCCACCATTGCGCCGAGCAATGCCACGCAGAAACTCACAGCTATCATTGCGCCTACCAATGCCACTAACAAGGATGTAACGTGGACAAGCAGCAATACAAGCGTTGCCACGGTTGCTACCGATGGCAGGGTTACGGCAAAGACGGCAGGAACAGCCACTATCACCGTCACCACCGACGACGGTAGTTATACGGCAGATTGTGCGGTAACGGTCAGCACCACAGGCGGTAGCGGTGATGGGGGCACAGACCCTGACCCTGAACCTGAACCCGACATTGACGACAAGCATCATCTGTCAAACGTAGTCATCAATGGAGTACCCATATTCTCATCGGGCACTACGGAGTATAAGGTTACTCTGCCCTGCGGTGAAAAAGTTGCACATATAGTGCCGACACCGTCCCCTGACGCTACAATCATTAGCTTTCAGGGTGCCGATCTGAACGGTCGTTTAGAAATCGCCAAAGCGGGTGGCACGGGTACCGCCACCATCCGCACTGTCGCGAGCGACGGAACGACCCAAAACTACACGGTCACCGTCACCCGCCCCTTCGACCTAACCATCATCGTCCAATATTGGAACGACATCTTGGCTGTCGACCAGAGCAAAACCAAGTTCGCTCACTTTCAGTGGAAAGATGCCAGTGGTAATCCTGTCGGCACAGATAAACCCTATCTGTCGCTGACCACTCACAAATTATCGCTGACAGGGACGTACAACGTGGAGCTAACCAAGGAAGACGGGCAAAAAGTACCGGTATGCGGTGACATAAAGACGAAGGCACTGTCTGTAATCTCCACATTGACGGCCTATCCCAATCCTGTACATAGCACGGTGACGGTGAGCAACCCTGACTATGCAGGCATCCGTGTCATCGAATTGTTCGACATCAACGGTCAATTAGTGGGACAGTACCCGAGCGCGCTAACGAGCCACATCGACGTGTCGGCATTACCGTCAGGCATATACGTGTTGCGGGCAGGACGGCAAACACAGAAGATAATAATAGAATAATAAACCGTGGGGGCGCACCTGCGTGTGCGCCCACACCATCAACCCATGCGCCCACACCATCAGGGCAGACACGCAGGTCTGCCCCTACATTAATCACCGTGTGCCTCCTTTTGTGTGGCGGCATTGCCGCCGCGCAAACACCCACGCACGAATTCTCCGCCTACGCTCTTGGTGGTCTATCATCGATACAATATTCCGCCCCTTCGCGGATGAAGGTGGCGGGTGGGTTTGGTGGTGGTGGTGGCGTGGGTTACACCTATTTGCTGACCCCACAATGGGGCATATCCACCGGCTTGGAGTTCTCCGTCGCTTCGGCCACCCTCACCGCCGACACGTATCACGATGACTATTCGCTTGACTTGAAGGGTGAAGAGTTGGAATTGAAGAGTGACTTCGTAGGATATGAGGAAAAGCAGAGTGCCACGTACTTGCACATCCCAATCAAGGCACGATACCAAACCACCGGCACGCACAGGTTTCAAGCAGGTGCAGGCCTGAAGGTAGGCTTTGCCCTTTCGGGCAGTTACG
>BNXR01000159.1 GCA_025999735.1 Bacteroidia bacterium | reverse complement strand
CAAACCTGCTCCCGATGGGTAAGGAAACATATCCAGCACATAGTATTTTGGCTTGTTTGTATCCAAGACAACTTTATACGTTTTATCGTTTTTCCAAACTTGTTGCCATTTTTTCTCTACTTCTTTGAAATTGTATTCCATTATTTTTGGGTTATTCAGGTTGCAAATAAAACCCCAGCGAAGCCTATATGGCGACTCTGGGGTACACACGAAATGTCACGTTATTTTTATTCCACCAACATCTTTACAGTTTCTCCTGCCACTTTTATAAAATACACCCCTTTTTCTTTGGGCATCGGCATTGTCGTAAAGGACCCTTCTAAGGGATAAGTACTAATGAGATGACCGCCAAGGTCATAAACTTTAATTTCTTCTACAACAGACTTTTGGGACGTATTTGTAAATGACGCTTCACCACCACTGCGTGTTCCGGGAAGCTCATCATCACCCTCTGCACGAGGTACCTCAACACTCGCTGTTCCGCCGCCGGCAATCGGATTCGGATAAACAATTGCCTTGCTTTTCGTAGAAGCATATTGACCGGCACACACACGAATCTCATCTCCCTGCATCGTTTTTAATATCGCTGCATAGTATACCTGGTCGTTTAAGGGGTCAGCAGCTACAGAACCTCTAGTGTAATATTTACCCGTCTTTAGGGGTGTCCCTATAGAATCGTTCTCACCATTCATCCTAATCCATTGGGTTTCAAGGTCATTAAGGTCATAAGTAGCGGCGAAATTACTCTTTAGGTTTATTACACCCCTATTGAACATAGTCTCTATTACTTCTTGCCAATAGCAAGGTCTAATGACTTTCATTGTCACCCCTTTTGCATCGGTAATCGTATATATGTCACCAAACGAGGCGAAAATTTCAATTTTTCCCGGCTCTTTTTCTACTTCTATTGCTTTAGCCATTTTTGACTCGTCATTTGTAGCCAATTTTGACCCTTCTCCTGTATATTTTCCCGTCACTGTGAAGGGTGCCTGTCCAGCAAAATCGACCACTCTGTTTGTAAGATTAGCACAATCCCATTCCTCAGGTTCTATTACGAGAGCCTCTGCAGCTTCATAAGCACCCATATCAACACTCTTTCCGAGTTTACGCGGATTCCCCGCAAGGTCTTTTGTATTCCCAACAGTGTATGTTTGGTTCGAGCCATCCTGAGCTGGATAAGACTGCCCATTTACAATTGCGTTGTAAGCTGCGTCAAGACCTGCATCAATGGCAGGACTACCCGCTAATAAAGCGCCAGCAGTATCTAATTTTGGGTCAACATTCGGACTCGTTGCGTTCGCTGCCCTTCCCTCAACGATACTATAAGAAATGGTATCTGTTCCACCTGCTTCCTTGCTAATATGTAAACTGCCTTTCCCATTTTTATTCCCCCAAATAATCGAATTAAGAATCTGTATACTCCCATTAGAATTAAAAATTGCGACGGAGTCAGTGGCGGTATTCTTAGTTATTGTAACATTACACAAAACGGTGGTATTTTGTGCACGTGCGTGAATACTAAAGATTGACCCCAAAAGTAAAAAAAATACCCATTTGTAATTTTTCATAACCTAATATTAAATTGGTGACATCAAAAAAATGAAATTTTCAATTTTCTGTCCATTTTCGGGGACAAATTTCTGAAAAAGAATGACAAGAAACAACTTTTTTCCCTAAAAAATGAAAAAACAATACTTAATTTTTTATTATCAATCAAACTCATGTTCTCTAATATATTGAATATCACTTATCTACTCAATATATCGCTTCCGCGAATTTTTCTATTAACTCCCTCAAAAAAAGCATGAAAAAGTGTTTTTCAATCGGTAAAGCACTGCGAATAGCATTTTTTTACAAAACTCTACGTACTATGCGCGCTAACGGAGCAGTTTTGTATATGCTTCTTTGTCCGAAAGTACTTCTACTGCTTTCGATATTTCCTCATCTAAAAAGGTCCTGTACTCAATAAGCCCTTCCGTAAAATAGTACCTTTGGATAAAATGAATGGCTAATTGCTCCGAAATCTCTTCCTTAAATAAGTCTGCATCCCTATCAATGGAGTGCGTAAACTCCTTCTTTAACTGCTCTAACACCTGTTGAGAATCATCATAATACTTCTCCGCTTGGGCATCCTTTATTAATTTTTCTAAACTTTTCTGCGATTCTGTTTCATATTTGAAATCTTTCCCCTTTAAGAAAACCTTGAATTGCTCAAAGAGTTCATCAGAAATCTTAAAGGTCGAAATATCCCCTATCGTTTTGTTTTTCAGGGCATAGTCATTTACAAAATCGAACATAAAATCGCGATACACCAACTCCATTACTATCCGTGGACTCTCTTTGTGTTTCACCTCAATATCAGGACTGATGCCCGCACCATCAAATACAGAACGTCCCCTGGCTGTTTTCCATTCGTTCCGCAAAGAATCAGGCACTTTCTCGGCATACCCTTCGGCGTTCCGATGACTGTAATCAATGGCTTGTATAGAACGACCACTCGGAATGTAATACTTTGCCGTTGTGACTTTCATCTTCGTATTGTAAGGTAAGTCTTTGACTGTCTGCACTAATCCCTTTCCCAGAGAACGCTCGCCAATGAGCACCGCCCTATCATAATCTTGTAAGGCACCGGAAACAATTTCAGATGCCGATGCTGACTGACGGTCAATCAGCAGTACAAGAGGCATATCGGGCAAGAGCGGATTGTTCAAACCACGAAATTCTTTGTCCATTTGACTCAGTTTCCCTTTTGTAGAAACAATTTTGGAATTTTTAGGCAAAAAGAAATTGGATATCTCTACCGCCTGGTCCAACAAACCACCACCATTGCCACGCAAATCAAGAATCAAGGATTCGGCACCTTTACTTTTCAAATCGAATATTGCCTTCCGCACGTCCTCTCCCGATTTTTGAATGAAACTACTAAAAGATATATAACCGATTTTGTCTTTAACAAACCCGTAATAAGGAACACAAGGCACCTGGATTTTTTCACGCACCACTTTCAACTCCATGGATTTTGATTGCCTCAAAAATTTTATAAACAGCTCTTTACCGGGTTGTCCCTTCAATAATTCACTCACATCCTCTGTTGATTTGCCACGTATAGAATTGCCGTCAACGTGGGTAAGGATGTCCCCCGGTAGCAAACCTGCTTTTGCTGCTGGCGAATTCTTGTACGGCTCTCTGATAAGGATGTGCTCGCCCTTCTTGCTGATGATGGCACCGATGCCTGCATACTCACCCGTAGTCATCAATTTGACATCTTC
>BNXR01000158.1 GCA_025999735.1 Bacteroidia bacterium | reverse complement strand
TACGTTCGTTCGGAAACTGCTGGCAATTCGCGTTTATCTTTATTGTCCATCATGTAATAATGAATGTCCTTAGAGGCGTCATACGTTTGTCCGTGTACGGAAAACATTATTCCCGACGCCAAAAGAAACAATCCCATAACTTTTTTTGTCAATCTGTCATTTTTAATGACTGTCTCAACTCTTTCTAAATTCTTCATATTTATTTAATTTTAAAATTGATAACTATTTTGTGATATGCTAAAGATATTTATGGCAAAAGTAGTGGTAAACAGAAGTATAAAAAATAGTCAAATTTTGTAAAAATGATGGATAATATTGACATTAATGTACACTCGTCTGCTTTCGATAACTTTGAGGCGACATGCCCATGATGTGGGTAAAAATTCGTGAAAAATGGTATGGGTCATCGAATCCGAGTTTACCTGCTATCTGGTTGATGCGGAATGGCGTAGTTTGCAGGTAATAACACGCCTGCTGTATTTTTAATTCTGTGAAATAAGCCATGGGCGCGTATCCAATATTTTTTTTGAATATACGGCAAAAATAGGCGGGTGAAAATCCAAAATAGGTTGCAAAATCAGTCAGAGAGAGGTTCTTTTCGATATTCTCGGTCATATAGTGGGTGGCAAGTTTTGTGACGGTATTGCCATAGTCCTTGTGTTTTGCCGAACTGCGAAAGATTTTCACATAACGTATCGTGCCTAAAAAATGACCCAGACATAAATTCGCATAGTACAGGTTTTCAGGTTCAAACGAATCCGAAAGCGCATTGTATATCTCTTCAAATAACTTTAATCGGTCGTTGATACGCGACGATTCGTCGGGCAGAACAGATATGGCGCAGTTGTATTGTTCTGCGAAAAATTCCGCCTTGTATCCCTTGAAATGTATCCAGTAGATAGACCACGGATGTGTTGGGTCGGAACCGTATTTATGCGGCTGCTGCGCTTCCAGGATGACGAATTGGTTCTCATTCAACGCCGTACACCCTCCATTCGTTTCAAACCATCCTTTGCCTTTCGTACAATATATCAAAAGATATTCGGGACAACCGTACGGACGGTCAATGTAATGATACTGTGCATCAGGGAAAAAACCCAGCGAATGGATGTATAAGTCCTTCATTAATGGATTGTTGCCCATCTTGTTTACTGTATAAAAAGGCAAGACAATCATCCTTTGACCCGTAAATCCATGCTTTTTGCATATCATATTATTTCATTTATTTCGTATTTATCTTTGCCGATAAATATGATGAACAGATACCGGACGTCAGTACGTTCGTTCGGAAACTGCCGGCAATTCACGTTTATCTTTTTTATCCATCATGTAATAATGAATGTCCTTAGAGGCGTCATACGTTTGTCCGTGTACGGAAAACATTATTCCCAACATCAATATGGACAAACAAATTAATTTTACCTCTTTCATTGTGTATATTTTAAATTGTGTATATTATATTAATAAAATGCATATCATTTCCCTTTTGTGATGCCGTTTTCGTTGAAAGCATCTATGGAAAACCGGTATTCCGAATCACGATTAAAGAAACCTCCTTCGTACTGATTATCGTACACCATTATCGACTGGTTCGTTTTACCGTCGGGCAGGCTGACATTCACGATGTAACCGTCGGCGTCGGGTTGTTTATCCCATGAAAGCGCATATCGGCGCGGGTCGGCTTCGTTTCGTCGAATTGTCAATCCGGTTATTTGCTGAGGCTTTTTGCCATTTCCTTTTCCGAAAACCCTGAAATCATACAGCGAGAACTTGCCGGGCAGGTCTTTGGTGTTGGTAATGCGCAGGTAGCGACTTTTGAGTGGCTTTTTCAACACGAGCAATTCGTGAACGGCGTCTTTGACATTGTCGGTACGGTCAATGATTCTTGTCCAGTGTTCCGCGTCGTCCGAGGCTTCAATATAATATTGGTAGTTAAAAGGCGCATGGGGTGCACGAATCGTGAAGCCGACGTCAGCAAAGTTCACCTGAATGGCGTTAATCCGTTTCTTTTCACCCAAATCTATTTGCAGCCATTCTCCCGAATTACCGGTAGCGGCAGCCCACATCGATTCTATGTGTTCGTCGAAGGCGTGAGCGGCATTTTCCGGTAGCGACGACGCGGTTGCTTGTTTATGATGCGAAAGGATGTGCCAGCCTGCTGACAGGTCGGTCTTTTCGAAATTAGTTTTTTTGTCGGGAATCACAAAGGGATAATCCGTCCAGACGGTATGTGTTCTGAGTTGTCCGTCTTGTGTCACATAACAGGGAAAAAGACCTAAGCGACGCTCGAACTGTTGACGAAGTGAGAGTATCATGGTGGCGACACGCCAGTAATTGCCGTATTTATCCTGAAAGACATGGCCATGACCGGCTCCGCCGATAAATCCGCCGGGCTTGAACGAAAACGGACTGTATTCTTGATATTTGTATGGTCCCAACGGACTGTCGCTCACATAGACGCCATCGGCATACGTGCGAAATATGGTGCCATTCCCTGCGTATTGCAGGTAATATTTCCCGTTGTGTTTGAGCATGCAGGGAGCTTCGTTCCAACCGTCCTTATTTGCTTCATTGTTGTTGCCAAAAGTTTCCCAACCGTGTATTTTGGAATTGAGTGGAATCAGCACCACGGTTTCGCCGACAGGCTTAAAACCGTCGGCGGGGTCGATTTCCACGCCGTAAATCGGGTGAATGTTGGACGAGCCCCAATACATGTACATACGACCGTTTTCATCTCTAAAAAAGGCCGGATCCGCGTTCGTCGGCGCCGTATATTCAAATTTTGACTCTATCAGTTCCCATTCATCAAGGTCGGGATTTGTCGTTTTATAAATCTTATCAGGCGCCTCATTTCCTGCCAAATAATACATCAAATCGCCAATAATCACTATCGTGGGTGCGTATGTTTCGATGGCTCCGATACTTTTGCAGGGAATGTACGTCCATTCCGCCAAATCGGGCGAACTCCAATAACCTCCCGATTTTGAAGCAAAGAGATAGTACTTCCCCTTGAAATATTCGCAAACGGGGTCGGCGGCTTCACGCCGGGCAGGAGACCTGTCCTGCATTTGAAACCGATACACCAGGTTCATCGGGTTGGCCACAATACGGGTATTCTTTGCTTCATTATTGACTGTCCCCTTCACAACATTCTTTTGTTGCGCCAACAAATTACCGCCTGCAACAAACATAAAGACAGAGAGCACCCAATAGATTCTTTTTTTCATTTTTACCATTTTTATCAATTTTATTATTATTACATCTATATTA
>BNXR01000157.1 GCA_025999735.1 Bacteroidia bacterium | reverse complement strand
GGGTGCTCACTGTCGGTCCTACATAATATGCCTCCAAGCGCAGGCGCGTATTTTTGGCGATAGAAAAGTTGTTATTGACAGCCAATTGCCAGTCTAAACTTCTTTCATCTTGTCCGTCAATTTTCAATCCGTTTTGAATACGGTAATCAAAAAGGCTTCCGTTAGCATCGAGATTCCACCACGACAGGAACTCTACGGAACCTGATAATTCCAGTCCTGTGGCATAGTCATTCCCCACATTGGTCATCGAATCTAAGGTTACGCCGGTTTGATAGGGGGTACGAAGTCGCTCGATTTTGTCTTTTCTTGCTCTGTGAAAGACGGTGGCAGCGAGGGTGTTTGTACCAAAAGACTTGTTGTAGCCCAATTCCACGGAGTTTGTATATTCGGGTTGGATGAAGGGATTACCCCGTTGGGCAGTGTAGTGGTCAACATAGACAATGTAAGGTTCCATATAAAAGAGTTCCGGCTGGGTAATACGCCGTGAATACGCCCCTCTCAGTTTTGATTCCTCATCGATGGCAAACGCCAGATGTACCGATGGGAAAAGGTCGAAGCGATGGCGTGTATGCCGTGCCCACTCCCAATTGTTGCCCAATTTCCAATAGTTATATTCTCCTCGTAGGCCTAACTGGTAGCTAAAACGTGCATACGAATCTGAAAATAAGGCATACAAAGCGTGAATATCGCGCCGAAAGAGGTATTTGTTGTACAGTTCATCGTGCCTTTCAAACACTTCTGTCGCGGGATTATACTTGTCAATAGTGTAATCACCGTCTTCGGTGTAGGTAAAAAACTGGTATCCTGTTTCAAATTTACCACGTTTATTATCCAGTGGATAGACATAGTCCACATTCGTTTGGGCTGTCAAGCGGTATTCATATTCATCCGCTCTATGTCCTTGCGCTTGTTTGCCTGTCATATCCCATAGATTGGTTTGGAAATTTTCCATTGCATTGCCATCGTAGTGCGCATAGATAGATGCCGAAAGAGTATGTCCCTGCTTGTTGGGGAAGCGATGTTCCACACCGAGGTCTTGCCTTATGTTCCATTCGTATAAGTGCACAAAGTCCTTGCCATCATAAGAAGCGAGTGTTTTCTCCCTGCTGTTGTTTTTATTCCAAGAAGTATCTTGGTAATGCAATTTTCCTCCACGCCATCTGTCGCGATAGCCTGCCTGTGTGGCTGCAGACCAAGTGGTGTTCCCTCTGAACCATTCCCAGCCTGAGCGCAGAAAATAAACAGCTGTATGCCTTTCGCGCGTACCGGTTGAATGGTCGGTTGTGATGGTGTCATTGGCTGTGATGGTCTTCCACTGCTCGAAATCGCTCAACACATTTCTCCGTGACGCCTCACCGGATAGTTGCCACCGATATTCTTTTTTTCGCAAGGCCAACAAGAAGTCAAAATTCCGCGACCATACAGAGCTACCCATGACGTTAGCCATGCCGTTCCATCCTTCGGATTTTTGTTTTTTTGTATTGATGTTAATAATGCCCGCAGAGCCGTCTGCCGCATTTTTTGCAGAGGGAGCTGACAATATTTCAATGGTTTCAATTTGTCCTGCGGGCATCTGTTCTAAGGCGGTCGTGGCATCCATGGAGCTGGGTTTCCCATCGATATAGACTTTGAAGCCACGAGAGCCTCGAAAAGAGAGTTCCCCATCGGCATCTATGCGAATAGATGGGGTTTGAGCCAATATATCCGCAGCCGTTCCTCCGGCAGTGGACAGATAGGTGGCCGCTTCAATCACCTGCCTGTCTATTTTATAGAGGATTTGTCGTTTTTGTCCAACAATTTCCACTTCCGCTAACTGTTGCTCCAAGGAGTAATAGCCGGGGACGGTATCTGTACCTATATTCATATCTGTGTCTGTACCTTGCGCCTTAGAAGGACTGACAAACAGGATTAGTAAGGTAAATAAACTTAGAATTTTGAACATATTGAACAAATTGGGCAGGTCATTTGTGCGGGACAAAATCAGTAGTGATTAAAATATATGCATATTATCAAGAACTTCCATTACGCTTTTCACGTTCTTAGCGGAATCGTCTAACAAAGTTCTTTCTTCTTTATTCAACTGCACCTCTATCACTCGTTCGATACCATTTTTGCCCAACACCACAGGTACGCCGAGGTAGATATTCTTAAATCCATATTCGCCATTGAGCATCGTACAAACCGGGAATACACGTTTCGAGTTGCGAATGATGGCTTCCACCATTTGAGCGGCTGACGCACCCGGTGCGTACCATGCTGACGTACCCATCAGTTTCACTAACTCACCACCGCCCACTTTTGTTCTTTCGATGATAGCATCCAATTTTTCTTTGCTCACCAACTCAGTAACAGGGATGCCTGCAATGGTTGTGTATCTTGGCAGTGGCACCATCGTGTCGCCGTGTCCACCCATCAATAGGGCCTGAATATCCTTTGGTGAAACGTTCAATTCTTCGGCCAAGAAAGATTTATAACGTGCTGTGTCCAAGACCCCTGCCATACCGAACACTCTGGAAGAATCCACTTTTGCAGTCAAATAGGCACAATAGCACATCACATCCAATGGGTTGGAAACGATAATCAGAATGGCTTTTGGAGAGTGTTTGATGATATTCTCGGTGACCGCTTTCACGATACCAGCATTTGTAGAAATCAAATCATCCCTGCTCATACCCGGTTTACGAGGAAGCCCAGAGGTGATAACTACTACGTCAGAATCGGCCGTAGCGGCATAATCGTTTGTCACACCCTTTATCCTTGTGTCATAGAAAACTACCGGTGCTGTTTGCCACAAATCCAAGGATTTTCCTTCGGACACACCTTCTTTAATGTCCAAAAGGACTAACTCATTTACAATGTCTTTTTCCGCAATATACTGTGCGCATGTTGCGCCTACATTGCCTGCCAATACGCCTAATTCGCCTTCTACCGATACGTCTAAATTGTGGGCATACGCAACGACTTGTTTGGTGAGTGCAATATTGTCTTCATACGCATGATGCGAACCGTCAATCATCACCGATGAGAAGCCCATGTCAATGCAGCTTTTGCACAATTCAAAGGTGTCGCCGTGGTCTAAGTGCAATACGACAGGGATGTTCAGTCCCAACTCTTTGGCATATTCGACTGCCCCTTGTGCCATATAGCGCAATAGGGTCTGATTGGCGTATTTTCTCGCCCCACCGGATACTTGTAGGATTACCGGCGATTTACACTCTACGGAAGCTGCAATAATGGCTTGCAATTGCTCCATGTTGTTGAAGTTAAAAGCTGCAATGGCGTATTTTCCTGCCATCGCCTGTTTGAAAATTTCACGTCTGTTCACTAAGCCAAGGTCTTTGTAATTAATCATGCTGTCGTTTTTTAAGTTTTTATACAATGAGTACTAATTAAATCTATCATCAATTATGCCCCCAAAATTAGAA
>BNXR01000156.1 GCA_025999735.1 Bacteroidia bacterium | reverse complement strand
CCCTGTTTGAATTTACGGAACAAAAGGCATATATGGCTATTACAGAGGCAAATATAATAAATTATGCTGGCATGTACTTGTCCAAAGAAAACGGGATGCTGCGAGGCAAACTGTCTCCCTATCCCGGTAAACCTAAGGTGAAAGTGGAAGCCGCGCTGCCGCACAAGTCGCCTTGGCGTACGATGATTATCAGCGACAGGGTAGGGGCACTTATCGAATCGAACATACTGACGAATTTGGCTGACCCTTGTAAAATAGAAGACCTCTCATGGCTCAAGCCGGGCAAGACCACTTGTACGTGGTGGAACGGTAGCGTAGTGCCAAATTATATCCATGCGCCGGGGAACAATTTCCAGACACACAATTATTACATTGATTGGTGCGCCGACAACAAAATTGACTATCACTTTTTGGTTGAGTATGGTGATAAACCTTGGTACACGGACGACGGCGATTTTGTTGCCAATCCGGGACCCAATGCCGACGTTACCAAGCCGATTAAATCCATGAATATGAAAAGGATTTGCGATTATGCCAAAAGTAAAGGGGTAGATATTATGGTTTGGGTGCATTGGAAAATATTACACGACAAAATAGATGAAGCCTACGCCCTCTTTGAACAATGGGGCGTTAAAGGAATGATGATTGATTTTATGGATCGCGACGACCAGGAAATGATTCTGATACAAGAAGAATTTTTGGCAAAAGCAGCCAAGCATCATTTGTTCATTCAGTTTCATGGAGCAAGTAAGCCATCGGGATTGCATCGCACTTACCCCAATGAGTTCACCCGCGAAGGGGCGATGAACTACGAGTTTAACAAATGGAGCAACAATATCAATGCCGACCACGATATCAACATTCCATTTACCCGTATGTTAGCCGGTGCTACCGATTACCACCTTGGCGGATTCATGGCTGTAACGCAGTCGGAATTTAAACCGAATTTTACGCTACCATTCGTAAAAGGCACTCGCTGTCACATGTTGGCGATGTACGTTGTTTTGGAAAGTTATCTGCACATGGTGGCCGATGCACCACCCCGGTATGAAGGGCAAGCCGGTTTTGAATGGATTCAAAACATTCCGACTGTATGGGATGAAACCCGTGTGCCAGATGCCAAGATAGGCGAATACATTGCTATTGCCCGCAAAAAGAACAATGAATGGTATGCAGGAGCACTTAACAACAGTACAGCCCGCAATGTGAAGATACCTTTGGATTTCTTAGGTGACGGTAATTATACGGTTGAAATGTACGTTGATGCTCCTGATGCCGATAAGAATCCCAATCATTTAGTCCAGCAAACCAAAACGGTTTCAAAAAAGGATGTGCTGGAAGTGGCGTTGGCAGCAAGCGGCGGTGCCGTTATGCATTTCAAGAAACAATAACATTCTTGTGTGTATGCAAACTAATTTTATCACATAATTAAACGGAATGAAACAAATTAAAGTAATTAAAGTAGTAGCATTCAGTATCGTATGTATGTTGGCATTTGTTACGGTGTCGGCCCAAAAAACGGTCAAATTGTCCTCTCCCAACGGGAATATTGGGTTTACTTTCCGCTTGGATGAAACCCCGGTGTACAGTGTAACATTCAAGAAAAAATCGTTGATAGCCGATTCCCCTCTGACGCTTGAATTTAGCGATGGTCCGTTCGGGAAGAATCTAAATTTGGGCAAAACCGTTTCTCGCACAGGCGATGAAACGTATGACCTTGTTGTAGGAAAGGCGAAACAGGTACACAGTCACTATAAGGAAGTAACGATTCCTTTGAAGGAACAGAAAGCCCCTTTTCGGGAAGTCAGGCTTGTAGTGCGGGCTTTTGACGATGGAATCGCCTTTCGGTACGAATTTCCCGAACAATCTGGCAAGTCATCATTCGTCTTGTACGATGAATTTACCACGTTCAATTTATCCGGCAATCCCCTTGGCTTGGTGATGTATTTAGAGTCCTATACCACATCGCACGAAGATTTCTACTTTCGCGAAAACCTTGACAAAATGAGACCGGATAAATTAATAGAGATGCCTGCCCTGTTTGAATTTACGGAACAAAAGGCATATATGGCTATTACAGAGGCAAATTTAGTAAATTATGCCGGTATGTATCTATCCAAAGAAAACGGGATGCTACGAGGCAAACTGTCTCCCTATCCCGGTAAACCTAAGGTGAAAGTGGAAGCCGCGCTGCCGCACAAGTCGCCTTGGCGTACGATGATTATCAGCGACAGGGTAGGAGCGCTTGTAGAATCGAACATACTGACGAATTTGGCTGACCCCTGCAAGATAGAAGATACCTCGTGGCTCAAGCCGGGCAAGACCACCTGGATGTGGTGGAACGGCAACGTAGTGTCCGATTATGTTAATCCGCCCGGAAACAATTTCCAAACACACCAGTATTACATTGATTGGTGCGCCGTCAAAAAAATTAACTATCACGCTCTCATTGATTACGGCGAGAAACCTTGGTACACTGATGACGGCGTTTATGTTGCCAATCCGGGACCAAATGCCGACGTTACGAAGCCGGTTAAGGGTATGAATATGAAAAAGATTTGCGATTATGCCCATAGTAAAGGTGTAGGGATTATGGTGTGGGTACATTGGAAAGTACTGCATGACAAAATAGATGAAGCATACGCTCTTTTTGAACAGTGGGGCGTTAGCGGTATGATGATTGATTTTATGAACCGCGATGACCAGGAAATGATTCTGATGCAGGAAGAGTTTTTGGCAAAGGCAGCCAAACATCATTTGTGGATTCAATTCGACGGGGCAAGTAAGCCATCGGGACTGAATCGCACGTATCCGAATGAGTTCACCCGCGAAGGGGCGATGAACAATGAATTTAACAAATGGAGCAACAACATAAATGCCGACCATGACATCAACATTCCTTTTACCCGTATGCTGGCTGGTGCAACCAGTTATCTTCTCGGAGGATTCAGAGCTGTGCCGCAATCGGAATTTAGACCGAAATTTACTCGCCCCTTTGTGAAAGGCACTCGCTGTCACATGTTGGCAAGTTACGCTGTTATAGAGAGTTATCTACACATGGTGCCGGATACGCAGGATTCGTATGAGGGGCAACCCGGTTTTGACTGGGTTCAAAACATTCCGACTGTATGGGATGAAACACGTGTGCCGGATGCCAAGATAGGCGAATACATTGCCATTGCCCGCAAAAAGAACGATGAATGGTATGCAGGAGCACTTAACAACAGTACAGCCCGCAATGTGAAGATACCTTTGGATTTCTTGGATGAAGGTCAATATACGGTTGAGATGTACGTTGATGCTCCCGATTCCGAAACGAATCCCAATAATTTAGTCCAGCAAACCAAAACGGTTTCAAAAAAGGATGTGATGGAAGTGGCGTTGGCAGCAAGCGGCGGTGCCGCCATGCATTTCAAGAAACAATAACATTCTTGTGTGTATGAAATGAATAAA
>BNXR01000155.1 GCA_025999735.1 Bacteroidia bacterium | reverse complement strand
TGGTTATGCTCGTTAACCCACTGCAATTTAAAAAAGCATTGGAACCGATAGATGTAACGGAGTTGGGAATGGTTATGCTCATTAGTCCACTGCAACCACTAAAAGCGGATGGACCGATAACGCTAACGGAATTGGGAATGGTTATGCTAATTAGTTCGGTACGATTATTACTAAAAGCACCGTAAGCAATACCCACAGTACCTGCCTGCACGTCAATGGCTGTGCCTGTTGGCATTGTTCCCTTATAATTGTACAACCAATTCCCTACATAAACTACGCCGTCAGCTTGGTTATTATACCACGCTGTTCCATAAAAAGCGGAAGCACCAATAGTTGTAACGGAATTAGGAATGGTTACACTCGTTAGACTACTGCAACTCTGCAAAGCGGAGTTGCCGATAGATGTAACGGAATTGGGAATGGTTACGCTCGTTAGCCCAGTGCACTGGTAAAAAGCGTAGTCTCCGATAGATGTAACGGTGTTGGGTATGGTGTATGCGCCCAGTTTGCCTGCGGGATACTGAACGAGAGTATCTTTGGCTTGATTAAATAGCACTCCACCTACTGAACTATATGTTGTATTGCCAGCATCAACGTTGATGTCAGTCAGTCCTCCGCAACGGTTAAAAGCTTGGTTTCCGATAGATGTAACGGAGGATGGTATGGTTAGCGTACCTGTCAAGCCACTGCAATTATGAAAAGCGTCGCTGCCGATAGATGTAACGGAGTTGGGTATGGTTATGCTCGTTAGCCCAGTGCAACCGTAAAAAGCGGTGTTTCCGATAGTGGTAACGCCAAATATACTCACAGAAGTTATCTGTGTGCGATACGAAGAATACCAAGGGGCAGTAATTCCAGCATAATCTATCATTGCCCCTGTGCCGCTGATGGTGAGGGTGTAATTTGGCGAACTGCCGCTAAGTGTAGCGGTTACAGCATTTGTTGGTGTAGTTCCACTTGGAGGGCGACCACAGTCCCAAGATTCTTGTGCGTTAGCCGCCGCTATGCCCATTAGTAGGGCTACGACTGAAATACATAGTTTTTTCATAACGTTAAGGTGTTAAAGGGTTTTTAAATATGCTGCTAAATCAAATGCTTCCAATTTGCTTTTTGCGCTAATACTACGAGGATTGGGGTGCATAGGATGATGCTTGGGTTGTTTGCTTTTATCTTTTGCAACCTTTTGTAAGTATTGAAATTTAGGATAAATGCGCTCTAATATATCTATTATCTCTTTTAGACATTTCTTCAAGTACTTTCTTTTTGTGATAGAACCACCCCACGCACACCACACATCTGCATCCTTAATTGTAGCAAACAACTTTTTGATAGCATCCAGATTACGTTCGTGTATTTCCGAGTTGAGGTCTTTGGGCAAATTATCAGGATCAGTAGCCCGTTGCGGATAGACATTCAACATATACCACGCATCATACCCATTTTCTTTTGCGTACTTTTGTACCTGTGTCAGTGTCTTGTCTAAATGTTCAGGCACAGCAGTACTTGGGTTTATCCCAATACAGATTAACGACTTTGCTTTTGACGGATTAAAGATTTCGCCCAATACATAACGAACATCTGGTAATTCATACTTAATAGTGGGGTATTCGCTATCATACTCATGTACCCAGTTGTCTTTTTCTACTCTTGTTATCATACTAATTTGAATTAAGTTAATAAATATTTGATAATTAATAATTTCGTTGTTGGTTTGTGTTCAATATAGGACATTAAAATAGCGCGGACGAAAACTCTTATGTCTTTATCAGTTCTATGAGGTTCTTGACTACCTATCCAACAAATAAAATGAGTCATGCCCACGCCGCTGCGTGAGCGCCTTCACCTTTATTCTTTGTTGGATTGTGAAACTGTCAAGATTTCATAGAACCCAGAACACAAGCTATAACGCTTTTTCAATATGTCCTTGTACGTGATTTAAACGCACTTTTATTCTACCATATATGCGTATTTTAGTTAATAAATAATGTTACTACTGTCTAAATTAGGGCGTAAAAGTAGATATTTATTTTGAGAAATGAAAAAGAAAGCAAAAATATTTAGGGGCGTAAATTTTTAGTTGATTTGCGCCTTAGATTTTAGAGCGTAGGAAACATTTAACATAAAGTTATAGGACTGACCGCCGCGGGCCGTTCTATAACAGAACATTATACTATTTGTCGGCGCGGATGATGCCTTTTCTTAAAACCGTGACAAACCGTTTAGGACGTAGCGGTGGCTGTTTTATTTTCAGAATGGCAGTTGAAGCTTCAAATACTATTACTCTTGGCAGTAGGATTAAAGCGGTGACCGCGCGAGGGCTCGCTGGTGTGTGGGCAAAGAAAAAATACAACGTGAGCGCAACGGAGTTGTTTTTTTTCTGTGTGATGGCACGCGTGGGTTGGCGTGTGTGAGCGGTATTCGTGTGGTTGGCTCTTTTTTGATTGGCACAATCAAACGAAGTCGGTTGATTTGCGCCTTAGATTTTAGAGCGTAGCGAACATTTAACATAATGTAGTTATAGGACTGACCGCCGCGGGCTGTTCTATAACAGAACATTATGTTATTTGCCCTCGCGGAGCTCTTTTATGAAAATTTAGTCCCATTAAGGGCGGGTGGGTGGATTAGATAAAATTTAGTCCACTGATTTTGCCGTGATTTGATTAGCAATTTCCGCGTGTGCGAGCCTCAATGGGTGGTTAAGCGGAATTTGCTCTGACATGACGGTGCTCATGGCTATGAGGTATTTGCAATCTTCGATTAATTTTTTTGAACGCTTTTTTCTTTCAATAAAAAAATTCAGCGATGGTTGCTCTGCAAGCGACAGCCAAATATTTTCTATTAAAAGTTTTTTTTAGATACTATCCTGTTTTTGAACATCAACGAACGTTTTTTACTTCTAATTCCTGCACAAGAATTTGATAAATTTTCGTCCACGACTTGAGATAAAATTCTGTGGATTCGTCAAGAACCTGTGCAAAAATATTGGAGTTATAAACCATATACATTGCTTCAACCTCGGAAACGCCGCTATCTAGCATCAATGCTACGGACAATTCAGCTACCATTGCCTCTATTTTATAGCGAGGAGGCTCGTTATATTCAAATAATGCTCGTAATGCGTGGACTGTACAAAATGCAATTTGATGAGTGTCTTCAAGAGGATATTTAAGACTTGCCACAAAGTCCTGTAATCCCTTTTTATCGGATAAAAATTGTTCAAATTGTCGAAACATTTTATCATCCGCAACAGGTCCCTCCACAAGGTCATATTCGTGCTTGGGCATATTTTGCAACCGATTGTGCATTATAAAAAGTGCCCATTCAGCATTAATGCTTGCAAAACGCTTCATTTTCAATGTTGGATTTGCTGCAATAACTGCATCCCAATCAAAATTATACTCAATGATGTTTATCTCGCCTCCTTGCTTGTCAAATTTATCCTGCGCACGTTCCTCAGC
>BNXR01000154.1 GCA_025999735.1 Bacteroidia bacterium | reverse complement strand
CTCACACACGCCGACCCACGCGTGCTATCACACAGAAAAAACAACTCCGTTGCGCTCACGTTGTATTTTTTCTTTGCCCACACACCAGCTAGCCCTCGCGCGGTCACCGCTTTAATCCTACTGCCAAGTATACTACTAATTTAACGCTTCAACTGCTATTCTGAAAATAAAACCGCCACCGCTACATGCTAAACGGTTTGTCTCGATTTTTAAGAAAAGGCATCATCCGCGAATACAAATAGCATAATGTTCTGTTATAGAACAGCCCGCGGCGGTCAGTCCTATAACTTTATGTTAAATGTTCGCTACACTTAAAAAATCTAAGGCGCAAATCAACTAAAAACATAACAACAAACAGCAGGGCAACCGTCAACATAGGGCACCAAAATTCCGTAAAAAGCATCTCTTTCTTCTGTAAAAACGTTTTTTCATTTTGCACGTTTGGAAATATCGAAATTTACATCTAAATTTGCAAAATGACAAAAGATTTCAAGTAGAATAAAGAAAATATGGATTAACGGGAAATGTGGCACTTGATTAAAAGAGCATTTTCATTAAAAAATATAATAAAATGGACAGACAAATACCAAGCGAAAAGGCTATTAGACAAATAGTTAGTACGGGAGTTCAAACTTTTGCGCAGGCATTTAGCGACCGACATATTACAGAGTATGACGACCCTGATGGTACGCTCAATATGAAAATTCATAACGTTTTTATTGCCGTTTTGGGAGAAGAAATTCAATACTATACAGCAATGTGTAGGTCTTTTGACAGCTCGTTGGGTAATATGTTGGAAAAATTGGCTATCAATATTGCCCACTTATTTTATACTGTGTCACAAGAAGTTACAGGCGAGTTATATCCTGAACAAACATCAAAAATTGCAGAATTGTTAGAGGCATACAAAAATGTACATAACCCTAAAAAAGTTAGCGTTCAGGACTTTGAACTTATTAAAAATATTCAAACTTCTAAAAGTGTTGCAAAAAAAACGCACGTCAGTGATTATTATTTGTTGGACGAAGAAACAGATGAGCATTTTTTAATTGAACTAAAAATTGGTGGCGACCTTGATAACAAAAAAGCGCGTTCGGAAAAAGAAGCCATTTTTGAACAATACGCAATTCTTTCTAATTCATTGGGGAAAGATGCTAAAATAAAGTGCTATTTTGCCACGGCATACAACCGATACGGCGAGGGCAAGCCATGGATACAAGGTAGAGTTCGGCAATTCTTTTCTGAGGACGAATTGTTGATTGGTAAAGATTTTTGGAATTTCATTTGCAAATCTGAACAGGGCTATGATATAGTTATTGATGAATACAAGAAAAATGCACCAATAATCAGAGCCGCATTAGACCAAATCAAAAATAAGTATTTATCAGAATGAAAACAGATAAATTTTCCATCATACAAGGCGATTGTTTTGACTTGATTAAAAAAGTCAAAACAAATGCTATTGATTTGATTTTAACCGACCCTCCCTATAATTTAGCAAAACATTCAACTGGAAATATAAATTTTGAATGGCGAGAAGCAGTCAATAATGATATAGCAGATTGGGATAAAAAAGACATTGAGCCGGATAAAATTGCAGACGAATTAGTGAGAGTACTAAAACCGGACGGCAATTTGTTTGTTTTTTGCAGTTATAATCTAATCGGGAAATGGTATGATTCGCTAGACCATCGGTTTGACGCAACAAATTTTTTTATTTGGCACAAAACAAATCCAACACCAAAATTTTTCAAAAATGGCTTTTTAAATAGTTGTGAAATGATTCTTTGTTGCTGGAACAAAAAGCATAAATGGAACTTTTCAAATCAAAGAGAAATGCACAACTTCTTTGAAACCCCTATTTGTTCAGGTCTCGAAAGATTAAAAGACCCTAAACACCCGGCACAAAAACCCTTGCAGGTGTTGGAACATATTATAAAAATTGCATCAAATGAGGAGGATACGGTCTTTGACCCCTTTATGGGAGTTGCATCAACAGGAGTAGCAGCATTAAAACTCAATAGAAGATTTGTTGGGATAGAATTAGAAAAAAACTATTTTAAGGCTTCGGAAAATCGCTTAACGAAATTACATGTATGAAAGAATTATTTGAAGACATAGAAGTTGGATTGAAGCCTTTTTTGAAGTGGCCTGGAGGTAAGTCGAAGGAATTAAAAGTAATTCTACCTAATTTGCCTACCTCAATCAATAATTTTTACGAACCATTCATTGGTGGCGGTGCGGTTTATTTTGCCGTTGCAAATGCAAAACACTACTTTATCAATGATAAATCTACAGATTTAATTGATTTGTACAGAAACATTAAAGCGGAAAACAATCACGAACTTTTTAGCACATTGACGGCAATGAATGACTACTGGGCAACCCTTGACTGTATTTATGAACAAAATAAATTGCCTTTAATTGCATCTTTTTTGCAATTAAGACAATCTGATAATGGTGACATCAAAAAAAACATATCATTTTTAGTTGACAGTACAGCAGATAATTTTCTTAACCAATTAAAAGGTATTTTTGATTTTGACGTTAAATTTTACACCAAAGAACTGAAAATAAACTTAACTCGTAAAATGTTGCGTATGCGACAATTAGAAAAAGAAAAGGGCTTGCTTTCGCAGGAAGACATTGATTTAAATATTTTAACGGCTATAAAAAGTTCGTTTTATATGTATTTCAGGATGTTGTACAATAAGCCTCAGAAATACAACATTACATCTATGGTTTATAGTGCCATATATTTTTTCATTCGCAATTACACTTACAGTGGCATGTTTCGGTATAACGCGAGCGGTGAATTTAACGTGCCTTATGGTGGCATCGGGTACAATGGCAATTCACTTGATAAAAAGATAAAATACATTGCAAGTTCAGATGTTCAACAACGCTTAAATAACACAACGATAGAGAACAAAGATTTTTACGATTTTATGAAATCGCAAAGCACATCTGAAAACGATTTTATCTTTTTAGACCCACCGTATGATACTGAATTTAGCACTTATGACCAAAACGAATTTACGCAAAACGACCAGAAACGCTTAGCCGATTATTTGGTAAACGAAACCAATTGCAAATGGATGTTAGTAATAAAAAACACGGACTTTATTCATGGACTTTATGAAAAAGAGGGTATTGCCATCAGTTATTTTGACAAATCGTATAATGTTAGTTTTATGAATAGAAATGAGCGGAATACGGAACATTTATTGATAAAAAACTATGTAAATTGAAAAATGTATGCAAACACAATACGGAATAAGAAATATAAGCAAATTCGCAGTAGGTGAAGACGTGGTGCGCTGCGATAATTGTTGGTATTATTTTACTGCTGTTGCGTTAATATTTAACCGAATTTAACATTCAAATAAATTTAGTTGTTCTTCGATATTTTGATTGTATGGGCGTTGTTCGGTAAGCAACTCACGTATGGGAGCCTTGTCAAAAGCGGA
>BNXR01000153.1 GCA_025999735.1 Bacteroidia bacterium | reverse complement strand
GCTAACAAAAATACCTATCCTCGTGAAGAGGAGCTTTTACCCGAGTTGCTTCCGAAGATTGTGAATAATTACAAAGTGAAACGTGTCGAGATGATGACCAACGAAGTGAACGAGAGAATTTTGGAACTGCAAAATAGTGATAATCAGGATGAAACAAGCGTTCGCAACCTATTGGAGCGCAAAAGCAATATTGACCACATCCGTAAAAAGATGACTGAGAAGCTTCGGCGCACCGGGGTGAGGTAGGGGGCGATCATCCACTTTGTAGTCCCTTTTTAAATTTTTTCATTTGCAATCGTACCAAAATGAAAGCATTAATAAAGGCGGCTGTATCTGCTGCTGGGATGCTTGCCCACACACCGATGAGTCCAAAAAAATGAGGCAGTATCAGCAAAAATGGAATTAAGAATATCAATTGCCGTGTTAGCGATAGAAATATCGCCTTTTTGGGTATCCCGATGGACTGAAAGAAACTGCCCGATGCCATTTGAAAGCCGACAACCGGAAACATGAACAAGACATAGTGTAAACCAACAGCCGCAATTTCGATAAGTTCCTCGTCTGGCGTGAACAGGCGGATAATCGGACGCGGGAAAAATTGTGCTGCAATAAAACCGATGGAAGTGACACTCGTCGTACAGAGCACCGTATATTTGAAGGCTTTCATCACCCGCTCCAATTGCTGTGCACCGTAATTATAACCGACGATTGGTTGCATACCTTGGTTGAAACCCATGTTTACCATTACGAACAGCAGGGCTATGCGATTCACAATGCCATACGCCCCAATAGCCATGTCGCCACCCAGATTTTTCAAGCTATGGTTGATTAGAATGACAACGAAGCTGGCACAAAGATTCATCAGGAAAGGAGAAAGACCGATAGCGAGCATCCCTTTGATGATATACGGCTTGAACGCCCATATTGAACGCCTGAAACGGATAAAATTCTTTTTCTTCAAGAAATGCGAAACAACGAACAGTAGAGACAGAAATTGTGCGCAAATAGTTGCCACAGCAGCTCCCCGCACCCCCATATCCATAATGAATATAAAAATGTAGCATAGTACACCGTTAATGACAACAGCAAAAATGGTGGCCAGCATCGCTTTTTGAGGAAATCCAGAGGCTCGCAACATTTCGTTTAGTCCCATGTAAACGTGGGTGATAATATTCCCGGACAGTATGACGACCATAAAGTCATGCGCATACGGAAGTGTCACCTCACTGGCACCGAAAAAGAGGAGAATTTCATCTAAAAATAAAAGGCTACCTCCCGCGAAAAATCCTCCGACGAGGACATTCATGAGGACCACATTTCCCAAAATAAATTCGGCACTTTTATAGTCTTTTTGTCCTAACTTTACGGACAGCAAGGAAGAGGCACCGATCCCCACCATCGATCCAACAGCCGCAGCAATGTTCATAAATGGCAATGTGATAGCCAATCCTGCTATTGCCATTGCTCCCACGCCTTGTCCGATGAAGATACTGTCTATCATATTGTACAAGGAGGCGGCAGTCATGGCAACGATAGCCGGTAAAGAATACTGTATCAATAGTTTATGAACTTTTTCTGTGCCTAATGTTAGATAAGATGACTGCATGAACTAAAATATCAAAAAATGTTATTGCGAAATAAAAAGAACAATGTAATGATGAGCAGTAAAATATGAATGGCGAATTTTCCAAATAAAATCTTTCGTCCTTTCAACATCCACGGTTTTGGATTTTTGATATTGTCATAAATCAAACCCAGAATGATATACGGAATTGAGACGACCAGCAAGCCATTTGCCCTGAATGCCGACAAAAAATCGAGATGTAGTAGATAATGCACAGCCCTTTGCGACCCGCAGCCCGGACATTTTAAATCTGTGAGCACGTAAAACGGACATTGGGGAAAAAAATTATTGTCCTCGGGGTTAAAACGGCTGTAAATAACCCCAAGAACAATAATGACAACTGCGATACCGATTTTTTTTATAAACCTCCTAATAGGCATTGCTAACTATGTCAATGCCCACCTACACCTGATAAACCGGCAAATATACCTGCACCTATAACGAAAGTCATGAAGAAAAAGTAAAGAATTATTACACCTAAACCGATCCAAAAGCCCAATTTAGTCCATTTAGCTGCTTGTGCTGCCAAGCGGTTTGCTTCATCAATGTCACCTGCATAGAAGCGAGTTTCTACTTTGGAAGCATTTACAATTCCCACGATGCCAAAAGGCAAACAGCAGAATAGTGTCACCAATATTGACTGTATAAGCCAAGTTTTTGGTGGTTGTTGACCAGATAAATTAGTAGCCGTTTTACCGGTTACTGCACAACCGCATTTTATGCAAACTACGGCTTCATCAGCCACTTGTGCGCCACAAGAAGAACAAAATTTACTCATATCATTTCTGCCTATTTGTATTCCGCCGACTACGGTAAAAAACTTGATTATTTTATTAAAAACGGTGCAAAATTAGCTCAACATTTCGAGATTTCCAAGTGTGCAATTATTTCAAAAAAATGAAAACTATTTTTTTGAATATCTTTCACCAATTTTATTTGATTTTATTTATAAACACTGCTACGATGGTCTACTTTTACCACTTCTACCGTTAAAATATCATCTTCTATGGTGTAGATTATCCGATAATCTCCGACACGAATACGATATTTATTTTCACTTCCTTCTATTTTTGTGTATCCAAATGGCCTGGGTAACAGTATGAGATTATTTATAGCACTCTTAATTTTTATAAGATATTTAGCAGGTATCTTTCGTAAATCCTTTAATACAGCATTTTCAATGATTAGTTTATACATTTTTTTCTGCAATCAAATCATCGACATACTTATTAAATTCTTCAAGGGATATTTTCTCGTCATTTCTACGCAACCAAATGGTGAATAAATCCCAATAATCCTCACATCTTTGGCAAAAACGTCCCCATGCAGAATGAATCTCGTCAATTTGTATACTATGCTCGTGTGTCATTTCTATGTTCGCTGCTGTTTCCATCATGTTGTCAAGTTGCTTTGTTTATTTAATTTGGTGCAAATTTAGCATAAATTTTTAGGATTTCCAAGTGTGCCACTATTTCAAAAAAATGGAAAACTGTTTTTTTTGAATATCTTTCACCAATTTTATTTGATTTTATTTATAAACGCTGCTACGGTGATCGACTTTTACCACTTCTACCGTTAAAATATCATCTTTTATGGTGTAGATTATCCGATAAACTCCGACACGAATACGATATTTATCTTCTGAATCAGACATCTTTTTACATCCAAATGGACGAGGATTATTTGCAAGGCTATATATATGGTTGGAAACTGAATTATAGTATTCACGTGGTAGCTTCCGCATTCCTTTTTTAGCGGCATTAAGAATAGCTATTTTATATGGCATTTATTCCACGTCTTTTATTTTCCTCTTCCATAAAATCTTCAAATGGAGTTCCGACCTCATTTCTATGCAACCAGATGGTGAATAAATCCCAATAATCCTCACATCTTTGGCAAAAACGTCCCTATGCAGAATGACTCACGT
>BNXR01000152.1 GCA_025999735.1 Bacteroidia bacterium | reverse complement strand
CTGCAACGAAAGCAGATTCTTCGCTACGCTCAGAATGACGGTGGCTTCGCTGCCTCTCCCTCTTCCCATCCACAGGAGTGAATGTCATTCCGAAGGAGCGATAGCGACTGAGGAATCTGCAACGAAATTGTCTGAACTATGATTTTGACAAGATTAAAGGATTAACAGGATGAAAAATGAAAGGTTTAGATATTATCATATTAATTTTGCTGCTATATGGTGCCTATAAAGGTTTCAAAAAAGGCTTAGTAGTAGAAATTGCCACTTTGGTGGGGATGATTTTAGGTGTGTATATTGCCCTTAAATTTTCAGGTCTGACGGCCCAGCTTTTAGAGGGATACTTGGATTTCAAATATACCGGTCAGCTCGCTTTTACGCTCACCTTTGTTGCTGTCGTCTTTGGCGTGTATTTCTTAGGGCGACTTGTGACCACGATGGTCAATATGTTGGCACTTGGCCTGCTAAACAGAATTTTAGGTCTTGTTTTTGGTGCTGGCAAAATATGTATTGTCATTTGTGTTTTATTGCTGATTATAAACATGTTTGATACTCATTTTGGTTTTTTTAGCGAGGAAACCAAAAATTCCAGTTTTTTTTACCAGCCTTTTCTTAACTTTGCACTGGGAATTTATGGCAAATTTGCATAAATCACCGAATTTGATTTTCAATATAAATATGAATTTTGTAGAAGAGTTAAAATGGAGGGGTATGATTCACGATGTTATGCCCGGTACGGAAGAGATATTGACCAAGGGACAGACAACTGCGTATGTGGGGATTGACCCGACAGCCGATTCACTGCATATCGGTCATTTGGTGTCGGTGATGATGATGAAGCATTTCCAATTAGCCGGTAACAAGCCCATTTTTGTCATCGGTGGAGCTACGGGAATGATTGGTGACCCTAGTGGAAAGTCCGCCGAAAGGAATTTATTAGATGTCGCCGCCATAGAGCGGAACATGCAGGGTATAAAAAAGCAGTTGGCATCATTCATTGATTTTGATTCTGCTGCCCCCAATGCGGCAATCCTGCTCAATAACTACGACTGGACGAAGGACTTCACATTTTTGGACTTCGTCAGAGAAATTGGGAAACACATCACGGTAAACTATATGATGGCAAAGGATTCTGTAAAGAAACGTCTGAACGGCGACGCCTCACAAGGACTTTCCTTTACGGAGTTTACTTACCAACTCTTGCAGGGATATGATTTCTTGTATTTGCGTAAAAATCACGCCTGTCTATTGCAGGTAGGCGGTTCTGACCAATGGGGAAACATCACCACCGGTGCTGAATTGATACGTCGCAAAGAGAGTTTGGATGCCTACGGGCTAACATGGCCACTGATGACCAAAAGTGATGGGGGAAAGTTCGGGAAAACAGAATCCGGCAATGTCTGGTTAGACCCGGAGCGCACCTCTCCCTATCAATTTTATCAGTTTTGGCTCAACATTGCTGACAGTGATGCCGAAAAATATATCAAAATTTTTACCCTCCTGCCGATAGCGGAAATAGAAACTCTGCTCGAAGAACATCGCAAAGAACCCCATTTGAGGAAACTGCAAAAAACCTTAGCCAAGGAAATTACGACCCTCATTCACGGTTCCCAAGCTTACGAGCAGGTCTTAGAAGCCTCCGGAATTTTATTCGGAAATGCCACCTCCGACATATTGCGAAAAATAGATGAAAAGACTTTTTTGGCCGTTTTTGAAGGCGTAAAACAGTTCGACATACTGCGTGCCGACCTCAAGGCAGGCATCCCCATAGTGGAACTGTTAGCCGAAAAGACAACTATCATGCCCTCCAAAGGGGAAGCGCGCAGAGCCTTGAAAGCCAATTCCATCAGTATCAACAAAGAAAAAATAGCTGAGGATGCCCTCATCAATGACACCTTTCTTATTGCCGGAAAGTATATCCTTGCGCAAAGTGGGAAAAAGAATTATTTTCTGCTCAAGCTAACAGATTCTTCGCGTAGCGAAGAATGATTATTTAATACTTACGATTTTGTATTTGTTTTTGCCGATAAACACGATGACGGCGGCTTTCAGGTCGGAACGGTTACCCAAACGATGCGACGTGAGATACTGTTTTATCTGTTCCTCACCCTCTTTTTGCAGTTTGGCAATTTCGCCAGGTTTGGCACCGGTTTTGCAATATTTCAACTCCAGTATCCATTCCCATTTCACTTGGGGTAGTCGTGGGTCGCGTTGCAGGTATATATCTGTTCTGCCTGGAACGGCTTCGTATTCACTCATCGGGACATAAATCCGGCTCATGAACAGATAAGCCAACAGCAGTGCCTGAATATATTTTTCGTCGAAATGTTTCAAATCTTGGGCGGAAAACTTGCTGAAAGCATTTTTAGAAACATATTCGATAAACCGGTTGATATCGCCTTCCATTGCTGCCGCAATGATAGATTCGTCCAACGATTGTGACTGTATGGTCATCAAGGGCGAAGTTTCCTTTACCATGCGCACGATATAGTCCCAATATAGCGTTTTGATGGAATAATTCGGTATCTCTAACCGCAGCTTACGCAGATAAGGGCCTTTGATAGTCAGCAGCCCCATGTAGAACAGCAGGGAAACAAATTGAGTATCATCTTCCAGCATATCAATGGGGAATTTTTGCAATAATTCGGAAACAATACCATCCTCTTTTATAATTTTAAGCAGTGTTTCTTTATTACTCTCGTTTTTGAACAGCCGCCGCAACCGTCCGTAATCAATTTGCATATTCAAATCAACAATGTTTTTGGGTGGTCCGTCATTTTTCAATATCTGTTCAAAAAAATGGAGTATCATAGCTGGATTATACACACTATGCTTCCCGTCTGTGGTGAACATATAACCATCGTAATAGGCTGGCATATCTATCTTGATATGTTCAGGATTAACGCCTGTTTCCCGCATCAGCCACTCCACTTCTTCCTGCGTAAAGCCCATCATTTCGTTATATTTTGGCTCCATTGTCAGAACGGCAGCAATATTATAGCCGCTGGTGAGGTCGTCAAGCATCACCGGTGAGATGCCGGTGATAAATGTACGGTTCACGATGGACGATTTGGCGGCGTTTTTCAAGCGTTCGTAAAAATCACGCACCAAGCCATTGGCTGCTATCATTGCTTTGTATATATCTGTTCCCTGCATATTGCCCATGGCAATAAGGTCGTTGGCAAAGTGGTCGTATTCATCGATAATGACAAATATTTTCTTTCCTGCCGAATTTATGGCATCAAAGGCAATTTGTAGTGCACCGTTACCGGGATGTGTCTGCTTTATTTCCTGAATAAGTACTTCACTGTCGGGGATAATCGAGCGAT
Organism: Bacteroidia bacterium; assembly: GCA_025999735.1. Taxonomy (GTDB): domain Bacteria; phylum Bacteroidota; class Bacteroidia; order Bacteroidales; family Marinifilaceae; genus JAISHE01. The sequence continues at coordinate 335 of BNXR01000152.1, read as the reverse complement.
AAGTATTAATGAAACTACGAATCGTTAGTTCTACACTATACGAAAAGGATTTCACAAATTCTTTTTCGCCAGAAGTATCCAATCCCGAAAAGTCGAACTGTAAGATGGCATACATATTATGTTCGGGCGTAGGATGCTTGCCGATATAGAGGTCGCCAAACAATTCTTCAAACTCTCCAGCAGTTTTGAGGTCATAATAATACCACAACGTCATAAAAAACAGACTCTTGCCGAATTTGCGCGGACGGATGAAAAACTGATTTTTGTTGCTCTCATTTTCCAACATCTCTATGTATCGTGTCTTATCCACGTAAGCATAATTCTCAGTTCTGATA
>BNXR01000151.1 GCA_025999735.1 Bacteroidia bacterium | reverse complement strand
TTTCGAGGACAACAACTTGATTGATAAAAAGGTCTTCACTTTGAAAGCCACAAGGCTCCGTTTCGTAAAGTGGAGAAGTCTTGACAATTTTTCCCGCTTGCAGTGCCAAAGCTTCCGAGGCCTTGCGAACAAAATCACTTTTCAGATAAGTATGATTACTACCAATAATAACAACAGCAATGGACATAAAATGGGATTTGGAAATATACTAAATCGCATCAAAACTACATCAAAACTGTTGTCTTTTATAGGTAAAATCGCGCTTGGATTTCAGTACACGTCCATTGTTTGGCTTGTTGTTTGGCTTGTTATTTTGTGTTCCTCCCCCCGTATTTTGTCTAATACGCTCATCGTCGGGAATAAAGCCAATTTTGGAGGAGCACTTAATCTTCGAAATGAGGAACCGAGAGTCAACACCGGTGCTACTGTTACGTTTCTCAATACTACGGTAAGCGATAACATTGCCACTTTCTTGGGACCGAGTTTCTATAATGATACGAACACACATATCTCTATCATCAATTCAATCGTGATGGATGAAATCGTAGCCCGCAAGACGGATGGCAGTCCGGCTAGTACAAGCTACGGAACGATAGACTACAATTACAGTTATGTGGCGGGAATAAATCCGACAGACGGTGCTGGCAATTTAGGCGGCACAGATCCTGCCAATACCCCTTTGTTTGTGGATCGTGCTAACGGAGACTATAGGGCGGAATCAAACAGTCCTAGCATCGATGTCGGCAGTAATCAAGCCTATTGGGACTTTTTTAACGTAGCTCTTTTTACAGGCAATGAGGCAGGCTGGTATGGCGAACGTCTCAATGGTAGTAGCATTGACATGGGTGCAACTGAATTTTATCCGCCTGAGAATGACCCGACACCAGATGGGAATGGTATTGTATATGTAACGGAATGGGGTTCCGGCATTAAAGTTCGTAGTTCCGGGATTTACTCCTATCACATAACTGTACTTGTATGAAATAGTACCTCCATCGTCAGAACTGCCATCTATCTTGCGATCGGCGATACTGTCCATGACAATAGAATTAAGCAGATTCAAATTCGCGTTACTTTTTAAGCGAATGCCAGCCCCTTTCGTAGCATTATTTCCGGCTATGGTGACATTGAGAAAAACAGCTTCGTCGCCAACCGATTGAGCAGAAGCAAACTCTGCACCGGCAAAGTTCATGCTTATGAGAAAGAAAATAGAAACCAGTACCCTGCTAAATAACTTTTTCATCATTTTGTTATTCGAGCTCCATCTCGATTGGTTAATTATCTTTCAGGTGCTATGTTTACACAATCAAATCATTACATTTGTGGCTTGAATGTGCGTATGTCCTTTTCCGCCCCTTTTTGTTTTTTTACGCGCGACAAAAGTAGATGTAAATTCCGATATTTCCAAGCGCCCAAAATGAAAAAAACAGTTTTTACAGAGGAAGATAGTCTAAATTTTCGGCTAATCATAAAAGAAATCATTATACGGAAAGCGTGCAGCATGAATTTCGCGCACGATACGGTACATTTTTTCTTTTAGTTCTTCGATGTTTTCCTTTTTAGCGGCAGAAATATAGACGGTTTCACCGTCCTGTTGGGACATTCGCTTGTTTTTCAGGTCTTCGAGGCTGTAATTTTGTCGTTCCATGGGAGTCAAATCATCGGCTTCCTTTTGAGTGTAACAGAAAGCATCTATCTTGTTGAAAACGGTGATGGTCGGTTTTGGCTCTTTGAGCAATTCGGACAGTGTCGCATTGACTACTCTCAGTTGGTCTTCAAACTGAGGGTGCGATACATCTACAATGTGGATGATTACATCGGCTTCCCGTACCTCATCCAAAGTTGATTTAAAAGATTCTATCAGGTGGTGAGGCAGTTTGCGGATAAATCCAACCGTATCCGCTATGAGGAAGGGCACATTGCGAATCGCAATTTTTCGCACGGTGGTATCTAAGGTTGCAAACAACTTATTTTCTGCCATTACACTTGACTTGCTCAGCAGGTTCATGAGCGTGGATTTTCCTACATTGGTGTATCCGGCAAGCGCCACCCTCACTAATTTGCCTCTATTTTTGCGCTGAGTGCTCATCTGCTTGTCAATCTTGGCGAGTTGCTCTTTTAGACGGGTAATTTTATCACGGATGACACGCCGGTCGGTTTCGATTTCCGACTCACCGGGACCACGCAGGCCGATGCCTCCTTTTTGGCGTTCCAAATGGGTCCACAAGCCCGTCAGACGTGGCAATAAATATTGGTATTGCGCCAATTCTACTTGCGTTTTAGCGTGTGAGGTCCTGGCACGCTTGGCAAAAATGTCTAAAATCAAGTTCGTACGGTCCAACACCTTCACCCCCACCCCTTTGAACTCGCCTTCAATATTACGCAGTTGCGTGGGACTAAGGTCATCGTCAAAGATGACAATGTTGACTTCATTTTCTGTGATATACGTTTTTATTTCATCTAATTTTCCACTGCCTATAAAGGTAGCAGTAACGGGTTTCGGTAAGTTTTGTGTAAATACTTTCACGGTTTCAGCACCGGCAGTTTCGGCAAGAAACGCCAATTCATCTAGGTACTCCAGCATTTTCTCATTAGTGACACCCTCATCCTGAATGGCAACCCCAACAAGCACCGCCTTTTCCCGCTCTTTCTCCGTATAAAACATCTTACTGCAATTCAAGCATCACCACCGATTTAGCGGGCAATTGTTTGGACATTTCTTCCACCGTACCGGTGTCCACGTTGCCACAGATATACGGTTCGCAACCCAACTGCTGTTCGCAGATGCCGAGAGTTGTCATCGTATAAAAAAAGCAAAATAAAAAATGTTTTTTCATAAATGATATATGCAAATTACTAAAAAATTATGTCTATTCTTACAGTTCTTTGAGCTCGTATTTATCTTTTCCAATAAATATTACTGAAAGATAGCGGACATCGGTACGACCTGCGAACAGATGCGAGTCGCGGTATCTTGTCAATTGCATGACGGCTTCATCGCGTTTCTCCTGTAAAGACGTGGCATACTGTGTTTCTATGTTTTCGGCATCTCCTTTTTTGACGTACTTAACTTCCCACACCCATTCGCAGGGAATATCGGGCAGCAAATGATTACGCTTCAAGTAGATATCCGTATAACCATGAGTTACCTCCATCTCGGTGATAGGAACAAACAACTTGCTTTGGAACAAGCCATTTAGGAGCAAGAGTTTGATATACTTCTCGTCAAAGTTCTGCAAGTCTCTGTTAGACAGACGACTGATGATATTTTTGCTCATATACTCAATATATGGTGCCGGGTTGCCGTTATATGCCAGTTCCCATACTGAGTCGGTCTGAGCGACATTGTCCGTAAGGATTTCCGTATTCCTGTCTTTTGTAAGCCGCATGATATATTCCCAATATACCGTTCGTATGGAATAATTAGGAATTTTTAAACGAAGACGCCCCCCGTCAAAGCGATCGATAGTGAGCAATCCCATGTAAAACAGCAGAGAAATGAAATTTTCGTTGTCGTGCAGTTGCTCTATGGAAAATTTCAGGATAATATCCGCATAAATGCCATTTTCCTCAGTAATCTCCACCAGTTGCTTGCGATTTTTATGAGACCTTGAAAGAGGGAAGTGAAACCGTGATTGACCGCATCCTGCTCACCGGCATCAC
>BNXR01000150.1 GCA_025999735.1 Bacteroidia bacterium | reverse complement strand
GGAGGCTCGGTAGAAGACTTCTATCGTAGCGTTGAGAAAAACGAAAAATACTTCAAAGACTTGTTTGGCAAAGCGGTTGCCGACAACAAAAAACTCTCCTACTACATTGAAATCGCTAACAACAAGATTAAAGTAGAAGTGGGAGCATTCGACAAAACACATCCTTTTGCATTGTCTAAAGATGCTGATAATGTGATTATTATATATAGTCGCTTTTATCCAAACGGCATCCGCATTCAAGGAGCCGGTGCTGGAGCAATGCAAACAGCATCGGAATTATTGAATAATGTGCTCCAATGATATGCACCAATGGTATGCCCAAAAATTTGCAAGCATAGTACTGTACAGGGACACGGCTTGCAAAGCCGCGCCAGCGGGGGAAAAATACTCTTTTCGCTGGCGCGGCTTTGTAAGCCGTGTCACATAACTATATCCTATAAATACTCAATAATCCTCTGCTTTTGTTGTATATGTATGCCGCTAACGCTTTCTGCACAGTATATTGACTTGGGACAAGACCCCTCTTCCATTCACTGGCGGCAGATAAACACGAAGGACTTCCAACTCATCTACCCTGATTTTTTTGAAGAAAACGCCCAGCACTTGGCGAATATTTTTACCTTGCTGTATAACAGCGAAATGTCGTTGAAACAAAAACCACGCAAAATGTCTATCATCGTACATGCGCGTGGGGCAGTGTCTAATGGAAGTGCCGGATGGGCACCCAAGAAAAGCGACCTATATACCATTCCACCACAAGAAGCGAGTGATATATGGGCAGAACACCTCTGCGTTCACGAATTTCGGCACATCGTCCAATACGACAATATCAACCAAGGAATTACCAAAGTATTGGGTATTGTCTTCGGTGAACAAGCGGCCATGGCAGTCACAGGACTATTGGTCCCGATGTGGTTCATTGAGGGAGATGCTGTTGCCTTTGAAACGGCTGTCGGGCATATCGGGCGGGGTCGCTCACCGGAATTTTTGAACGAAATGAAAGCACAATTAGTAGAAAAAGGAAGCTATTCCTACGACAAGGCGGTGCTCGGTTCATACAAAGATTTTGTTCCCAACCGCTACACACTCGGTTATTTCCTGACAGCCAAAGCACGCACCGAGTACGGAGCCGAAATTGCATCGAATGCCTTAGCACGCACCGGAAAGCACTTTTATACTCTCTCCCCTTTTAAAGCACCACCCCTCTACAAAACACATATTAAAGAGCTTACAGACGAATGGCAACGGGACACAAGCCTCGTTTCAAGTTACGACACGCTAGCCACACAAAACAAATATTACACAAACTACTACTATCCAACGCCATACAAAGACGGACAAGTCATCGCTTATAAAAATGGCTTCCAACAACGCGGTGCTTTCGTACTCCTCAGTCAGGGAAAAGAACGTATCCTCACTCCCACAGGCATATTGTATGACCAAAAATACGCGCTCAACAAAGAAACACTCGTATGGAGTGAATATCTCCCTCATGCCCGCTGGGAACACGGCGGACGAAGGGTCATCGTCAGCTATGACATCGCTACCAAAAAATATAAATACCACCGCCATCCGATAAATCGTTTTTCACCCTTTACCATCAGCAACAACTGGGGACTTGTCGAAGTCGATGAACAAAACAAAGCCTCCATCGTCATCCTTGACAGCCTCTTTGAAAACGAATTGCACCGCATCCCAGCGAAAAAAGGAGAACTTTTTATCCACCCTTCATCCGACGGAACTCATATTTTCACCGTTGTACAAGACAAAAACGGTCATCATATTGAGGCGATAAAGATAATAGAGGCGAGCAAATCGAGCACGTCGAGCACGTCGAGCACGTCAATAAAGTCTATCGGGCCAATACAGCCGGATTCGGTCATTCGCGAAGTACTCACCGACAGTTATTGGTATGAAATTGATAACCCCGTTTGCTCCCATAACACACTCTATTTCAGAGCTTCCTTCAACGGGAACAACTCGCTGTACGCCAAAGATTTACAAACAGGAAATATCAGCACCATACTAACGACCCCTTTTGGAGTCCGTTTCCCCGCCACCAAATCCCAAGATACACTTTATTTTTCGTTTTATACTTCTGACGGTTACAAAATCGGTAAAACGGCTGTCGAACAACTACTCCACACACCTGTTGAGATGAAAACCTACCCCTTAGCGGACTCACTGAAAAAATTCGATGCCATTTCCCTGGAGGATATCCGAGATTCCGTCTTCGAGAGTGCCAACTATCACAAATTCCCTCATCTACTCAATATCCACAGCTGGGGACCCATGTACGTTGACCCATCAGAACAAAAAATAAATGCCGGTCTCACCGTCCTGTCACAAAACAAATTGAGCACCTTATCCTTGACAGCAGGCCTTATTTGGACAGATTTCTACAACCAAAATGGTGCTTGGATGTTGAACGCAAACTATAAAGCCTTTTGGCCAAAATTCAGTCTTGACCTCAAAAGCGGACGCTCTAAAACAACGCTCCCCCTTGTTGAGCCACGCAACAACAACGTCGTAGCGCATCTCTCTCCCAGATTTACCGAAGCACAAGCGACCATGCAACTGCCTTTTAACCTTTCACGAAGAAATTTTTACCGTTCCATCAGTCCCTACATCCGCTATAAAACGGAAATCCTGCACGGACTCAAAATCGTCAAAGCGTACGCGCAGAACATCCAATACGACGACTCTCCGATGTATTACCAAATGCTTGAATACGGCGTCACTCTTTCCAACTACACATACACTACTGCCCAAGAGCGCAATCCCCGCTGGGGGCAAAGTGTTCAAACCGGCTATTGGCATTCCCCCATGGGAGGTGAGAAGCTGGGACAGCAAGTCTGGCTGACCGGAAATCTCTACTTCCCCGGAATTTCCACCAACCACTCCTTTAACCTGTATTGCGGAATACAAACAGGCACAGGAAATCGCATCTTTTCGCAAAAAGTATCTTCTCCACGTGGCATGGGCCCCATTGCAACAGATTTTTATACTGTCCGAAGCACTTACGAACTTCCCCTATTTTACCCCGATTTCAGAGTGAGCGGCTTGTTTTATATGAAAGCCATTTATGGAGCTGCTTTTTTCGACTACACTCAAACCCAACAAAACAAGCAATATAGCTCTTACGGTATCGAATTGAAGACCGACAGTCACGTCCTACGACTTCCATTTCCCCTAAATCTCGGAATTAGAGGGGGATACGAAAGTCTAACGAAATCTCTGTTCGCCAATATTCTCTTTTCGGTGAATTACTATTTTTGAAGTAAAATTAAAACTGAAGTCCTGTAAAGTCCTTATGTAGAAACTGTTCCAACTCCTGTGCTGAAATATGAACTTTATATTTCCCATCATAAAAGAAGGTGATATTACCGGTTTCTTCACTCACCACCACCACCAAGGCATCGGCAACGGAGCTGATACCGAGGGCAGAACGATGACGCAAACCCATGCTACCGGGGATGTCCAACCTATCGGATACCGGCAGAATACAACGCGCAGCAAGAATGCGGTTGTGAGTAATGATAACGGCACCATCATGAAGGGGCGAGTTCTTGAAAAAAATATTCCCCAACAACTCTTCTGAAATTCGAGCTCGCAGAATAACTCCCGTATTTGCAAAATTGGATAGTTCTGTCTCCCCGGTGAGCACAATTAGGGCACCCGTTTTGGT
>BNXR01000149.1 GCA_025999735.1 Bacteroidia bacterium | reverse complement strand
GTATTGCTACTCCCCGCTGCCCCTCGACTTGCATGTGTTAAGCCTATCGCTAGCGTTCATCCTGAGCCAGGATCAAACTCTTCATAGTAAAATTTTTCTTGTCAATACCTCCCTATATTTCGGCAAAATAATTCACCTTTATATATGGTGCGCGATAAATCGTCACCCTGAGGGTATCAAACACTTGTTCTTTCTTGGCCCCGTTATTTTCAATTCATTTTCAAGAACCGCACTTGCTTTAATTTCATACAATATTTCTAAGAACGTCGTCTATCGCCCCCATCCATCCTGCAAACTACCTCTTCTAACTAATTAAGGTGTCGCCAGATTTTTTGAGAAGCGGGTGCAAAAGTAATGCTTTCAACAACACACTCCAAATAAATTTGAAAAATAAAACTGACAACCGACACAAATTTACGGTGACCCTGAACAGACGCGGATTGTGAAAATAAAACCATAGATATTTTTATGCGTTTGTATGTAATTGGAAAACTTAATGCTAATTTTGCACCCCTATAATCTAATAATAGATAATCATTTTAATTGTATTCGTCATGATAGAAACTATTTTGAATCGCAAAAGTGTCCGGAAGTATCTGGATAAGGAAATCGAAGATGAGAAAGTGCAAACACTCTTAAAGGCAGGGATGGCTGCCCCTTCCGGTAAGGACATCCGTCCATGGGAATTAGTGGTTGTAACGGAACGCAGTGTATTGAGTGCGATGGCAGAAGGATTGCCATACGCAAAGATGCTGAATGAAGCACCGTTGGCTATTGTAGTGTGTGGTGACATTGAAAAATCGCCCTACTGGTACTTAGACTGCTCTGCCGTCACGCAGAACATCCTATTAGCTGCTGAAGCATTGGGACTGGGTGCTGTATGGACAGCTACCTATCCATACGAGGAACGTATGCAGGTCGCAAAAGAGCAGCTCGCTCTGCCGGACAAGATTTTTTCGCTATGCGTGATACCTATCGGCTATCCTGCTACACCGTACAAGCCGAGAGAGAAGTTCGACCCCAAAAAAGTACATTATAATAGATGGTAAAGGTAGTCTGCCCTATGTAAAGGACACGGCTTACAAAGCCGCGCCAGCGAATATAGCACCTGAAAAAATTATTATCTGATTTTATTTCTTTTGTTTTTGCTTTAATTTCTGCCGTTGCATGCGTTGTGCCTCTTCCAATCTCTTTTGAAAGTTCGACTTTTTGACGGGTTTTGATTTTGCTAACTCTATTTTTTTCAGCAACTTTTCGTCATCCACATACTTACCGATAGCATAAGTCTGTATGATGGAAATCAAGTTTATGATTAGGTAATAGTAACTCAGCCCTGACGAATAACTATTGAAGATAAACAAAAACATCACTGGCATGATATACATCATTATCTTCATGCTTTTCATCTGGTCATTTTGTGGCTGATTTTTATTATTCATCACCATATATATTACGTTCACAACCGTCATCAGTAAACAGAACAGACTCACGTGGTCACCATAAAAGGGAATACTAAAAGACAAATCATATATAGAATCGTAGGATGCCAAGTCGGTTGCCCATAAGAACGACTGCTGTCGAAGCTCAATAGCACCGGGGAAGAACCAAAATAGTGCTATTAAAATAGGCATCTGTAATAGCATCGGCAGGCAGCCCCCCATCGGGTTTATACCCGCTTTCTTGTAAAAGGCCATGACGGCTTGTTGTTTTTCCATCGCTTTGTCAGAAGGGAATTTAGCGGAAATTTCATCAATTTGCGGCTTTAGCACCCTCATTTTGGCCTGTGACAAGTACGATTTGTAAGTTAAAGGAAATAAAATGAGCTTGATAATCAGTGTCAATAAAAAGATGATTACACCGTAATTACCTGTAACAAAGGCCTCTAAGAAATGAAAAACAGGGAGTACAAAATATCTGTTTACCCATGCAATCCCTTTCCACCCCAAATCTACCAAGCTATGCAACTGTATATCAGCACCATATTCTTTTAAGGTCGTAAATGAATTGGGACCGAAATAAAACTGCATCGCATAGTCTTCCTTGGGGCTACCTGTGTAGGGAAGTGGAATCTCCGATAGTACCTTTTTCAACATACCGGATGATTCATCCATTTTTGAGACTAATTCGGCCTCTACAAATGATTCTTTGGCAATCAGTACCGAAGAAAAAAACTGCTGTTTGTAGGCAATCCACTTGATTTTATTCTTCAACTGTTCCGTCGCATCGACATTCATATCTACATTATCAACTTCATTGCTGAGGAAATTGTAGAAAACACCGGTATAACGGGTTTCAAATTCCTTGCTTTTCTCTAACTGAGGCATTTCTAAGCCCCATAGTAACGATAAAAAGGAAGAATTTGCGTCAATGATATCATCCAAATTGCGGGTGCGGATGTCAAAATCCAACATATAACTGTCTGGATTTAGGGTATATACATATTCTATATATTTTTGTTCTGCTTCATTGGCATACAATCTCATTGTCAGCGTTTTGCTGCCTGTTTCTGCATCCAACGCGACTTTTGTTGTATTGGGGGTAAACAACATCTTTTCCGTAACGATTTCCCGCCGATTGGCATAAAACGAAAGTGAAAAAGCACTCGTTTTAGGTTGCCATAAAATAAGGGGTAACGAATCGTGAGTAACATATTCCTTGAGTTCCACATAGTCAATGCGACCGCCCAAAGTATTGATTTTCAACAATATTTTATTGTTTTCCAGAATAATTTCTCTCGCCTCGGTCTCACCTTGTTCAAAAACGGTGCTCGTGTCTCGACGGCTCGTCTTTTCTTCGATGGCAACCTCTTTTTTCGCTTCAGCTTCGGCCAACAAGCGTTTCACTTCAATCACTCTGGCTATAGAGTCGCGCCTTTGCAGTTCACGCGCTTGCTCCTCTTGCGAAGGCTTGGTAAAGTACGAAAATCCGATGAGTATCAAAAGTATAAGAACCAATCCTGTAATAGTATTTTTATCCATGTTTCAATTAAATAATAGGTGGATTTACTAGGAAATAACGTTTTTCACTTAATTTTCATTTAAGGGGTGCAAAGTTAGCATTAAATTTTCAATTACACACAACCGAATTTGTGACGAAAGAATATAATATCGTTTTTCAACTTAACAACTCTCTATTTCTAATGATATACAGGATAAATCTGACAGATTGGAAGTAGAAAGCCAGTAGAACCGAGTAAATTGCGTATATTGGAGCAGGTAGTATGCTCTTGAGAGTGAAAAAATTCAAAACGATAACTATCAAAACTACAATGTATATTAATTTTGTTCTCATTTTTTGAAAAATCTACTATTTTTCACTCCCATTCAATCGTAGAGGGTGGTTTGGAGCTAATATCATACACAACTCTATTGATGCCTCTTACGTTGTTGATAATCTTGTTGGAGACGTCCGCCAGAAAATCGTAAGGCAAATGACACCAATCAGCGGTCATCCCGTCCGTTGATTCCACTGCCCTCAGGGCCACGACATTCTCATAAGTACGCTCATCACCCATCACACCGACACTTTGCACCGGCAGTAACATTACTCCCGCCTGCCATACCTTATCATACAGACCTGCTTGTTGTAACATGGATATAAAGATATGGTCCGCTTAGCTCAGTTGGTTAGAGCGCTACACTGATAATGTAGAGGTCCGCGGTTCAAATCCGCGAGGGACTACTACAAAAACGGGGGATTAGCTCAGTTGGCTAGAGCGCCTGCTTTGCACGCAGGAGGT
>BNXR01000148.1 GCA_025999735.1 Bacteroidia bacterium | reverse complement strand
ACTATATGCTCCCGATGGAAGCACAGCAGACTCGTGTGACAGAGCTTTTCTTCTTGTGGACAGTGTAAAGATGTACGGTGGATTTGAGGGCACGGAAACCTATCTCGACCAGCGTCCCTCTGTAGAGACGAGGTCGTCTATAGAAACCCCGTCTCTACAAGGTCGTTCTATACTCTCGGGTGAGTTAGGTGGGGGCATAAAAACCTACCACGTGCTTGTCGGTGCAAAAATAACAGACGCAACCTTATTGGACGGCTTCACCGTCACGGGTGGCAATGCCAACGGTGCTGATAGCATCAGAATAGGTGTTTCCAAAACAGATACCCTCACTGTCCACCGCTATAACGGTGGGGGCATCTATCTTATTGCGTCGTCGCCAACCTTGACGAATTTGCTCATTGACGGAAATAGAGCAACAAATGGAGGAGGAGCCATCTATAGCGATAACTCTAGCCCTAAGATACTAAACTCCTTCATCACCAAAACTAATCATTCAAAAAAGGTTTTTGTAAAACCGTAGCAATCCCTGAATTTAAGCATCATTGTCTGCCATATTAAATCCATATTTTTCTGTTTTCATATCTTTTTTGCTGCGAATTTAGTTCAATTTTATGGATTGAAAAACAAATTGGATTTTTTTCTACCTTAGTGGTTACAAAAATGATTATATTTGTGCCCGATTTCTGAAAAATAATAACGCCACCTAAACAAATATGATGATGCTTGAAAATATCCAAACAATCCTGTCCGAAATTGAGACATTCAATTCGGACAAAGCAGAGAAAATTGAAGAGTTCAGAATCAAACACTTGAGCAAAAAAGGGTCGATTGCCTCGCTGTTTGAGAATTTTAGAAACGTCCCCGTAGAGCAGAAAAAAGCGGTAGGACAGGCCTTGAATGAGTTGAAAACAGTCGCTTTGGCGAAAATAAACGAGTTGAAAGAAAAACTGACAGACACCGAAAATGCAAGTGAGAACGGGGCTATTGACCTCACTTTGCCCGGAGTTCCTCTGAAATTAGGTAGCCGACACCCCCTTTCGCTTGTGCGTAATGAAATTCTGGGCATCTTTGAAAGATTGGGATTTACCATCTCCGAAGGACCGGAAATAGAGGACGATTGGCATAATTTTTCTGCCCTAAACTTCCCGGAGGAACATCCGGCACGCGACATGCAGGACACGTTTTTTCTGAGCAAAAATCCTGATATTGTGCTGCATACCCACACTTCTTCCGTACAAGTGCGGGACATGGAAACGCAGAAACTGCCGATTCGCTTGGTAACACCGGGTCGCGTGTTCCGCAACGAAGCGATTTCAGCACGTGCACATTGCATTTTCCACCAGATTGAGGCTTTGTACATTGACAAGGACGTTTCGTTTGCCGATTTAAAGCAAACACTGACTTATTTTGCCAAAGAATTTTTCGGCTCGGAAACGAAAATCCGCCTGCGCCCGTCGTTTTTTCCCTTCACGGAGCCTTCGGCAGAGATGGACGTGACGTGCTCGTTGTGCAAAGGGGAAGGCTGCAACGTGTGCAAGGGTACAGGCTGGTTGGAAATATTGGGTTGTGGTATGGTGCATCCAAACGTCTTGGAGTTGAATGGAATAGATAAAACGATGAATACCGGCTTCGCATTGGGAATGGGCATAGAACGCATTACGATGCTAAAATACGGCATCAAAGATTTACGTCTGTTTTTTGAAAATGACATCCGCTTTTTGGAACAATTTATCGCTTAACGAAACGAAGGCAACCCTCACATTGAAATTTATGAAACGAAAGCAACCTCTATTCCTACATTTGCATATATGAAACGAAGGAAACCCTCACTCCTACATTGAAATTTATGAAACGAAAGCTACTACTGTTTTTTTTATTCTTATCGTCTTCCTTTTCCATTGCGAGTGCGGCGGAAATAGCGCGGGAGGATAGTGTTATATTCCGAAAATTTTGGAAATATGCAGAAGAAAAATCCCTATTGGGTATTCCGATTGACAAGCGCATACCCATTATTGGCGAGTTCTTTTTGGGTAGTCCGTACGTTGGCGGGATGTTGAATACGGGTGTGCCGGAACTGCCGACAATCAATTTACGTAAATTTGACTGCGTGCTCTTTGTAGAAGCAGTCATCGCCTTTGCCCTATTAGACAGATATGATGACATGGCCATAGAAACGTATGTGAATAATATCATCAAACTGAGATATCGAAACGGGGAGCTTAATTATGTGTCACGCCTTCATTATTCCAGTGATTGGCTGTATGAAATGGTCAGACTGAAAGTGTTAAGAGATGTAACGCATTTTTGTGGGGGGGAAGTTTTCCCTATAAATGTGTCCTTTATGACCGAACATGCGAAGAAATATTATCCTATCAGTCATTCTAAGAAGGTGAAAGCCGATATAAAAATAGTGGAAGAGGAGATTAACAAACGCACCTATTACTATATACCGCAGGACAATTTGGATACCCTTTCCCCAAAATTCCGTACAGGTGACGTATTGCTTATCACTACTAATATCAAGGGATTGGACACCAGCCATATCGGTTTTGCGTACAAGAAAAAGGATAAAATTTATTTAATGCATGCTTCCGAAACAGCAAAGAAAGTCGTCATCAGTGAGCTCACTTTGGGGGAATATATTCAAGGCAATAAATCTCAAACCGGTGTGATGGTCGGACGGATAAATCGATGACATGTAAAATCGGTGAGGCAATCCATGTAAAAAAAATGAAAATACCATGAATAAAAAAGAAACTATCAACGTGCAAGGAACGGAAGTAGCACTCTATTCGCAACGCAAAGACCAATATATTTCGTTGACCGATATGGCTAAATTCAAAAATAGCGAAATCCCTGCTACTGTGATTTCGCATTGGATGAGTACTGTATTCTCGGTTAATTTTATGGGAATATGGGAGAAAATGAATAATCCAAATTTTAACCTCACGGGATTCAGTGAGGTTAAAAATGCAAACGGTCGTTTAGTCATGACTCCCAAGCGTTGGGTGGAACTTACCAACGCAATTGGAAAGCATAAACGCATTGCTTATCAGGCAAGGACTAGCGCAGGGCGAGCGGTTGGTGCAACTCAACAGCGTTGCCATCACACAAATGAAGTCGCTAATCAGTAATCATAATTTGACAAAACAATTAAAGTAATGCCGTCTCAACTACCGAGAAATCCTCGGTAACTACTTCAAATAATCGGTAAAAATAAAAATGAGCAACAAAATATATGAATTTGAGGCAGAAATAAAAAAAGTTCCCGATATGGACGGGGCGTATATTGCGTTTCCGTATGATATTGTCAAGGAATTTGGGAAGGGCAGAGTGAAAGTAGCTGCAAAATTTGATGCTGAACCATACAACGGCAGTATCGTAAATATGGGCGTAAAAAACGCCGATGGCTCAATTTGTTATATCATTGGCATACGCAAAGATATACGGCAAAAAATCGGCAAGCAACCTGGCGATATTATTCATATAACGCTAAAAGAAAGATAAACGATGGAAACACAAATACCCAAAAATATAGACGAATACATAGCCGGCTTCCCTGTTGAAGTTCAGGAGATAATGAACCGCATCAGGGTAACCATCAAGGCTGCAGCACCCGAAGCACAAGAAAAGATTAGTTGGCGAATGCCTACGTTTACGATGAAAAAAATCCTCGTACAGTTTGGCGGATTCAAAAACCATATCGGTTTCTTTCCCGGACCTGCTGTTATAGAAGCATTTGCCGAAGAGTTGACCGAGTATAAAACCAGCAAAGGAAC
>BNXR01000147.1 GCA_025999735.1 Bacteroidia bacterium | reverse complement strand
TCGCTGGTGTGTGGGCAAAGAAAAAATACAACGTGAGCGCAACGGAGTTGTTTTTTTTCTGTGCGATAGCACGCGTGGGTCGGCGTGTGTGAGCGGTATTCGTGTGGTTGGCTCTTTTTTGATTGTGCCAATCAAAAAAATGCCGGTTGATTTGCGCCTTAGATTTTTAGAGCGTAGCGAACATTTAACATAATGTAGTTATAGGACTGACCGCCGCGGGCTGTTCTATAACAGAACATTATGTTATTTGTCCTCGTGGAGCGAATGAGAAAACACAATACTGGATTTTCTCTTTTGCTCTCGTTTTACATCTATATCGCCCAAGTCGCTGTGTCTAATTGGCTTTCGATTCTTTGCTCTATTTTATCAGGTAAAGCAGGGAAGAAATCTATATCTGCTTTTGCTTGAATTTCTTGTACCGTTAGCATGTACGTTGATAATGGTTTATGTCCGCTCTTGTTGGCAAATAGAAAGGCTACAGCTGTCCAATTGCCGTTTTCGTTCCGTAATAGTACTTTGAAGAAAGCATTGGGAATGGCTACTTTGTTTTGTCCGATAGTTGGTGGTTGTTTGGATACGATGGGACCACATACGACATAAACGCTGCCCTTGGCTGTAGCCCATGCGCGTACTCGTTCCTCTAATGTTTTCCAATCTCCGCCGTTAAGGTTGTGGTTTTGAGGACAAATGTTGGATAAATAGAAACTTTCGCGCATCGCTTGTTCACTCCACTTCATGTCGGCTGCCGGTGCCATGTGTCCTCTGTCCCAACCGGTATGTTTGTAGTCATCGGTTGTGGCTGTTGCTCCTTTTACTGCCAGATCGGGAATAAAGTGTTTTCCACGTGGCGTTACGCCTTCTACCTCTTCTTTTGTCAGTTCGTAGGCTACCCAGTTTGGAATTTTCCAATCCTCGTTATAGCTTACCGTAAAGCCGAGATGTTCTATAAGTTGCTCCTTGCGGTCTTTTAGTTTTGCAGGGTACTCGAATTTGCGGATTGGCTCATTCGCTGTTTGTGTATCTCTGCGCTGTATTCCGCATGAATAAAGCAAAAATAGGAACAGAAGAATGTGCGAAACATTGTGTATGATTTTAGACAAGATTTTCACTGTTAGTCAATCAAGGTGTTCTAAATAGTGTTCATTAGTTACATTTTCAGGAAACATTCACATTCGATTTTTAAGTTCTTCTTCAATTTTTTCAATACTTGGCAAGGCTGATTGATAGTTTTCCGGTAATAATTCAGCCAACTTATATTCGGATATACCGATAGGTTGACTACTGCTCTCCAACGCATATTGAGCCAGCACGTTATCCTTTGTTTTACAAATCAATAGCCCTATCGTATCGTTATCTAACTTGTCGCGCATCTGATGATTAACTGCCGATACATACGTGCCTAATTGCCCAATAAATGCAGATTCAAACTCGCAGGCTTTTAATTCTACAACCACATAACAGCGCAGCTTGAGATGATAGAACAGCATATCAATAAATAGGTCTTTTGTCCCTGCCTGTACTAATACTTGCCTGCCAACAAAAGAAAAACCTTGTCCTAATTCAAGCAAAAATTTTGTGATATTCGTTGATAAGGCATGCTCTAATTCACGCTCTTTATAGCCTTTTGTAAGTGTGAGGAAGTCAATATTATATGGGTCTTTCAACGTTTCTTGTGCCAAATCGCTTTGTACATCGGGAAGCCATCTTGAAAAGTTGTTAATTGATTTGCCTTGAACTTCGTACAACTTTACATCCATGAAGTTCATCAACATCGCACGACTCCAACCATTCTCGATTGTTTTTTGAACATAAAATAAGGCTTCTTTGATGTCTTTGCATTTGGAAATGATTTCTACATGATGTCTCCATGGAATTAGCGTAATTGGATGATTTCCTAATTTTGCACCAACTTGGTGCAAAATTGTAGGTTGTTCATTTTCAGTAATTGGATTTTCTTGGCTATAAAACAGATAGAACTTTTTCATCGAATAAATATTTCTATCCGAGAAACCTTGCATTTCGTGAAATTCCTGTCGCAAATCAGCACTCAATTGTTTGATAACTCCACTACCCCAAACCGATTCGGCTTGTTTGTCAACAATATCGGCACCGATACTCCAATAGAGTTCTATCATTTCGGTATTTACTCGAACAGCTGCTTTTATCTGGCACTGCCGAATGCGCAACTTTAAATCGCAGAGCCACGCTCTATATTCGCTATTCTTTGTTCTGTCTAATTCTTGTGCTATCATGGTGACAAAATTAGATGAAAATTGCGGAATTTACAAGCGTGCAAAAAGAAAACCTGCTTTTTAACAGAGGAAAGATACACAAATTCATCCTATCTAAAACAATATCCTACTGTGGATTAGTCTGTTTTGAAATTAGCAGTTTCACCAACTCAACGTTGGTAAAACTGCTGATTTTCAATTCTCACAAGACGGATAGTGCTGCTCCAATCGCTCCAATAACTAAAATTATAATAAGAAGACAAACTAGCGAAATTACAAGTCCCGCAACTGCGAGTCCTCTTGGAGCTTTAAATACACCCGCAAAGGATAAGATAAGTCCTAAAATCCATAATATCCAATCTAATACGGGAATCCAACATAAGGCTATTGCAATAAGTGATAGTACGAATCCTGCCGTACCAACTCCATTGGATTTTGACGATTGTTGGTTGACAATAATTGTTTGACCTTGAATACTGTGGTCGTTTTCTAATTCTGACATAGTTTAAATATTAAATTATCCCTTTACTCTTATTGGCTTTTCATGGGAAGTAATTCGCCCGTTTTTAGGAGTTTCTGCTCTCCCCCGCAAGATTATTATAGTGACTTTGCGATTGCACTCCTCAGTTTACGTTTTGGGCGACAAACCCTATTATAGTCAGCTGTGTTGTTTTAAAATTTAATTGGTTACTGCTCAATGAGTTTTTTGATTGCCGGAATTTCATCAAGTTCAAGATCTGACACGTCTGTGTACGTGTTTTTTGAGGTACAAACAAACCATTTATTTCCTTCATTAATTTGATATTCCCATGGATATCCCCAAGAATCATCAGAGGAATTGGAACATTCTATTGTTTTCAATTCAAAAGTACGTTTTTTTGATGGCACTAATTTCCCTTTTGATAAATCCCAATCCCTCCCTTCTCCACTCTCACGGATTACTTCTGTGCTTGCATCTTCATCAAATTTATAATCTTGACTCATGTGAATAATGCACCTATCATTTTGCAACGAATAAGTTCCTGTAGAGTAATATTTAGTATCTTCGCAGTGAACCACCATCACAACAACTCCATTCTTTGCAAAATATAGAAATCCGCCACCAGAACATTCTACTGGATATGTACCGCATAAATTGTCTTTTTTTGCAGGTTCAAAAATATAACATATTTCAGGAGTAATGGGGGCAAAAGCTTTCTCTATTTTTTCACTACTACCCTTCTTCTTAGAATATGTCTCAGAACCCATCGTAATTACACCATCATGTAGATGAAAATGAAAAGGGAAAAGTTTTTCGGGGATTACAACGGTTAGAATTGCCCCATTTATCGACCATACACTTATACGTTCATACTCGTGCTCATTGCTTTTCAATTTGCTTTTTTCAATAAAGGTTCCGTCCTCCTTTAATTCAATGTACTTGTAATCGTAGCGGTTTGTCTTCTTATTATAATTTTAGTTATTGGAGCGATTGGAGCAGCACTATCCGTCTTGTGAGAATTGAAAATCAGCAGTTTTACCAACGTTGAGTTGGTGAAACTGCTAATTTCAAAACAG
>BNXR01000146.1 GCA_025999735.1 Bacteroidia bacterium | reverse complement strand
ACCCGAACAAGGTTCGGCTCTGCTTTCGGTACGCTGCGTCAATTATCAGGATTTACAAGATTAATTTTTCATCCTCTAATGTGTATTCCCTACGGGAAATTATTGAGAGGATAGCATCCGTTTCTATGGACATGCAAGTCCTAACGGACTATTTGCCCGTAGGGCATTCATCCTATATTCATATTCCTTTTTCATCATGCTAATCTTGTTAATCTTATGAAAATCACAGTTCAGACAATTTAATTCCTAAATTTCTACATTTCTAAATTCCTACATTATTTTTTCTACCATCCCGGATTCTGAATGAGTTTGGAATTTTTGGTCAATTCTGTTGAAGGAATTGGCCAAAGACAATCGTTCAGTGTAAACATGCGAAACTGCAACATTCTCTGCTGAAAAAAAAATTCAGCAGTGGCGCCATCGTAGTTCCAGCCTATAACAGGCGATGAGAACTCCTGAGGCGCTCTTCTGTAGCGGAGCATATCCCAGAATCGGTGTCCTTCAAAAGCAAATTCATTGCCTCTTTCGTTCAGGATAATGTCTGTCATGCCGGCTTTGGTCTGATATTTGCCCGCACTCGAACTCTTTGCAAAGTTGTTATAGGCGTTCTGTACGGTTGGAATGCCCGCTCTGGTACGCACCTTGTTGATAGCCTCATACACTTCCGGGTCCGGTGCATCCAAATACTGGTTGCGTGCTTCTGCTTTCATAAGGTACAAATCTGCCAGACGAATAATGGGTAGCGGATAGTTGATGATTTGCGACCAGTTATCATTCCGACTCGCGGGGTGTATGATTTTTTGCACGCCTATTCCCGCCCAAACACGGTTGTCGCCGCTAGCGTAAGCGCCCATAGTACTGGGGTAAAAGCTTGTTGCGATTCGAGCGCCATAGCCCCGCCAATAACCGCCGGTAATACCCAAATTGGCATAGAAGCGCGGCTCCCTGTCCAAATAGAGTTGAACCGTTTCCACATTGGACACTAAAAAACCAAGATAGTCTTTTGTTACCGCCGTGTCAGGCGCATTCGTTATGTCATACATCCGGTTGCGGTCAAAAGAGTTGTCGTCATCTAAAGGAAGTCCGTTTTTGGTATAGTACCTTTCCAAAGTTTTGTAGGTGGCTCCCAACAAATTATAACAAAAATTATTACTTGTACTGTAAGCCAATGGCGACGGCACCTTAATCTGGGCGTCACCAAGCAAGTAGTCATACTGACCGGATATGACTCTGGTGTTGGAATTTCCCCATATCAGTTCCTTGTTCCACGGGTCAACGACCACCCATCTCAAATCATAGAGTGTCTGTATCTTGGGGTTCTTCGCTGCATCCGGAATGTCTTCCAACAACATTCGCTTATCGTATGTATATAGTTCCACTCCGCTGCTCGGGCAAAGCGCAATGGCTGCATCTACGGCTTCTTCTGCCTCTTTCCATTTGGCTTTTGTGGTTTGGGCATCGTCCTGCGGGAAAAAGGGTTTTCCGTCATGTGGGTCATTGAAATCGAAGTAATCTGTGTTGCCACTGTAGAACGGACTTGCTCTGTACACCAAAACCTTTGCCAGGATGGATTGCGCTGCCAACTGCGTGACCTGTCCGAGGTCAACACCTTCCTTTTGAATCATCAGATTGGGTATGGCTTCCTTCATCGTCTTGATGATGTATTGAAAACAATCTTCCACTTTGCTGCGAGAATAGTACAATTCGCTTGGGTCGGCTTCCGGCGACGTGGCTTCGTCCATAATGATAATGGGACCATACTGTTGCAGCAGCAAAAAATGATAATAGGCTTTCAGAAACAGTACCTGCGCTTTCCAGTCCCTTATTTCCTCCGCTGTCATGTCTTTGACCGCATCTACTCTGCTAATAACAAGATTGCAGAGATTGATGCCCTCATAGAGGTTAGGCGCCACCCAATTGGGTCCACCTGTTCTCCATGTTCCCAATAATGGCGCAGTGGCATTCTGCCGATTACCCTTCATAATCCAAACCGCTTTGTAATCGGTTGTGGTGGCGTCCTGAGAATCATAAACCTGCGGATTTATCCACTCGTCACCCAACAGCCATGTTGACGACCTTTTCTCGTCGTGCGGCAGATAACTATATGCTCTTGCCAAGGCATTGTATGCCTCCTCCTTTACAGAAAACACTGACTCCAAGGTCATGTTCTTGTCGGGAACGACATCTAAATAATCGCTGCACGCGCTACCGCATGCTACTATCAGCAACAAAGCCGATATCTTTAATTTTGATTTCATATTCATAATTTTTAAATTTTTCAATTTCTACATTGCCCAAAGGGCTTTTTCCTTGCTATCTCAGCATACCCGAACAAGGTTCGGCTCTGCCTTCGATACGCTGCGTCAATTCCTACATTGGGCGACCACAAGGGTCGCCCCTACATTTCTACATTTTTAAAACGAAAGTTGTACGCCCACGTTAAACCTCCGATTGAGAGGGTATCCCATGCCATTGCCACCCATTTCGGGGTCCCACAATTTGAAGGGACTGACTACAAACAGGTTTTCGGCACTGAAATAGACTCGGAGGTTTTCCAATTTTATCTTCTTGAGGGCACTCGTGTTATATCCCAATTCCACTGTTTTCAAACGCAGGAACGAGCCGTCGCGTAGCCACCAGGAGGAAGTCCAGTTTAGTTCGGTATCGGTTGTTTCATTTCTCCCGAAATTATTGGTGTTTTTCTCCGTTGACAAACGGGGCCAGAAGGCATGCACATCCGGATTGGTTTCTGTCCAGGAACCACGTGCCACCATGGCTAAAGCGTTGCGTCTGTCATAAAATGGAGCGATACCTACCGGGTCAATAAAGAACGACACTCTTGCATTTCCTTGGAAGAAGCACGAGAGGTCGAAATTCTTATAGCCGGCGGACAGTCCGAATCCATACTGTATTTCGGGCGTTGTGGGGTAGCCCATGGCTATCTGGTCATTCAAATCCACCTTTCCGTCGCCGTTGATATCTGTATATTTAATATCGCCGGCTTGGGCGGTGCCTCCTAAATCGGTTTGTGAGGGAGATTGTGTAACTTCGTAATCGTCCACAAAAAGCCGCTCAGCCACCAACCCCCACTGCTGACCTGCGGAATGCCCTTTCCTATAGCGATAGGCGTCCGGGTATTCCGGCTCGTCAAATTCCGTATATTTGTTCGTGGCGTATGTAAAATTGGCACGCCCTGTGAGCCAGAAATCGTTGCTGAAAAACTTCTGATAGTCAATAGAGCCATCTACGCCTTGCGATTCCATCTTGCCGACATTCCCGAATATAGCGGCTTCCAAGCCTCCGGACGCCGGGAAATTCACGCGCTCCATGTAAATATTGCTTCGGTTTTCCTTGAAGAAATCCACCTGAAATTTTAAGGGAGAATCTTTCAACAAGCCTAACTCCAAGCCGAGATTGATTTTCTCGGACACTTCCCAACCGATATTGGGATTGGAATACCTGTTTATCTGGTAGCCCGGATAAGTGTTTAACATGCTTTCGCCAAAGGACGATCCTCTCAAGGAGCCACCGCGCTGTATATCAGAGAGGAAGTGGAAACGCCCTTCTCTATCCGAAATAGCGTCATTACCGACTTTTCCCCAAGTGAATTTGAATTTTAGCAAATCAACAATGTCCTTGGCGGACGACCAGAATGATTCGTTGGAAACCAACCAACCGGCGCCGAAAGAGGGAAAGAAACCGAATTGCTTCTGTCCGGTAAATTTCTCCGAACCGTTGTATCCATATCCAAATTCAGCGAAATAACGGTCATCGTAATCGTAGGTCACACGTCCCGAATTGCCGACATTCC
>BNXR01000145.1 GCA_025999735.1 Bacteroidia bacterium | reverse complement strand
ATTTTAGAACATACAGAGGGTTTGGAGCTGTGGCAGGACGATGTGGTGGGTTTGTTATTAGGAAATAATGAAATTCTGGGAGTCCGCACTGCACTTGGTGTGGAGTTTAAGGCTCGAAAAGTAGTTTTAACAAATGGTACTTTTCTGAATGGCTTGATGCACATTGGCAGAGTGAGTTTTGCGGGTGGAAGAATTGGTGAGCCTGCTTCTCATGGGCTGACAGCACAACTGGTGGAATTGGGATTTACAAGTGCTAGGATGAAAACAGGTACTCCGGTGCGGATTGACGGGCGCAGTATTGATTTTAGCAAGCTCACAGAGCAAAAAGGTGACAATGACTTTCATCGCTTTTCTTACAGTAGCGACAATTCGTGGCCTCGTTTGCAGCAACGGTCATGCTATATTACCTATACGAACATCAACGTACACGATGTTTTGCGGGAAGGTTTTAAGGATAGTCCCTTGTTTAATGGAACAATAAAAAGTACGGGACCTCGTTATTGTCCGAGTATAGAGACGAAATTGAACACCTTTGCAGATAGAGATAGTCATTTGCTATTTTTGGAGCCGGAGGGGGAGACGACGACGGAGTTCTATCTCAACGGTTTTTCTTCCTCTTTGCCATGGGACGTTCAATTACGAGCTTTGCGGTTGGTGAAAGGTTTAGAGAATGTGAGTATCTTTCGACCCGGTTATGCCATTGAATATGATTTTTTTCATCCGACACAGTTGGTTCACACATTAGAAACGAAACTCGTCAGGGGTCTCTATTTTGCGGGACAGATAAATGGGACAACAGGTTATGAAGAGGCGGCCGCGCAGGGATTGGTGGCAGGGATAAATGCACACTTATCTGCACATGCTTCTGCTGACAGTTCTGTTCGTGAAAAAATATTCACCTTAGGTCGTGATGAGGCTTACATTGGTGTATTGATAGACGATTTGGTTACAAAGGGTGTAGACGAGCCCTACAGAATGTTCACGTCCCGTGCTGAATATCGAATACTCTTGCGTCAAGATAACGCCGCCGCGCGTTTAACAGAGAAGGGGTACCGTTTCGGGACGGTGGATAACGACAGGTACACTGACTTTACAAAAAAGATGACAAGACAAAATAATTTAATTGATTTTATCAGGAAACTAAGTGTAAAACCGGAAGAAATCAACGATTGTCTTGAAAATTGTGGTTCGCTTCCTTTGAGGCAGGGGACAAAGTTGGTCGAAATTCTTGCAAGACCCAATCTATCAATTAATTACATAAAAAAATACCTCTCACCTCTTGAAAATTACACTCAGACCAACGAGTTGAGTGAAGAGGTGATAGAATCGGCGGAGATAGAACTTAAATATGCGGGTTACATTGAGCGTGAACGCCTTTTAGTAGAAAAGCTATCCCGTTTGGAGGACATTGTGATAAATGGAAAATTTAATTACAATTCTCTTACAAATCTTTCCATGGAGGCAAGGCAAAAATTGGAACAGATACAACCGAGAACGTTGGGGCAGGCATCTCGCATTAGTGGAGTTTCCCCTGCTGACATAAATGTGCTACTTGTTCTTCTTGGGAGGTAAAATAGTGCGAAGGGTGAGATGTTCCACGTGGAACATTTATTTCCACGCGAAGGGTATTATTTTTTTATTGACATGAATGCCCTACGGGCAAATAGCCTCTTAGGAGGGATGTCGTTTTCTATTGACATGATTGCCCTACGGGCAAATAGTCCGTTAGGACTTGCATATCAA
This sequence comes from Bacteroidia bacterium, assembly GCA_025999735.1. Taxonomy (GTDB): domain Bacteria; phylum Bacteroidota; class Bacteroidia; order Bacteroidales; family Marinifilaceae; genus JAISHE01. The sequence continues at coordinate 2,142 of BNXR01000145.1, read as the reverse complement.
TAGAAATTGGGTGTTGTCTTCAATAATTTCCCGCAGGGAATTCATATCGTTGCGTGACACGGCTTGCAAAGCCACGCCAGGAGGTTATAATTGTAGAGACGGGGCATGCCCCGTCTCTACAATGTTGGGAGGGGGTGCATCCCCGTACTGCGCTCCGCTTGTACCTTATCAAAATACTACTCCATTCGGGGTAGAAGACTGTGTCCGGAGGTCGCTGAGCTACGTTATTAAAATTAGACCTTTCAGATCAGCTTTTTGTCTGAAAGACAACATTCCCGTAATCGTAGGTAAGCGTAGCGCAGCCTACGGGACAAGATATGGCTTGCAAAGCCGCTTTTAAGGTAAAATAGTGCGAAGGGTGGGAATGTTCCACGTGGAACATTTTTGACGATGATAATTTTACATAAATTTGCTTTAAATTTTAAACAGAATAATGTTTACGATAATACGTGTTCATAAATCTCTAACGTAGAAGAAGTATCTAAATATTTAGTCTGTTTTGGTACTTCTTTTTATAACATATTAATATATAAAAATTTATGAAAAATTTGATTTACTTATTGGTTTTCCTTTCGTTTGTTGGCTGTAAACAAACGGTACAAAAAGGGGTGGCTGTTACTACGGTAGAAGCATTTCCTGCAACAATAGAATTAAAGGCCGGCATACTGAATGTTCCTCCTGTCATATTGGCTCCTGCAAATATGTTTATATATGACAATCAACTTGTTATAATGTATAATAAGAAACCTACTGTATTCGATTTTTTTCAATTGCCTGAATGTCAGTATCTTTATAGCTCCGGAATGAGAGGGGGAGGACCGAGCGATTTGCCGGTTCATTTTGATAGTAAATTCACACGGGCTACCAGCAACGGATTTTCTGTTTTTTCTCCTTCCGGTTTGATTAGAGAATATCGTGTCGATCGTGTCAATGGGGGGAAATTAATTAATTGCAAAGATCAGAAAATCAATTTGCAACATTTGGGTGATCTTATTAATGGGTTTAACATGTTAAGTGATTCCGTTTTCATAGCTTGGCCAAGTGTTTTTAATCATCAAGGATATGAATTTGTTCATATCAATGCCAACACAAATGAGAATACTTTATTCAGTGCTATGCCTCAATGGGTAGATGCGGAGTGGTGCAAAGACGCGCAACAATACTTTGCATATTTCAAAAACACTGTTGTTCACCCATCTGAAAATAAATTCGCCGCTTTTTATGCTTTCTTTAAACAGTGGCGTATCTATGACAATATGGAATTAATACATGATATTTCTGTCCACATTCCACCCTATTCTGCAAAAGTGGGAGAAGATGTTGCCGAAAGAATGACGTATTACGACCGTTCTTATGCTTCGGAAAAGTACATTTATGCTATATGTAGGAATAAAAAATACACGGATGACTCAAGCCTAACGACTGAATTGCAAGTCTGGAAATGGGATGGTACGCCGGTCGCTGTTTTGCTTCTTGACAAAAAGATAGCTTGCTTTACCATATCGGAGAAAGACAATAAGATTTATGCAGTCACTTCGGACGAAGGTTATGAAGATACAATTTATGTATATTCAATCCCCGAAGTTGTCAGGCAGTAAAGCCTTGACGATAGAATATATAACACCAACTGGGAAAAGACGAACACGCAACATCCAAGCGGGATGGAGGATGATAGGCTAACCACTTTTGATTCTATTTTTCTTCATGAATTATCTATCCATAAGAGTACCACTTACAAATACTGAGACTACTATATAAACGGAAAAATATACAGGACGCACGTAGAAAAAATTTGGGATGAATTGGTAAAAAAGGATGGTAATCCAAATTCTTACAGTACGCAAAAAGTCCTAGACATTCAGGCCATAAAGGCCGAATTTATCATCGAAAATATCGCTTGTGCATTTGAAGCCTACAAAAAACCATGTCCGTCTCATCTATCTTTTGAAATTTTTTGTGAGTACGTACTGCCCTAACGCTTAGGGAATGAAAAATTGGAAACTTGGCATTCCTAAGCAGTGGTAATTTCTTTAAATATTTAACAACGAGCGATTCCCCTTTTTCAAGGGACACCTTATATATCGTATATACACTTTTCAAATTATCATCGTCAAAAATGTTCCACGTGGAACATTCCCACCC
>BNXR01000144.1 GCA_025999735.1 Bacteroidia bacterium | reverse complement strand
GGGAGGAATCTACCTCATACAAAATAGTTGGTCAAACGTATGTTATTCAAAATATTGTGCAGCAACGTGGTTATTAGTGATATCAAGGTATAATAATACATCGGCTCTATAACGTTTAGTGTGGGTATTTTTCCCCTATAAATTTTGTCTGATATTTTTATTCGGTTGTGTGTAATTGGGAAAATTTAATGCTAACTTTGTGGCGTTTTAGTAAAAGAAATAATTATGTCAGCAACGGTCAGAGCGTATTATGACGGAACGGTATTTGTTCCGATGAACCCATTGAGTCTTCAAACGGGGAAAGTGTTTAATTTGTCTGTATTGCCTGATGATACTCTATCTACAAGTAATGCAAAAAAAGCATTGGCTTTCAGGCAGATTACAGCAAATTTACATAAGCTCGAAAAAGAAGAGCCACTCCCCTCTGCATTTGATGAGATACTATCGCATCGCCTTCATTTTAATGCTAATATTGAAGTATGACAGTCTTTGTGTGGAAGATGCTGACATTTTTATTGCTGCTTTTTGCTTAGCACATAAGTTTACGCTTGTCACAAATAATATAAAACATTTTGAAACCATCTCTGGGCTACCCGATACTTGATTGGTCGGTTATATCTTGAAGGATTGCCCTGCAGATTCTTCGCTGCGCTCAGAATGACGGTCGACTTTTGTTGGAGAGTGTGTATGTAGTGGCGGCTTGCCGCCACTACATACACACATAAAACCACCGCGCGTATGTCATTCCGACCAAAGGGAGGAATCTACCTCATACAAAATAGTTGGTCAAACGTATGTTATTCAAAATATTGTGCAGCAACGTGGTTATTAGTGATATCAAGGTATAATAATACATCGGCTCTATAACGTTTAGTGTGGGTAATTTTCCCCTATAAATTTTGTCTGATATTTTTATTCGGTTGTGTGTAATTGGGAAATTTAATGCTAACTTTGCACTCAATTTATTAACAATGCCTACGGAAATTTTGAACGATGGTGGGAATTTTGAACTATGGCGGAATTGATTCCGCAGAATATTCTTCATATAAACACGCGAAAATAGCTGTGTTGCCGGTGCCTTATGACGGTACAAGTACCTGGGTCAAAGGTGCGGATGGTGGGCCGAATGCGATTTTAGAAGCTTCCGCGAACATGGAACTTTACGACATCGAAACAGGCACAGAAGTCTTTACCAAAGGAATTGCCACCCTGAAGGCGGTGACAGAAAACCAATCCCCGGAAGCCATGACTGAGGCTGTGGAAGCGCAGATTGACAAAATATTGAAAGATAATAAGTTCCCTGTCGTTCTTGGAGGTGAACATTCCGTTAGCATCGGTGTTTTCCGCTCTTTGGCCAAGCATTTCAACGATTTTTCCATTTTGCAATTAGATGCCCATTCGGATATGCGGGATTCTTATGAAGGCTCTGCAAACAACCACGCTTGTGTGATGGCAAGGGCAAAAGAAGTTGCAACCATTGTACAGGTAGGCATCCGAAGTTCCGCTGCCGAAGAACAGGAGCATATCGACCCTAACAGAGTGTTTTACTCACATACCATCCGTGAGACACCGAACTGGATGTACGCCGTGTCCGAAAAATTAAGAGACAATGTCTATATCACCATTGATTTGGATGTTTTCGACCCTGCTTATATGCCCTCAACAGGTACGCCTGAGCCGGATGGACTGAACTATCGGGAAGTCATTAACTTATTGAAATTAGTGAATGAACGGCACAATATCATAGGATTGGACGTAGTGGAATTGTGTCCGAACGAAAAAAATAAAGCACCGGATTTCCTGGCCTCAAAATTGATATACCAACTGTTGAGCATGCGTTTCAATAATGAATAAAAATAAAAAAGATGAAAAAAGGACCTATTTCAGAATTTATCACGCATCACTACCGCCATTTTAACGCGGCAGCATTGATTGATGCTTCAAAAGCGTACGAAGCCCATTTAGATAAAGGTGGGAAAATGATGTTGGCTATGGCAGGTGCCATGAGTACCGCGGAGTTAGGATTGTCATTGGCGGAGATGATTCGTCAGGACAAAATCCAGATTGTCTCTTGTTCGGCAAATAATTTAGAGGAGGACATCATGAACTTAGTGGCTCACTCCCACTACAAGAGGGTGCCCCACTACCGCGACCTCACGCCGACACAAGAACGTGAACTTCTCGACAGCCACCTCAATCGCGTGACTGACACCTGCATACCCGAAGAAGAGGCCTTCAGAAGATTGGAAAAACACATCCTTGAAATCTGGACGACTGCCGACAAAAAAGAGGAACGTTATCTGCCATACGAGTTTATGTATCAGCTATTAAGAAGTGGCGTTTTAAAGCAATACTACGATATTGACCCCAAGGACAGTTGGGTCTTGGCTGCTTGTGAAAAAAATATTCCTATTGTAGTGCCCGGTTGGGAAGACAGCACGATGGGCAATATCTTCACAGCTCACGTCATCAAAGGCGACCTGAAGGCTTCGACCGTAAAAAGCGGTATCGAAACGATGATATTTTTAACGGAGTGGTATAGAGCAAATTCTGGTGGTGCCGGTGTTGGATTCTTCCAGATTGGCGGTGGCATTGCCGGTGACTTCCCAATATGCGTGGTCCCGATGATGTATCAGGATTTGGAATGGACGGATGTACCCTTCTGGTCGTATTTCTGCCAGATTTCCGACTCTACAACCTCTTACGGTTCGTACTCCGGAGCCGTACCGAACGAAAAAATCACTTGGGGGAAACTCGACATTGATACTCCTAAATTTATTGTCGAATCCGATGCAACCATTGTCGCTCCCCTCATGTTTGCCTACGTGTTAGGGTGGTAACAGATGAAAAATTTATAGCGTGGCAGCAGACGGCAATATTTGTAGGGTGATAGAAAATGACAACATTTATAGATTCGCATACCCATATATATAGTGAGGAATTTGACAGCGATAGAGGGGGAGCCATTGAACGAGCACTCTGTCAAGGTGTTACACAACTCATATTACCTGATACCGGCAATAAATCACGCGCGCGGATATTGGACACCTGCGATGAGTATCCTGGCGTATGTTTCCCGCTCTTAGGTATCCATCCTACCGAGGTCGGTGAGGACTACCGCGACGAACTTCACAGTTTGGAAGCCGCCTTAGACGGTCGTCAGATATACGGTATCGGGGAATGTGGACTGGACCTCTATTGGGACACTACCTTTTATAAAGAACAAATCACCGTCTTTGAGCGACAAATAGCCATCGCCGAGTGCCTGCACCTACCGCTTGTCATCCATTCCCGCAACGCCATGAAAGAAGTCATCGGCATTTTGGAAAAACATCCGCGAGTAAAAGGTATCATACACTGCTTTTCTGGTGATGTGGAAGATGCTAAAAAATGCATCGACATGGGCTATCTATTAGGAATTGGCGGCATAGTGACTTTCAAAAACAGCCACCTGCCGGGAGTGCTCCAAGAAATCGGCAGTTCTGCGTTGGTGTTGGAAACCGATGCACCGTACCTTGCACCCGTTCCCCACAGAGGTAAGAGAAACGAGAGTTCCTACATCCCGCTTATAGCTGGCAAGGTTGCCGAAATTCTGGACGAAGATATAAAAAATATTGCAGAGATAACGACCCAAAACGCAATGGGAGTCTTCTCCCTCGTGCCCTTACAGGGTTAGTCCCGCAGGGACGACACACTATTAACCGTAGGCTTTAGCCTACGGACAGGCAGCTACCCCGCCCGAGCAAGTCCCGCAGGGACGGCACTTGTTGTGCCGGGTATAAGTGTCGTCCCTGCGGGACTATACTATCATATATACTCTCATACCGTAGGCTGAAGCCTACGGTTAATAAAGTACTGTCCCTGCGGGACAAGACACCGTTTGCGAATATAGCACCTGAAAAAA
>BNXR01000143.1 GCA_025999735.1 Bacteroidia bacterium | reverse complement strand
TGTTTGCGTACATTAGTAAAATAAAAACCTTGTCCAAAATCTCTATCGGGAGGACATTTGTTAAGGTCTATACTTTCCAAAAATTTCAAATTTGTCCCGTGGTATAATTTCATGACAATTTTTCCCCTCCGTTGCGTTGACAAAAATCCTTCATTTCTCTCAATGTGATACGTGGATTTTCGCAATGCTCAACTTCATAGTGCTTATTCAAAAACTCAATAGCACCGTGTTGATAGAGGTAGTTAAATGATTGTGTCACAGAAAGTTTGTACCTTTCTGAGAAACTATTGATTATAAAAGCGATATAATCAACCACGTCTTTTGATTTGCCTAATGTTCTTGTTTCCATCTCTTTTAACATTTCATTTGTGGGTACAAAATTATATAAAAATCAAGTAATTCCAAGCGCACAAAATGAAAAACTGTTTTTTGCAGAGGGAAGGTAGCACATTTTCTGAATAGCAACAAGATTTTCTATCAGCAACGAAAAAAGCGCAAGCAAATGTCTGCGCTTTTTTCTATCTGTGACTTGCTACGGAGCCTTGCTTTCCGCTTTGCCCTACTTGATGTTTGTTTTTTACTCCTACTTCGTCCGCACACAGCGAACCAGAGCCCCAACCGAGGAACTATTGCCACAACCAGAACCGCCGGTATTACTAAAAGACATTGTGGAATAATTGCCACTATCACTAATCATCCGATTTTTTCGTGGTGAAACTCTCTACAGTCCCATATTCCGTGCCAATAGCGTTGGTTGCAAACCCTTGCACGTAGTAGGTCGTGTTAGTCGTTAATCCGGTAAGTACCCGCTCATACCCCTGGGTATAAGGATTAACCCACATTGCACTTACGCTTACTTTCGCACCCTTTGTTATAGGGTCGGCGTCGGTGCCCCAATAAAAGCCGCCGGTAGTGGGTCGAGTGGAGGTGTAACTACCATTGTTACTACTACCATCGCCCTGACCATCGCGCGGATCAACATAGTCATAAGCGCGAGTGTATGTAATTATTACACATGCAGAGGTTCCCTTAATGTCGCTCACGGGTTGTGTAACCACCGAAAGATAGGTAGGTACCACTACTACTGCTTTGGGTGCCAAAAGTATATCGCCGGAAGTAGTTTTTCCCGCCTCTACAATTAGTTTATAGACTTGCGTTTCATACCCCTCGCTTACGACTATTACACCATAGTTGTCGCGGGGAGTCAGGTCGTTAAATTCATAATGACCATCAGCTCCTGTAACTGTTCTTGTAAGAACAGAATAATCATAGTAGTCGGTGCTGTTGAACACTACCAACTCCACGCTACCAGCAATTACCGGCTCGCCCGTAGATTTGTTGGTTACCACACCATAAATGCGACCAATGCTCGCACCTGTTTCTTTGTCTTCGGCGCAACTGCTCATAATAAGCATTGCAACCATTACTGAATAAATTAATTTTTTCATATCTTAATTTGCTTTACGTCTGCCCTTTAACAGACGGTTTTAGTTGTTTTTTGTTAATGGAATGTTCGCCTCTGCACTTTCACCGCTCACCGCCGTGATGGTTTTGCGGTTAGTCTGGTAGCCTATTTTTTGCACCGTAATGGTGTACTGTGCAGCATCCAAGTCATCAAACTCGTAGCGACCATCGCTGCCGGTGGTCTTTGTTTTACCACTTGGGCTGAGCACCACCGAGGCTGTCGCAATAGGGTCGCCCGTTTCATGATCGCTCACCACACCATGCAGCGTAGCGAAAATATTGCGATCTGATTTCGTACACGAAGCACACACTGTCACTAACAGTGCGGCGCATAAAATGATTGTTATTTTTCTCATTTTTTGTAATTTTTATATATGTGTTTTTAGAAATTATACGTTAGTGTGATGCCACTCGTAAGCCCGCCACTGTTGAAATTGGGTGCCGCAAATGGTGTGATTTTCAAATTGTTGTCACTCAACACCGAAACATGCTTTTTACCCTTTGCAACAATGCCATCAATGACGTTCCAGAGGTACACTGCGGCTGCACCTGCAATCAACACATTGCTGATGTTGCCCATGTTGTCGGACTTCGAGATGTAGTCTAACTTGTCTTTGGCATTGTGCGTGGTGTTTATTTTCGATTCGTAGGATGCTTTCAGACTTTGTGTCACTACCACACCGCCTACCAATGCAATTTCACCCGCAATAAAACATACGCCTTTGGTTATACTACCTTTGTGTATCTGCGCCATGCCTGGGACAAATACGCGGGGACTGAAATCATACTCTGGGTCGAAAATAACACGTTCAAAGTTCAACGTGGGATTTTTCGCCGTTTGAATGAGGAGATGCACGCGATACTGACCGGCTCCGCAACGCTCGCGATATTCGTCAATTACTCGCGATTTCACGGTCAATTCTTCATTGCCTATTACTTGCACAACTCCATTGTTTACAGTCACTTGTACCCGCTTGCCGGTGCTGAGGCTGCGGCGTTCTATGGCCACTGCTGCTGCGTTGTTGCGTGCATTGCTCTCATCATAGCCATCGGCAGACACTACTTCAATATATGAGTTTTGCGCTTCCTTGAAGAAACCATCTACCCACTGTGGTCGCTCTTGTGAAGAAGTGCATTGCCCCACCGTCGTAGCGGGGAGCAGTGCACAGATTAGAATAACTAATACTTGTTTCATTCTTATTTCTTTTCTTTGAATTTCTCAAAATTAGCATCCATCCTTTTTCTAAATTCGCTTTCATTGAATCGAATTTTCATTTCTTCGTCGTGAGACACGTGGTCCACAATTTTTTCGGCAATTTGTTTTGTGCTGATTTGAATGCCAACAAAGCAGGTAATATCGCCTCGTTCGTCCACAGCCGAAAACTTCGGTCCGCAAACAGCCTTTGTGTTGTTAATCAAGGCATCAATGATTTGCGTGCCTGCGCGTTCCACTTTTGCCGTCGCATCCGAACCGGCATTGTTGCCGATGTACTTGCTGTAATCGTCAATCGCACCCTTGTAGGCGTGCTGCATTTTTTGACGCACAATGTTTTGTGCGTTGGTCAGTGCTGATGTTTGCAACACATCCATGCGGTTTTTTGAACCGCTGGCAATGCCGGTGGCAGCAAAATACTCGTCGTTGTCCATCATCGTACACGGAGCCTCATACACATCCCCGAAAGGACTACCCCCACCTGCAGGCTTGTTGTAATTGCCGGCGGTTTGTTTACTACTTCCACAGCCCGTAGCTACTACGGCTGCCAATACTGCCATTGCAGTATAAATACAAGTTTTTCTCATAATTTAAAATATTAAAATGTTAATTATTAATTTATTTGCAAACTATTTGTGCCCTGTTTGCGTTAGGGTTTTATCTTCAAATTTGGACAATAAAAAAGCGCGAACAAAACTCTTAAATTCTATCCGCTCTTCGAGGTCTTAGACTACCTAACAACCAAATAAACATGAGTCATGCTCACGCCGCTGCGTGAGCGTCTTCACTTTCATTTTTGGTTGTGCTCTGAAATTGTCTAAGTTTCGAAGAGCCAAAATATCAAGCTATAACGCTATTTTCAATATGTCCTTGATGCGCTTAACGCATCTCTTATTACTTCATAGGCAAAAAATTCTTTTTTGTTGTTATTTTTTTTATTCAAATTTCGAGCGCAAAATTATATAATTATTTTGAGAAACGAAAAAGAAGGCAAAAATTTTTCGCTATTTGTGCCTTAGATTTTTTAGACCGTAGCGAACATTTAACATAAAATTATAGGACTGACCGCCACGGGCCGTTCTATAACAGAACATTATGCTATTTGTATTCGCGGATGATGCCTTTTCTTAAAATCGTGACAAATCGTTTAGCGCGTAGCGGTGGCTGTTTTATTTTCAGAATAGCAGTTGAAGCGTTAAATACTATTACTCTTGGCAGTAGGATTAAAGCGGTGACCGCGCGAGGGCTCGCTGGTGTGTGGGCAAAGAAAAAATACAACGTGAGCGCAACGGAGTTGTTTTTTTTCTGTGCGATAGCACGCGTGGGTCGGCGTGTGT
>BNXR01000142.1 GCA_025999735.1 Bacteroidia bacterium | reverse complement strand
TACGACAAACTAAGACACCGCCCATATCCATTCCAAACTAAAAAATTTGTAGTACACAGACAGGTTTTTGAAAAAATTCAACTATCTGAATTACAACGACTTTATTCTGGATAGTGCGCAATGTGGGATAAGTCCGCCGAGAGCAATAATCATAGCACATTTAATAACTAAACTTTTTTTCATAACACTTAAATTTTTGATTAATAATTAAGTTTTTTAATAGTTTGGTCACAAATGTAGATTGAAAAAAGTACATGGGGGGGGTAAATTACGTATTTTTATCTTCAAATTACGCAATTAACATATTGATAGGGGGGAGGGAGATTAGTATGCTCGGATATGCTCCGTGTCGACTTCAAGCGTATCGCCTTTTTGGCGGAGGATGCCTATACCTAATTCACGTGCTTTTTCGAGTACTTCCAACTCGAAGGATAAACTGCCGATGCCTAAATAGATGGTATAGTCCTTATACATTGGGAAAAGGATACGGAAAGTCGGTAGCTTTTTAGTAACAAGCTGTTCCAAATGTTTTTCACTTGCTTTACACTTTATCTCTATGAGGGCCACCGAAGTGCCGTTGTAAAGAACGATGTCAAATTCAGCAGCGATTTTCTTGTTGTCTTTATTAAGATTAGTACTTATTTCATCGTAATGTTGTCCGGCAAACATCATCTTTTCGGCTAAGGAACTGGCAAATAATTCTTCTGCCGCCGCACCATCATTATTGGACATCCCGCCGAGTTGTATGGCATTCTCTTTGACGACCCGTCCAGTCTCTTTGATTGACTCGGCATTCTCTTTGATGAGCCGTTCCGTTTCTTTTATTGACTCTTTTATTGATTCTTTTATTGACTTTGCATTCTCTTTGATGAGCCTATCTGTTTCTTGGAACTTCTTATCTGTTTCCTGAAACTTTTTGTCTGTTTCCTGAAACATTGCCCACACGTCCTCAAAGGTTAAACCCATCTGGGGTTGTCGCATCCCTGCTCCCTCATTCATCTTTTCTTCTGTTGTTGCCATAATCTTTTATTTTTATCGCCTCCTATCTCTTGATTTTTTCGGATCTTCCGTCTTAACCTTCGTCTCTAAAGGAAGAACTAAGCGAAAACCGATAGTGTTGTCGCGATAGCCGGAGAGGCGGTAGTAACGATAAGTCACACGACAAGCCGAACCTTTATTCCAAGCACCACCTCGGATCACTCGGTTTTCTGCGAATTTAGCACCTTGTGGATCGGTCTGCGCTGTGTTGGTGTAGGGTTCATAGTAATCGTTGCACCATTCCCACACATTCCCACTCATGTCCCAAACTCCAGCACTCGCTTTCTTGGTCCCCACCGGATGGGTCTTACCTTCTGAATTAATGTCACACCAAGCTACTTCGTTTTCAATATCGCTACCACTGTATAGGAAGGTTTGATTTTTAGTCCCCCCTTTCGCTGCAAATTCCCATTCCGCCTCCGTAGGTAGGCGATATTTTTCTTTGAATAGTTGGCTCAATTTTCTGATAAAAATCTGTATTTCATCCCAACTTACGTTCTCTACCGGTAAATTGTCGCCTTTAAAATAACTCGGATTATAGCCCATAATCGTTTGCCATTGGGCTTGCGTTATTTCATACTTCGATATACCAAATCCTCCTACCGTCACCTGATGGGCAGGCTTTTCGTCTCTTTCACACTCAACTCCTTCTGCACCCTTGTCGGAACAGCCCATAGTAAACGTCCCTGGTGAGAAATTTGTCATTTCTATTTTACAGAACTTTATTTCTATCTCTTTCACATCACTCATTGGTCCATCGCCAAATTGATTAACGCCTACTGCATAATAAGTACCGGATTGTGTAGCTGAATACGTATTTTCTGAAGCACCGCGAATAATTTGCTTGTCCTTATACCACTTGAATGAGACCGCATCGTCGGCAGTTGCGGAAAGTGTCACATTCAAATCTGGACAAGTATTGGTAGCTTTGCCTGATATGACTGCTCGACCGGGATGTACCGTCACCAATTTCTCTGCTACAGCATATGCAACACGCATAAGCGAGTTGATATCATCGAAGTCAATGGCATCGTCGGCAGAGGCTTTTACGTCGGCATTGTTTACATCCACAATGCGCACCGATAGAAAATAGCCACCACGTACCTCGCTCACATCGGCAACACATACAAAATCCACATCAGCTCCTGCGCCTAATCCAGCTATTTGTCCATCGTCCAAGGAACTTGTATCTGCTACTAGTCCGTTCTCCTTCCTTAATTGCGCCAAGAAATCATCGGTACGCTCCACCGTCGTATATTTATTGCTACGCGCAATGGCATCCATGAGTTTGGAAGTTATTACCTTGTGATCGGATGGGTCGCCAACACCTGTAACATAAACTGCCACCTTCCCTTTGTCTCCACTAAAACCGCTCTTAGATGCCAAATCTGCAGCTGTTGAGGCCTTCCCCAAACCTGCAAGCAGTTGTTTGGCAACCGTCTCAGCAATTTTCATCAACGACGGGAGGTCTTCTATCCGCTTGCCATCGCCGGAACTCGCCACTACCGAACCGGTATTTACATCTATCAACCGCGCTGTAACAAAATCTGCATTTTGTGTGGTAGAAATCTCCGCCACGCACATATAATCTGAATCTTCCTGTTTGGCTAATTTGACGATGCTGGCATCATCCTTACGACCGGCTTGCTCTTTACCTAATTGCTTCAAAAAATCAGCAGTACGTTCTGTGGCTGTGTAAGCAGAACTTTTATTTATAGCTTGTGCCATTTTGGAGGCTAACACCTTATTGTCACCCGAAGCTTCTCCGCCAATAACGTAAATCGACACCCGCAACTTTTGGGCTGTAACTACACTCACCCCGAGGAAAATAATTATGAATGTAATAAATATCTTTAAAAATTTATTCATACCAGCCATCATTCACACCCTATTAATTAGATAATGCTAAGCGGAAACCTAAATTCGTATCGCGACGATCGGCTGGAAACTTGTAACGATAGGTCACACGACAAAATTGCGCATCGTTATACCAACTGCCACCACGAAAAACACGAGTCGTACAAGTCGTATCGAAGCAACTTTCACACCATTCCCACACATTACCGCTCATATCATAAATGCCCAAGGCATTGGGGTTTTTCATCCCCACCGGATGGGTCGTTTGCTCCCCATTTATGTTGTACCAAGCTACATCACCTATGACATTACTGCCAGCATACCTAAAAGTGCTTTTTCTATTACCTTCATTAGCCGCATAAAGCCATTCCCGCTCTGTTGGCAAACGGTAAGTTCTCCCTGTCATTGAATTTAATTTGCTGATAAATGCCTTTACATCATCCCAACTAACATTCTCTATAGGGTGGTTATCGTCCTTAAAGTTTGATGGGTTGTTATCCATTACGGCTTCCCATAAGACTTGGGTCACCTCATATTTACCAATATAGAAACCAGGCATCGAAATAATGCCAGAACCAAACCCTTCAACATAGACCATCTCTATGCCATCGGGATTGTAAATTTGACCGTTGCGTTTATCTCCAAGTTTTGTACCACCTTTATAAGGATCGTCAACGTCACCTATCAACTGTACAACAATGTCTTCGGCCGTTTTTACCAAATCGTCAAGGGTCTCCAAATTGCTCCTTCCTGCAGCGGCTGCTACTACTATTGCCGTTTCCGCATCCACCAACCGCGATGAAACAAAACTCTCACCAAGTACTTGGCTTATCTCAGCCACACACACCAATTGGGCATCAAACTGCTTCCCTAACTTGGATAGTTGACCGTCTTCCGCATTACCGTCAGTAAATTCACCCTTTTCTTTTTGAATTTCAGCGTAAAATTTTGCTGATTGTTCCACGGCTGAATAATTGCCATTTCGCGTAATAGCCGCTACTAAATTTGTACCTATAACCTTATTAATCTCAGCACTACCACCCCCGGTAACATACACAGCCACCTTTTGCTTGTCTTGAGTCTCTTGCCCATAAACATTGTTCAAAATTAAAAGGGCAAATGCTAAAATAGATATCCTTTTCATACTATATTGAGGTTATAC
>BNXR01000141.1 GCA_025999735.1 Bacteroidia bacterium | reverse complement strand
AGGCTACTATCAACGGAATGATAGGTTCAGACAAAGGCTGAACGATTGTTTATGCGACTTCTTGTCGCACTCCATGCCACAAAAGTAGCATTTTTTTACAGCGACCTAAACGCTTATACCAAAATATAATTAACCATAAATTCGTTCATTTCATCCTCCATGTATTATTCACACTTTTTACCAAAAAACGTCAAGCATTATATGGCATATAGCGTATGTTATGTACAGTTTGGGCGTACTCCATTATTTTTTATAGTTTTAATATCCCATACGCTTTACCCACTTCATCTTCCGCCCATTTTTCATCAGGCAAAACTATTGTAACTTTGGGATATGGCATAAAATCAGTCAATATATCCAAATGCCATTCATATATTTCTCGCGAGTTTATAGTAACTTTGGTTGTGCTTTTATATTCCCTTGCATCCAAAGAATCAAGACCAAGACTGTTCGCAAGTGTCCGTTCAGATTTCCCTGTTGTCGTGGCAGTGGTTGTTGTTTGGGTGCCCACATGCACCCTTTCTCTGACAACGTCTTTGAGATTGGTTTTATTGTAAATTACAAAATCACCAGTTTTAGTAGAGAAATAGGCGCACATACTATTGTTGTATATCAGGGCATCAGTGAAATAACAGAAATACGTTGTGTCTTTGAAATGGTTTTCAACCAAGAACTGGGCAATTGCCGTGCAATACTTTGATTTATCCCGCTGAAGTTTTATATCGGCACTTGCCCTGAATGAAAATTTTGTAAATTTCCATGCGACACCGCCGCCAAAGAGCACAACAAGTATTGCCCAAAATGGTGGTGGTGTTGAGAACAAAACAAGAACAGCCACCACAAAAACAACCCAAACAATAAGTTTGGCAATATTGCCATTTCTTATGCTTCTCTTATGTTTTTTTATGGATTCTTTCCCACCATCCGAGTCGTCAAAACGTGGAAATTCTGTAAAATCATAAAGATTCATTTTATCCGGAAAATCCGGTAACTCTTTTTTTGCCATATCTGTCATAATATCTTCCTAAATATCAATTCAGCCAACATTGCATACAACGCTCCAGCTACATATACCGTTACTGCGGCGCAACGTATAGCGTATGTTATGTGCAGCTTTTTTGCTTTTACTATTTCTTCCTTCTTTAGTTTCTATTTTTATTTCGTCCCCTTTTACCGTTATTACTTGCGAATTACTAATACTCAGTAATTTTAATGTTGAATTATATTATTATTTTGGTTAATTATTTTTTACGTATTTTCGTCATCTTATAAAACGCTTTCAGTTCGGCTTTCCGACTTTCATCCAAATCGTGGTCGCGAACGCCCTGTATAGCACCTTCCAGTCCGAGTAGTTCATTGATACAAGCACCTTCATCCACCGTTTTCAGGCGGATGAAAGCATTTTCACTACCGATGGTTTTCAAGTCTTCGGGCGTTTCGATGCCGACTTCGCGAAGCCTTGCGGCTATAACTTTCCCTATATTGGGCAGTGACGTTAGATTATTACTTTGCTCTTTCATAATTACTTTTTAAAGGTAATCAAGCCCGCCGTACTTTTCAGGTATCGGTAGGCTTCCTGCCTATCCATCTTGTAAGCATCGGCAAATTTGGGTATGATAAACGTGGCAAACCGAAGTTTACTACGAGTATCTTTGTCTAATGTATTTGTATCCATATTCTACCATTTTTTCAATAGTGCAAAAGTATATGTAAATTTCGTAATTTTCAATGCATGAAATATATTTATTAAAAATCATTGGTGCAGCGCATAACGTTTGTTAGGTGCAGTTTTTTTGCTTCGCACATTCTTTTGTTGTATATTTTACCCTAACGCAACATCAAGTATCATCATTATAACAAATCCTGCCATCACCGACAATGTCCCAATATGAGAATGTTCCCCTAAATGTGCTTCCGGTATTAATTCTTCAACCACAACATACATCATTGCCCCTGCCGAAAATGCAAGTAACCAAGGCATAATTGGGGCTATAAAACTAGCAAGCAATACCATTAATATCCCGAATAGTGGTTCCGTTATTCCAGAAAGGCAACCAATTAAAAATGATTTACCTGTTTTTATCCCTTCTCGTTTAAGCGGTAATGAAACAGCCGCTCCTTCAGGAAAATTTTGTATTCCTATACCAAGCGACAATGCTATTGCAGCACTATACAACATCCCATCGCCAGGATTTTGGGCTGCCAATGCAAAGGATAAGCCAACAGCCATGCCTTCCGGTATATTATGTATTGTCACCGCTGATACAAGAAGCGTTGTCCTTTTCATTGATGTTGAAAGCCCTTCTTGTGTGTTTGTTTCAGGGTGTAAATGAGGAATAAGTCTATCAATAACTAAAAGAAAAAGAATGCCAAAAACAAATCCTATTGCCGCTGGAACCCAGCCAATAAAGCCATTTGCTTCTGATTGTTCTATTGCGGGAACAAGTAATCCGAAAACAGCGGCTGAGATCATAATTCCCGCGGCAAAACCTAAAAATATTGTTTGTATGTTCTTATTTACTTCTTTTCTAAAAAAGAACACAATAGAAGAGCCCAAACAAGTCATCAGAAATATAAAACCTGTCCCTAATACCGTCCATATTAATGCGTTCATAATTTACACCCCATTATATTGTTCGTAAAACCAATGATAATTTCTATTGTTTTCTTGCCAATGGCTTTACTTCTTTCAGCACAAAAACAAGGACAAACAACAACAACAAAGGTGTTCTGGCAAAACCTGTCATCCACGCATTATCAAATTTTATATAGACACTTATAAAATACAAGACCAATGCTAAGGCAAAATAAAAAATGATTTTTCCTATATCATATTTTATTTTATAATGCTTTTTACCCAACACTATCGACATGATACACATCGTTAAAAAACAAATAAATACGGAATATGCCGATGCCATATAACCTATTTTTGGAAGTAGTAAAATGTTCATCGTAATCGTAATCACGCATCCGACGATTGCCATATAAGCACCGTATTTTGTCTTATCTGTTAATTTATACCACAGTGAAAGAGAATAATACATACCCTGAAACAAATTAGCTAACAGCACCCAAGGTATTATTTTTAAGCCTTCATAATATTCCGAACTACGCAAAAAATGTTTGAGAACATCCAACCAAATCATCACACCAAAAAATATGAGTAATCCAAAGCAAGTAAAGTAGAGAAATACATTTTTATATACCTCTTTAGAATCACTATTTTTGGCGTAATTAAAGAAAAATGGCTCAAAAGCATATCTAAAAGCTTGCGTAAAAAGGGTCATTATAACCGCTAATTTATAATTTGCCCCATAAATTCCAGTCGCAGTAGAATCTAATACTTTAGAAATTAATATTTTATCACCTTGAATATTAATCATTCCCGCAATACTAACAATAAAAATAGGAAGGGAATAAATCAGTATTTTTTTTAATAAAGAAATGGAAAAATAAAATTTAAACTTAAAAAACGAAGGGACTAATAGGATGAGGGTTGTTATTGATGCAATGAAATAGGAAATAAACACATAAACAATACCCCCTTCCGGATTATAAAACGGCACATAAATTCCTTTTTTCTCTAACCAAGGACAAACTAAAAGAAAAAATAAATTACCAGCTATATTAACACCAATATTTATAAGTTTGATTACTCCAAACCGAATAGCTTTACCTTCCTGCCGCAGCAACGCAAAAGGAATGGAAGAAATGGCATCAAGCCCTATAGTAATCGTCAGTAAAACAAGATATTCTTTGTGTTCTGCCAAAACTAAAAAGTTGGCAATAGGGTTAATAAAACAAAACATTATTCCGAAAAAGACGAGAGTCGTAACTGACAAAGAAGTCATTAAGGTAGAAAATACATTTTCTTTATTTTCCGATGAAAACCTAAAAAAGCCGGTTTCTGTTCCATACGTCAAAATAACCATTACCAGGGCCGTATAGGACATCAGTGCAATAACAATGCCGTATTCACTTGCCGAAAATAAACTTGTGTACAAGGGTACCAATAAATAATTGACAAACCTGCCTATCATGGTACTAAGTCCATAAA
>BNXR01000140.1 GCA_025999735.1 Bacteroidia bacterium | reverse complement strand
AGATAAACAGTTGACTGTTCGTACGACGCGGTATCAGCTCCATTTTGATGTCAAAGGGGGCGTCCACGACCTTCTTCCGCGCCGTGAGCACCTTCACCTTGCTGTCCGCCGTATAAGAACTCGCCTTAGCGTCCCACTTCATACTCAAAGCGTCCAACGCAAACAAACCACCCAATGAGTCAGGGATATGAGTGGGCACCGTCACGTTGGCCGTCCCCTCTTTCGTACTGTAATAGTCGGTGCCATAGACGAGTGCCAACTTCGCCTGCAAGGACGTGTCCTGTTCAAGCACATTGACCTCCTGTGACACGAAGTCCTGCGCGATGATGTTGTCCAGGCTCGGCAACAAGGCAAAGTCAAGGCGATAGAGTACATCGAACAACTTTAAGACCTCCTCCTTGATGTCGTACGATATACCACCCACCATACTCTGGCGGATACCATTGATTGGTAACTCTGTCGCCAACTTACCGAAACCCTGCACATCCTCCTTCTTAGGCGTGTAGGTCAAACCATAACGAGGATGAACGGCGGTATCGGTGATAGTATCCGTATATCGCTGGCCACCAAATGAGTGCGTGTCTTCAACCACGAGTGCTTCAAGTACAGGCTGTCCGACGTCATCCGCACAAAGCCGTTAAAGCACATATCGGGATGTCTGGACTGCAACCGCATCTCACCTTTATATATAAAGCCCTTGTTCAACTTAAAGTCGTCCTCGACCGTGAAGTTGATGCTCGCATAAATCAAGCGTGCCGTGTCTGCACCGATACTCGTGAAGCGGATGGGTATCTTCAACTTGTCTTGATTGACGTAGGTGTAATCACCACTACCATTGAAGGTCAGGCGTCCGCGAATGTTCATGGGCGTAAACGTGTAGAGACGGGGCATGCCCCGTCTCTACCTATCCGTCATTGCGGGCTTGACACGCAACCTCCTACTTTTGATGAGTTAATGTTTGTTCGGCTCATCTTTCTGTATACTGGAATAAAAGTTCCTTAGCCTCGACATTTAATCTCTTCAAAACGGGACTTTCATTAAGCTTCTGTATATATTTGGTATTAATATCCTCCTGATTTCTTGCGAAGATCGGGTAATATGATCCAACCGAAGCTTCGGTTCCGACAACTTTTCGAAATTCTATTTCTAATTGCCCTATCGTAAATTCATCATTCATTGCGGAATCAAACTTGGATTTGGAACCTTTAAATATGAATTTCGCGTACGCTGTGAGTGTCAGATGACGTGTGACCGTTGTAGTATAAGTTTCAGTCCTATTGCTTCCAAATACAGGTTTGACTCCGATAGAAGTTTGCTGAAATCTCGCCGGAATATGGACGGTCTGAGTTTGATTCTCTGTGGTATTTCCATGGAATTGATATGTTTGGGCGAATTCAAACTCTTTAGGCTTGGAATCAAAAAGTCCTCCAAACCATCCGGATTCATCACTTTTCTTAGAATTCGAAGGATTTCGGGCATCCGCACTTTTTCCGGAGTTTTCTACCATAGGAGTACTCCAAGATAGGTCCAGAAGTCCAAAGACCGATACAATTCCACCTACGATTATGATTGAAAATGCTATTAAATTTCCCCAAGATGTAGATGATTCATCTGATAATTTTCCCATAATATATTGTAATTTAATTTGTAAGTACCCGCCCAGCAGTGTTTTAAATGTACATACATATTCAAACTTATTTAATCGTTACTCCACTCCCTTCTCCGAGATAGATTCTGCCTTCCGAATTTTTGTCAATTACTGCGTGTACATTATCAGCAATATTCAAATGGGCATCAGATTCCACATAAATTGCATCTATTCTGTTTTTATTTTTAGCAATATAGCAATTCCCTTTTTTTACAACACTTAAGCCATCTGGCAAAGACTCCTGTTTGTTTCCCCAGTTACATAATCCTACTCTCACTTCCATAATAGTTTTTGTTTTACGTCCACTCCTTTTTGCAGACCTTTAAATTCATTATAATAAGGGTGCAAAATTATAATATAAATGTTTGATAATTAGCGATGTGGTGTTACTCTTTCGTTACACATCTGTATCTAATTTGTTACACTCTACGGAGTGGTTTTCAAGTAGGCGGGAATAATACTGGAAGAAATCGTGCCTCAAAAGGACAGAGAGATTATATAAATCGTGAACTTCTATTAGTCCGCTACCACAGAAGCGATACCATTTTATTCGCTGCCAACCTAATTTTTGGCATAGCCACGTCACATTTCTGCCTTCGGCTTGCAATTGTTGCTGTATGATTTGTTCTATCTGTAGATTTTTCGACATAAAAGAAAGCGTGAAACTGTTCGTTAATCGCTTATCTTCTTTGTCTGGCTCTACCAAAACCATTGCACCCAATAAGCACGAAACAGTTCACGCCCATCGGCGTGAACATTCGCAAACTTATTCTCGTGCTGAAACTTTGGTAGATTTCGACAAAGAGAGAATAACCGCTATAAGTTCAAATTACTTTAATTACTATTTTATGTATAGTTTTGAAATATGCGAGCAAAAGTAATACAAATTTCTAATACAACAATAGCGTTATCAAAGAATGTTGTAGAGACGCGATTAATCGCGTCTCTACATTGCGGACAACCCCCGCCCCTACATATTCCGACCGTAAGATACATTTTACGTCGAACGTAAGGGATGTCTTACGATGAACGTAAGGGATGTCTTACGTCGAACGTAAGGGATGTCTTACGATGAACGTAAGGGATGTCTTACGTCGAACGTAAGGGATGTCTTACGATAAACGTAATAAATAATATTCTTTACTATTGCACGGTGAGCAGCTTTTCAAACATAAATATATGCGGCGTTTTCAGTATATATTTACCATTACCGCTGAAATACGTCTGTATGCGTATCTTGTACTGCCCCACCGGTAATGTCGGCACAATCAGCAACAACTCACTCGGGTTATTGAGTGCGATATTCCTGTTCTGAACCTTAATCGATGATGTCCCGTCGGCATACACAAAGTGAACGCCGTCAACTATTGCATCACCCACGATTTTGATACGATGACCGCTGATTTTAAGGTTGCTGTTGGGCGTGATGATGTCGTTCACCGTGCCGCTTTCCAAATCGTTCACCGATGTAATGAACATCGGTAACAGCGTGCCTGCCATCTTTTTGGTACGTGCCTGTGCTTCGGCTGCCTTGAGTGCCTTGCCGGGCTGCAGGTGCAGTTTGAGACTGTGGCGCGTGGGGTCGAAGGAGTCTTCAGCACTCTGAAACACGCCTGCTATGGCGGGAAAAGCATTGAATAACTCGGTGTTGACGCCGTCGCCGTCGGAAATGAGGTCGGTGATGACCTGCTTTTGTGCTTCGAGGACGCTACGCACGTCCGAGCGGGTAAGCCCCGCCCCGATTTTCATAATACGCTCAAGGATGTCATCCTCGTTGTGCGACTGCACATTTACTACCTGTGCCCTGAAATCATCAGGCGCATCCGTGAGAAGATTCTCTGTTAATACATACTCTACCATAATAATTGAATTTAAAGAAGTGAATAAATGAAAATTGTTTTAACGTTTAGGCATAAGTTACGATAAAAGATTTGAATAACCAGCTATGTGCTCACCTTTTTTGTCTTGAACCGTGATTTTAATAGGATTAAAGGATTACCATGATGAAAGAGGGATATGAATATAGGATGGATGCCCTACGGGCAAATAGTTCATTGGGTGGGGATGTCGTCTTCTATTGACATGGATGCCCTACGGGCAAAGTCCGTTAGGACTTGCATATCAATAGAAACAATGACACATAGCAACCTTTTCCCGTAGGGAATACATCATGGTAATCTTGATAATCATACTAAAATCACAGTTCAAGACAAGAAGCACACGCAGGTGCGCCCCTACGGTGCATCTTCTTTCACCTCTTCTTCCTTCGCTTCCTCTTTCGTTT
The DNA here is from genome assembly GCA_025999735.1 of Bacteroidia bacterium. GTDB lineage: Bacteria > Bacteroidota > Bacteroidia > Bacteroidales > Marinifilaceae > JAISHE01. Next base: position 164 of record BNXR01000140.1, on the reverse strand, counting down.
CTGCTGGTGTTTCGGGTGGTGTTTCTGTGGCTGGTACTACTTCTTGTGTGGCTTCGGCTTCTTCTTTTTTCTCTTCGGGTGTAGCTTCTTGTGCGGCACCGGTTTTGATACGTTTCAGGAAGCGGTCCTTCTTGGACGTGGGACAGAGGGTGATGGTGTACAGC
>BNXR01000139.1 GCA_025999735.1 Bacteroidia bacterium | reverse complement strand
CGACAGCTGCGGATTGTGGTACATTCGTGTATGCTGTAGGCTCATTTAGAAGGTCCGCAGCAGTTTCGCCATTCTGAAAGCCCGAATAGGAGAGCCTAAACTGTGGATTCGGGTCGCTATATGCTTTGAACGTATCGATAGCGGTCACCGTCAGGTCGGCTTTCGTTATAGTCAGTGTGCCGGGCACAGGAGTAATGGTATAATTGGGTGCTGCCGTTACACCACCTGATAGAGTAATGGCGTAGCTGTTTCCTGCCGGACTGCCTACCACGGCACTGCCAACACTGTATGCCGGAGTACCGGTCACAATTTCCGCCCCTTGACCAAGTTTAAATCCGCTGTAAGAGACAGAATAACTCGTGGATGTGGGGGCAGGGTCTGCACCATAAGTAATGGTCTTATCGGCTGCTTTAACGGTAAGCGGTGCTGGCTGAAAGTTAATAGTAATTGCAGCTGGAGAAGTAGAAGTAGCGTCAGCGTAGTGGCTACCATCTCCTGTCTGCTTAGCTGTGATTGCTGTCGAGAGGCTACTTGCCTTGACTATAGCTCTCTGCCCTGACCCAGACCCTATAATCACCAACGCAGCAGGGTCATCTGCCACATAGTAAACCGGTAGTCCGTTGGTGGACGTAGCGCGCGGAAGATTTATACCGTCAAAATTAAGCGTATCACCATACGTGACTGTGTAAGGTCCAGTGCCATCAATCCAACTGATTGTCGGTGTGCCCACAGTGACGGTGAGCGTCACAGCAGCGGAAGCATCGTCATAATTACTGTCCCCGGCCTTGGTGGCCGTTAGGATGGTAGTACCAACACGCAGAATAGTGAGCATATTACCTGAAACTGTGGCCACGCTAGGGTTACTAGAACTGAAAGAAATAGAGGTAGTGCCTAACCGCGGTAGTGGTGTCTCATCGGTGCACTCTGACGAAAGGTTAATCGGAGCAACCCCATAAGCTACCGACCTACTACCTGAAGGTTGCCATGCCGCTACCCATTCCAGCGTTTGAGGCTTCTTGTTGATAGTAAAGGTCGCCGGCGTATAGATAAAATTATATTTGTCCGACGCACCACCACCCACTGTGATGGCATTAGAATAAGTGCCAACAGGCGTAGTGGCCAATATACTGGGCGCGTTAGCAGAAGGCTCAGTTAGAAGGGTGGATATGGAGAGCTTATCGCTATTCTTAAAATCTGTCGTATCATAGTAGAACGTCAAAGGTGGATTCGCCTCTCCGTAAACTTTGGACGCAGCGCGAGCGTAAACATGCAGGGGAGCCTTCGCAATATTCAGTTTACCATTAACATAAACAGTATCATAATTGGTTGCCGTTTCAGCTGATGGAGTAATGTCATGGCTTCCAAACTCCATGGCTGACGCTGCGATAGGAGTAGGAGCGTATGTCAGCGTACCGCCCAAAACTCCCGGCTTCGTCGCATTATCATCCAATTTAAACCCACTGTAAGAAGCAGTATATACAGGGGTTTCACCATACTCAATGCTCTTATTGTCTGCGGTAATCGTAAGCGGTGCCTTCTGCAAAGTGAAGGTCTTTTGCACAGGGTCAGCAGTAAGGTAGTTACCTGTCCCTATTTGCTGAGCCTGGACTGTTACCGTACCGCCACTCCCTTTGACGATGGCCGTTGAGCCAACAATCTCTATCCCAGCGCCAAGTGAAACGTAGGCAATCGGCAGTCCGTTGCTGGAAGTAGCACCCTCAAACAGAGCAGTGCCAAATTTAAGTGTATCCCCGTATGTAACCGTAAGAGATGACGTATAATTCCACGTGATGGTCGGTTTAAGCCCAGTGACGGTGAGCGCCATATCTTTGGGAATTGCGTCTTCATAGTTGTTGTTCCCTGCCTTGGTGGCCGTTATGGTGCACGTACCTACACCCACAATGATGAGCTGAGCACCCGCACCGGTGCCTGAGATGGTGGCCACGGTATGGTCGCTGGATGTGTAAGAAATATATGTAGTAGATAGCTTCGGCGTTGTTGTCGTATCGGTGCACAGCGACGAAAGGGTAATCGGGGTCATGCCATAATCGAAAGACTCAGTTGCATTTGTCCATGCTATTGTTTGAGGCTTCTTGTTGATAGTAAAGGTCGCCGAATCAAAAACAAAATAGTATTTGCCGTCCAGCGGCGCACCATCTTTCAGTCTGATGGCCTTAGGATAAATCCCTGCATCATTGCTGGTCGCCGGATCCTTGTATGGCGTGGGATCAGTGGTAATGCTGTTACTGATATTATCGGTACCAACCTTTAAGGCGCCGTAGGTGAGCGCAAAACCGGGGTCTGGCTCGCCGTAGGTTTTGGAAGCAGGGGTAGCGTGCACAAGCAAGGGAGCTGGCGTGATGGTCAGCGTGCCGCCAGGGGTGTAAGTAAAAGTATAATTGGCTGCCGCTCCACCTGTTAAAGTAATGGGGTACGACCCCGGCAGTGCGCTCGATGAGGCGGTGGGGGGAGTAGTCGTGTATGTGAGGGGAGTGGTCAAAACAGTCTCATCATCGTCAAATTTAAACCCGCTGTAAGTAGCAGAATAACCGGTGCTTGGGTCTGTGCCGTACTCCCTGCTCGCATTGTTTGCCCTGACGGTAAGAAGGGCTGGCTGAAGGTTGAAGGTCTTTACCACAGGAGCAGGTGCAGAGGAGTAGCCTGATTGCGGTACCGGCTGAGAAGCTGTGATGGTAAAGGGACCACCAGCCGCCTTGACGACTGCTCTTTGCCCTGACCCAGACCCTATAATCACTAATGTAGAACTGTTTGACGTGTAGGTAATCGCCCCTCCGTCGTTGGAAGTAGCGAGCAATGGTATTGTATCGCCATACCTGGCTATGTCGTAAGGGTCAGCTAAATTCCACGTGATTACCGGTGCGAGCGCATTGACGGTCAACGTTCCAGGATTATACGTAATCGTATAATTTTTATTGTCGCCACCACCGCTGGGCACAATAACATTCGGATAGACAGCGACCGGTGAATAGGCACCCACAGAGCAAGTTGCCGATGGGGCAGGGAGCAGTACGCTCGCTGTTTGGCTATTCTTAAAGCCCGAATAGGAGAGCCTAAACTGTGGATTCGGGTCGCCATAGTATCTGAACGTATCGACAGCCGTCACCGTCAGGGGTGCCGGGGTGATGGTCAATTTGCTGGAGTTGAAAGTAATGTTATAATTAGTGAGGGTGACAGGTGTTATATCAATATCCACAGCTGAAACCGGAGTAACATTCACGGCTGCGCACGTAAACACTATTGCCGCTGCCAAGCCGGTACTCGTTGCGCTCTCGCCATTCACAAAACCGGAATAATCAACAGCAAATGTCGGATTGGGTTCACCGTATCCCCTACTATCGTTTCTGGCAGTAACCGTCAGCGGAGCCTTGGTTATGGTTAATGTACCGGGAGTTACAGTGAGGTCATAATTATTCCACGCGCCGCCGAGAGTGCAAGTAATTGGATACGTACTAGTCACCGAACTTGCTGGTCCGGCAATAGTGCTCGTTGCAGCCAACAACGCAGTCGCCAAGGTAATGTTTATGGCATTTTCGCTATACGCAAAGCTACCATAAGTAAACGTAAAGGGAGGATTAGCTGAACCATACGGCCTGTTTTTGTTATCAACTGTAATGTTAATGGGTTTCCGGGCTACAACTAACGTAATATCAACATCTATTGCGGCATCATACATCGCATCTCCTGCTTGCGAAACCCTGATGTTTGCAGTACCTGCACCCTTGATGGTCACCAAGCCGTCAGCAGCCACTGTTGCCACAAGTGTATTATCGGAAAAGTAAGTGCAGGCCAAACCGCTGGTAGCTGCAACATTGTGAGGAGTTCCTTTAAGTTGGAAGGCAGCATCACCATATACTTTAGATATCTGTCCTGGTGGTGTTCCTGTGATAGTGTGGGTGATGGTCTGCGGCTTCTTGGTTACAACAATTGTATATTGTGTGGTGTCTGCCAAATACCTATCATCTGCCGCTACGGCTCCCTTTACAACTATTGTACCTGCTGCGGAAGGAGTCAAAACGCCTGAACTCGAAACTGTGGTACCCGCGGGACCACTCGCTATCCAGTATTTTCTCGCCCCTT